>JASLZL010000113.1 GCA_030754885.1 Rhodospirillales bacterium | reverse complement strand
GAAATATGCACAAATGGGCTTCCCGACACAGGAAAACCGAGAAATCAGGTCATCGCGAGGCCGCAAAAACGATTCCGTACCCTCGACGGCGGTGCTGCGGTATGATTTCCGAAAACCAGGAGGCTATCTGGGGAATGTCGGCTAAGTTGACCCGTTTAAGAGTCGATGGCATCATTCATTTGAAACGCTACAAGGTGCCGGGCAAGCACCTGGATTCGTGAAAGACGAAGAGGAAGATCATGACGGCAGTGCAGTCTCGCGTCGGTCATGCTGCGGCCACGGCACAAACCATTCAACCGGTGGAGAGCCCGGCGGTCTGGCTGGGCAGCGATTTGGCCAAAACCGACGAGTGGATGTACCGCCTGTCAGAGGAAGAAATCGGGGAACTTGAAGCGGCGTTGCGCCAGACACAGGAGCGTGGCCTCGCCATTATTGACATCGGGCGCGAGGACTTTCCCCTACCCACTTTGGGACCGGTGCTGGTCAAGCTCCAGGAACAAGTGGTCAACGGGCGCGGGTTCGTGCTCATAAAGCGCATCCCCGTCGAACGCTATACCGAGGTCGAAGCGCAGACGATCTATTGGGGAATGGGACACTACTGGGGTGACGCCGTGTCGCAGAACGGCAAGGGGCACGTGCTGGGTCACGTCAAGGACCTTGGCATGGCCGAAGGCGACCCGGCGCGGCGCGGCTATCAGACGACCTTGAAGCTCCGCTATCACACCGATTCGTGCGACATCGTCTGCCTCATGTGCCTGGCCAAGGCCAAGTCCGGGGGCCTCAGCAGCATTGTCAGTTCGGGCGCCATCCACAACGAGATCCTGCGCCGCCGGCCCGACCTGATCGAGATCTTGCGCGGGCATTTCTACATGGACCGCAAGTGCGAGCTGCTCGACGGCCAACTGCCCTACGCCTCGGCCCCGGTATTCAACTATGACGACGGTTATATGACGTGCTTCTATCCGCGCGGCGACATCGACTATGCCCAGCGCTTCGACGCGGTGCCCAAGCTCAACGACGAACAGCTTGAAGCCCTGACGCTGATGGACTCTCTCGCCGAAGAATTCAGCCTCAAGATGGATATCGAACTGGGCGACATCCAGCTCGTCCATAACCACACCATCTTGCACGCGCGCACCTCTTTCGAGGACCATCCCGAGTTCGAACGCAAGCGCCACATGGTGCGGTTGTGGCTGTCGGCGCCCAACGGCTGGCCGCTGCCGCCCAGTTTCGCGGATCGTTACGGTTCCATCAAGGTCGGCACCGTGCGTGGCGGCATCGTCGTCGCGGGCATGACCTTGTGCGCCCCCACCGAGGCCGTGTGATGACAATTGAATTCCGCCCTATCACCGACAGCATCGGCGCCGAGGCGATCGGCGTCGATCTCTCCCAGCCCCTCGATGAAGAGACCTTCGCCGCCCTCAATCAGGCCTGGCTGGACCATACGGTCCTCCTCTTTCGCGGCCAGGACATGAGCGTCGAGAGGCAAAAATCCTTCAGCCTGCGCCTTGGCACCGCCCTCGATATCCACATCCAGACCGATTACCTGCTCGATGACCATCCCGAGGTCCTGGTGCTGTCCAACCTGAAGACCGACGACGGCAAGCCCGTCGGCACCAAAGACGGCGGCCGCCACTGGCACAGCGATCTTTATTGGAAGGATATACCGGCCAAGGCGTCGTTGCTCTATGGCCGGGAATGCCCGCCGGTCAAGGGCGAGACCCTTTTCATCAACATGGGTGCGGTCTATGAGGCCCTGCCCGACGAGACGAAGCAGCGCGTCGATGGCAAGAAAATTCTCATCAGCCGGGTGCGTTCGTGGCCCATCGACTACCCCCACCGCCCGCCGCTCACCGATGCCGAGAAGGCGATACTGCCCGACGTCTTCCATCCCCTGGTAAGGACCCACCCCGAAACCGGGCGCAAGTGCCTCTACATCGGCAATGAGGCGAGTGCGTGGATCGTTGGCATGGACGACGACGAGGGCAAGGCCCTGATCGACGAGCTGATGGACTTCGCCCGCCAGCCGCGCTTCGTTTATGCCCATAAGTGGCAGGCCGGCGACGCCCTCTTGTGGGACAACCGCAGCACCATGCACTGCGCCACCCCCTACGACGAGATCAACCACCGACGCCTCATGTACCGCACCACCATCATGGACGGCATCCACCCGGCCTAAACGCGCTAGACACCTAAATCAGCAGGGGGAAACGGGCCTTGAGCACGAGCAAGCCGCGTGTCGCTGCGATCGGCACAGGCGGGTCCATTTCCGCCGTCGGTCGCGACTCGCTCGACCTTTTCGATTACGGCGCCACCGGCATCCGGATTGAACCCCAGGACTTGCTGGACCGGGTCCCCGAGGTGGCAACCGTTGCCGAGGTGGTATGCGTTCCCTTCCGTTCGGTCTCCAGCGAGGCCTTTGGTCCCGGCGACTGGCTTGAACTCAATGAGCTTGTCCACCTGACGGCGGCCAATGACCCGACCCTGGCCGGCATGATCATCATCCACGGCACCTGCACCTTGGAAGAGACCGCCTATTTCCTAAACCTGACGATCAAGGTGGATATCCCTGTCGTGCTGGTGGCGGCGCAGCGCTCGATCAATGGGTTGAGCAGCGACGGTCCGATCAATCTGGTCAACGCGGTGCGCGTGGCGGCATCGCCCGGTGCCCGTGGCCTTGGCGTGGTCACGGTGCTCAACGACGAGATCCAGGCGGCGCGCGACGTGACCAAGGTCTCCACCCACCGCGTCAATACCTTTCGCACGCCCGAGCTGGGCATTCTGGGCTACGCCGACGCCGACGGCCATATCGTCGTCTATCGCCGACCGGCGCGACGCCACGCCCCCGATACCGAGATCGACGTACGCGGCATGGGCGAACTGCCACGCGTCGATGTCTCCTATTCCTATGGTGGCGTCGATGGCGCGGCCATCGACGCCTTCGTTGCCGCCGGCGCGCGCGGCATCGTCTGCGCGGCCTTTCCGCCGGGCCTACCGGGCAGCGGGCAGAAGGCGGCCCTGTCCGAGGCGCGGCGCCAGGGCGTCCACGTCTTCATCGCATCCCACGGCGGCAGCGGGCGCGTACTGGAGCGCAGCGCCTTCCGCGACGACGGTTGGGTCGCGGCCGACAACCTGAACCCGAAGAAGGCCCGCATCCTGGCCATGCTGGCCCTGACCCGGACCGATGACGTGGCCGAACTGCGCCGAATTTTTCGGGAATACTAAGGCGCCGTCACGGCATCGGCACGCCGCCCACCGCCATCGGCACCCCGTAGCCACGTTCGACCGCCGGACGGCCAGCGATGGCCGTGTACCAGCGCTTGACGTTGGGATAAGCGTTCATGTCGATGGTTTGCCATTCAAACCGCGATATCCAGGGCCACGTGGCAATGTCGGCAATGGAATAATCACGGGCCAGGTATTCATGGTCGGCAAGACGGCGGTCGAGGACTCCGTAGAGGCGGTGCGCTTCGTTGAGATAGCGCTCCTCGGCATAGGCCGATTTTCCCTTGTTGAAGCGCACGAAGTGGTGGACTTGTCCGAGGAAAGGGCCGATGCCGCCCATCTGCCACATCAGCCATTCGATCACCTGCCAGCGCGCCTCCTTCGCGGTCGGCATGAGTTGGCCCGTCTTTTCAGCCAGATAAAGCAATATGGCGCCCGATTCCATCATCGTGGTGCCGGTGCCGTGATCGACAATGGCGGGGATCTTGTTGTTGGGGCTGATTTTTAGGAACTCGGGGTCGAACTGGTCGTCCTTGCCGATGTCGATGGCATGGGCCGTGTAGGGAAGCCCTACTTCTTCGAGCATGATGGAAATCTTGTACCCGTTGGGTGTCGTCCAGGTGTAGAAGTCGATCAATTTCGTCTCCCTATCTCAAAGCCGCCCTGAATCCACTTTAAGGTGCTCGCCGGTGACGGCGGAGGCCTCGTCGCAGGCAAGGAACAGCACCGTCGCCGCGACCTCTTCGGGTTCGACGTATTTGCGCAGGGCCGCGGTATCCATGTAGTGGGTCTTCCAAATTTCGTCTTCGCTCTTACCTAGTTTCTCGGCTTGCACCTTGACGCTTCGTTTCATCAGATCGGTGGCGACGGCGCCCGGGCAAACATCGTTGACGCGAATGCCCAGCGGCCCCAGTTCCTGGGCCACCGCCTCGGTAAGGCCGGTTAAGGCAAATTTGCTGGCAACATAGTCGCTACGCGTCGGCCGCGAGCCCCGCACCCCGTCGCGTGACGAGACGTTGACGATAGAACCGCCCTGGCGCTTTAGCAGCGGCACCGCATACTTGATGCACATGGCAACGCCGCGCAAGTTGACGGCGATGGTCTGGTCCCAGTCCGCCATTGCGACGTCGGCAAGCGCCGCCCGGGCACCGCCCGAACCCGCGTTGTTGACCAAGACGTCGAGCCGGCCGTAAGCATCGTCGCAGGCCTGAAACAGAGCCTTGACGTTGTCCTCAAGCGCAACGTCGGTGGCAACGGCCAGCCCCGAGATTTCGCCCGCCACGCGCTCGATCTCAGCCTTGCGCCGGCCCGCCACGACCACCTTACAGCCCGATTGGGTCAGGCGCCGTGCCGTCGCCTCGCCGATCCCCGTGCCGCCCCCGGTGACGATCGCCACCTTGCCGTCCAGAACGCCGCCCATGCCAAATTTCCTTCCGTCTAATTTACCCAATTTCGCCGGTTCACCCGACGATCCTTAGCACAGGGCCCCGGTCGCGGCCACCAGCCCCCGGGGGCACGTTGACCGCTCTCAAAGGCAATGCCATCATTGTACAAATGCGTTTCATTTGCGGGGAGACACATTTTCGTGACCATGAAATTCAAGCCGATTACCGAATTCATCGGCGCCGAGATCACCGGCGTCGATCTGTCGCGGCCGGTGGACGCCGATACTTACGGACGTATCCGCCGCATTTGGCTCGACCACAACTTCGTGCTGTTTCGCGATCAACAAGCGATGACGCCCGACGACCACATGGCTTTCAGCCGCCTGTTCGGGACCCTTGATCATCACACGACGACGAGTAAGTGGAATCTGCCCGATCACCAAAAAATCGCCGTCGTATCCAACGTCAAGGTCAAGGGCGAGCACATCGGCGCGCCCAAGAGCGGCCGGTCCTGGCACAGCGACGGCCAATATACGAAGTACCCTTGTTCGGCGTCGGTCCTGGTGGCGCGCGAGGTGCCGCCGGAAAAGGGCGACACGCTGTTTGCCAACATGTACCAGGTATACGACGCCTTGCCGGCTGAAACCCGCCAGCGCATTCTGGGTCTCGAAGTGGTACATAGCCGGGTCAAGGCGTGGCCGATCAGCTATCCCGACCGCCCCATGCTAACCGAGGCGGAACAAGCCAAGCTTCCCGACGAGATCCATCCCCTGGTGCGGACCCATCCCGAGACCGGCAAACGCGCCCTTTATTGTGGCGGCAACGTGGGCTGGGAGATCGTCGGCATGCCCTTTGAAGAGGGCCACGCGTTGTTAAAGGAACTGCGCGCCTTCGCCACCGAAGAGCGCTTCGTCTATGCTCATAAATGGAAGGTCGGTGATGCCATCTTATGGGACAACCGCTGTACCTTCCACAGCGCTACCGTATTCGACGAGGAAAAATACCGGCGCGTCATGCACCGCACCCACATTTCCGGCGATAAGCCCTTCTTCGCGCCGGACGGCCCGTGAGCAGCATCGCCGTTTGGCCCCTCGGCGCCGATATAGGTGTCGAGGTGAGCGGTGTCGACTTGTCGCAACCCCTGGACGATAAGACCTTTAAGACCATCCGTGCCGCCTGGCTTGACCACAGCGTTCTTAGCTTCCCCGCTCAATCGGCCATGACCGTGGATAACCAGATCGCATTCACGCAACGCCTCGGTGTACTGATAAGCCACCACATGCCCCAGTTTTGCCTGCCCGGGCGACCCGAGGTTCTGGTCGTCTCCAACGTGAAAGAGGACGGCCGCCCCCTAGGTCAAGAGAAAGCAGGACGTAACTGGCACACGGACTACCAGTTCCTTGCCGAACCCGCGAGCGGTTCATTCCTGCACGCCATCGAGGTGCCGCCGGACCAAGGCAATACTCTATTCATCGGCATGTATGCGGTCTTTGAGGCCCTGCCCGCCGACACTCGGAAACGGATTGCCGGCCTCAACGTCGTCCACAGCCGTGTCCGCACCTGGCCTATTCTCTACCCCCACCGCCCGCCACTCAGCGACGAGGAGGCGGCGCGCACCCCCGATATCGTCCATCCCCTGGTGCGCACCCATCCAGAGACGGGCCGCCACTGTCTCTATCTGGGGGACGTCATGTGGGCGATCGAGGGCATGGACCTGGAAGAAGGCCAAGCGCTGCTCCGCGAGCTTTATGAATTCGCGACGGCCGAACGCTTCGTCCTATCGTACCGCTGGCAGCCGGGAGACGCAGTCCTGTGGGACAATCGTTGCACCATGCATTGCGCCACGCCCTTCGCCGAAGAGACGTACCGGCGCCTCATGTACCGGACGACGGTCCGAGGCGAGCGGCCGTTTTACGCATCCAACTAAGACAGGCCAGCCGGAAAGAGTGGAGTCAGTCTTTTTGTGTGCAAAACTTCCGTCGTTCCTCGATCTCGTGTTTCTCGGATTCAAGGAAGTTGGCGGTAAGCTGGGCTGTCCGTCATCAAAACAATTGGGACGCCTGAGCCTGTTTGATAACTGAGGATCTGGCTCATCTTGGTTTGATGTTAAGCCGCTTGGCGTTGATGTTTCAAGCGGCGCTTCTGGATGGTCATTTTCTTGATCTTTTTTCTC
>JASLZL010000112.1 GCA_030754885.1 Rhodospirillales bacterium | reverse complement strand
GGTCAACGCCATCGCGCCGGGATACGTCGATACTGAAATGGTGCGCGCCGTGCCCGAAGACGTGCTCGAGAAAATCATTTCGCGCATTCCGGTGGGCCGACTGGGCCGAGCCGAAGACATCGCCCGCGCCGTCCTCTTTCTGGTTGCCGACGAGTCCGACTTCATCACCGGCTCGACGCTCTCGGTAAACGGCGGCCAGCACATGTATTGAGGACAGGCCTTTCGCCGATGTCTTGCGTCCAAATCCGTGCCGTTAATTCTACGGCAGCCGTGGCGCTTGGCGCTATTTTCCTCATGCTCGTTATCGCCGCGCCGTTTGCAGCAGCGATCGAAATTCGCGCTCTCACCACGAAGGTACCAACGGGCTTTGCTGATGTGCGCACCGTCCAAGGTAACGTAGAGATTGAAGACGCCAAGGGAGCACGATTTCGCGTTGTCGTCGGCAAGGGCTCCATCCTGTCCCTGGTATCCTCAACAGCCGCCTGGCGACCGGCAGACAAACGTCCGGACATGCTGCCTGACGGGGTGGTGTCGCGAGGCAACCGCAACATTTCGACTGCCTGGCTGATCCGCCCCACCACCCGCTATGCACACGGTGTGTTGGGCGACACCGTGGAGGCGGGCGGCCTCAGCGCCCGACTAGCTAATGGCACGCGCCACGATCTGTTTCTGGACGAAGGCTCTGTCTTTGAGGACCGAATTGGCCGGCTCGCGGATTTAGACGGCGACGGCCAGGACGAGATTCTAGTGGTGCGCTCTTATTTGAACCGCGGCGCTGCCCTGGCCGTCGTCGGCGCTTCGGCTAACGGCCTGCGCCTTATCGCCGAAGCGCCGGCCATAGGAAGGCCCAATCGCTGGCTCAACCCCGTCGACGTCGCTGATTTCGATGACGATGGAGAGAATGAGGCGGCGGTT
This sequence comes from Rhodospirillales bacterium, assembly GCA_030754885.1. Lineage (GTDB taxonomy): Bacteria > Pseudomonadota > Alphaproteobacteria > Rhodospirillales > JASLLZ01 > JASLLZ01. The sequence continues at coordinate 4,695 of JASLZL010000112.1, read as the reverse complement.
GTTGTGACGCCGCACATTGGCGGCACACTGAAACTCTACCGTCTGGACGGCGAGAACCTGCGCGAGGACCACAGTCAATATGGGTTCTCGAACCACGCCATGGGATCGCGCGAGTTGGGCATGGGGACGGTAATCGACGCCAACGGCGACGGCGTGCCCGACCTGCTGATTCCAGACGAGACCCGGCGCGCGCTGAGAATTGTCACATTTGCCGGCGGCCTATTTCGGGACCTGGCGCGCCTTCCCCACGGCTCCGCTATCGTAACGGCGCTCGTCACCTCCGACGTGGACGGTAATGGTGCCCCGGACGTGGTATACGGTCTGGCCGACGGAACCTTGGTGGCGGTTCTCTTCTCCCCGTGAGGTTGGGGCCCCACTACTCCGCGCCCTTTTCTCCGTTGATGCGGCCCCTCGGGGCGCCTAATTTGATGATGTGCCGGCGCGGCAACTCCGGGGGCTCGGGGGAAGTCGCTATAATTCCGGCTCGGTATTGGGGGTCGAATTGCGTGCTCGCGGACTGCTGCCGCTCGCCGGTTTTATTTTTTTCACTGGCTTCATTTTTTGGCCGGAGCCGACCTGGGCCGACCGCCTCGGCGACGCTATCGCCGCTACCCCCCGGGGCTCGCTCACTGGTCACATCGACGGACGAGCCGTTCCGGGGTTTCTGGGCATCCACGGGGCACCGTCGGTCGACTTGCTGCTTGCCTTCCTATGGACCGTCTGGGTCGGCTGGGTCTTCTCCACCGTTGGCGCCTTCGGCTGAATTCTGTCGGGCGTCGGCCACTTGTCAATTATTGGCCTGGGTGACTACGCCGCCGAATTCGACGAAACCTCGCCCGTTCTCAACAAACTGATCACGGATTCGATCCGTACCTCCAACCAGTGGTTGGTCGGCCTGGGTGCCGCCGTTGCCTCGTTCCATTACTACCGCATGGGGCGTCTGGTTTTGCCGCTCGCCCTTTTTTTGGGCCTGGGCAGCGTGCTTGGGTCAACATTGGTACCGTGGTTAACGGCGGGTGAAGTTTCACTCCGCAACTATCTTGGCACCTTCGGCCTCTTCGTTCTGTTTATGGGCGCCTACCTGTTTTACGAGACGACGCCCCGGGGCCAGGCGAGGAAACGCGGCGCCCGTGAAGCTGCCCTTGCTTTCGAGGCATCAATCAAGGCAGGGCGCTCCGCCAATGAGGCCGAAGCCGGCGGTCAAGGCGTTCAAATAACAGCTATCGGTCCCAAGAAAGTGACCTTCACTTTCTTCGGCGTCGCATTTTCGTTCAATCCGGTTATTCCGGTACTGAGCGGCTTCGTGGTCGCCGGGCTAGCCTCGTTCCTGGGTGTCGGTGGTGGTTTCCTGCTCGTCCCCTTTCTCATAAGCGTCGCCGGATTACCCATGTATCTGGTGGCCGGAACGGCGTCACTGGCTGTGCTTATCGGTATGGTCACAAGCATCTTTTCCTTCATGGTCATCAAGGGCACACCGGTCTTCTGGCCGCTTGTCGGTGTCGAGATGATAGGGGTCTTTTTGGGCTCCCTGATCGGGCTCAGGCTATCGCGCCACATTCCCGACATCTGGCTTCAGCGCCTGTTCGTCGTTTTGGCGCTCTACGTCGGCACCCGTTTTTTCACCAAGGGTTTCCTCGGCACCAGCTTGGTGCCGCCGTTCTAACCACCGGCGGGAGGATAACGTTCGTGGATCCTTTTATTTCGTTCTATCTCTGGATCGATCCATTTCTCATCCACTCCTTCCGCCTGGCGGATAACCCGTCGACCGGGTTCCTCACAGGCACTTTTGTTCTGGCGATAATCTGCCTCCTCGCGGGCGGGACAGCCAAGGTCCTAGCGCGGCACTGCAATCGTTCCCGGATCGAGGTTCTGGAACACTCGGTGGTACGTATGCACGGGCTGTCACTTGGTGCCCTCGGGGCTGGCGACGACGCGGCCTATCGGGGCGCCAACTTGTGCGCCAATGAAACCTTTGGTCAGCTCTTTTTTGCTCGCACGGCACTATTCGCAGCCTCGCTTTGGCCCGTACCCTTGGCGCTCGGCTGGTTGGACTTGCGCTTCGTCGGCACTGGCATCACGATACCGTCGACTGGGATCGAGGCCTCAACCGTAACCGTGTTTATCAGCCTCTATATCGCCCTGCGCGTCCTGGCGGCGGTACTCAGTCGTAGCCGACCATGCGGCGCACTTCGGCGGGCGATTTCCCGGACTGACGTAGCGCCCGCAAGGTCAAGCCCTGGTCCCGTTTGGCCAAGCGCCGACCGGTCTCGCCGACCAAAAGGCGATGGTGTTCATAAAGCGGCGTCTTTAGTCCCAGGAGTGCCTGCAAAAGCCGGTGCACGTGGGTGGCTTGGTAAAGATCCTCGCCCCGCGTCACCACGGTGATTCCCTGCAAGTGGTCGTCCACGGTGACCGCCAGGTGGTAGCTGGTGGGTACGTCCTTGCGCGCCAGAACGACGTCGCCAAAGACCTGTGGCCGCGCTTTGATGGGATCACCACCCGGCAAATGCCAGGTAAGGGCGCCGGTGAGGGCCGTCGCCTTTTCCATGTCGAGACGCAACGCGAAGGGGCTTTCCTCGTTGATACGCCGTTCTCGCTCGCCAGGGGAAAGTGTACGGCACGTGCCGGGGTAGAGCGGGCCGTCTGGGCCGTGGGGCGCCTGGCCGGCGGCTGCGATCTCTGCCTGAATGTCCTTGCGCGTACAAAAACAGGGGTAAAGAAGACCAAGATGCCGCATCTCGTCGAGCGCGGTGGCATAGTCGTCCAAGTGCTCGGACTGGCGGCGTATCGGCTCGTCCCAGCTCAGGCCCAGCCAACCCAAGTCATCGAGGATCGCGGCATCGAAGCTCGGCCGGCAGCGCCCGACGTCGATATCTTCCATACGCACGATGAAGCGGCCGCCTTCGGCCCGCGCCGCCGCTTCGGCGAAAAGTGCCGCGTAGGCGTGGCCGAGATGGAGGTACCCTGTGGGTGACGGCGCAAAACGGGTTGCGGCGCCGCAAACGTGGTTTTCCGTTGAGCCCATGGCGTGACAATAGCATGGTCGATGGGCTAGGACTCTTCGCTCACCCTACCCGCCAACCATCCAAAGACCATCATGCCTGACCTACCGACCCTCGAAGGACCTTCGCTTGCCCCCTCTTCAGGGGACCCACCTCGGAACTTGGTCATCTTGCTGCACGGCGTCGGCGCTGACGGCAATGACCTGATTGGATTAGCGCCCCACTTTGCCCAATCGCTGCCTGACGCGCTCTTCGTCTCGCCCAACGCGCCCTTTGCCTACGACATGGCGCCCTTTGGGCGCCAATGGTTCTCCATTCGCGACTTCAGCCCCGAGGCACGGCTCGCCGGCGCCCTTGCCGCGGCGCCCGTCTTGGAGTCCTTCATCGACGCCCAGTTGACGCATTTTGGCCTGGACGCCGACCGCCTGGCCCTCGTTGGCTTCTCCCAGGGCACCATGATGGCCCTTCAGGTAGGCCTCAGGCGGCAACTGCCGATCGCCGGCATCCTGGGCTATTCGGGATTGTTGGTGGGTGAGGCCCGGTTGGCCGACGAGATCGCCTCGCGCCCGCCGGTGCGCCTTATTCACGGTGCCGAAGACGAGTTGATTCCCGCCCATGCCCTGCCAACGGCGGTATCGGCCCTTGAGGAGCTGGGCGTGCCGGTGGATTCCCACCTGTGCCCGAGCCTGGGTCACGGCATCGATGAAAATGGCCTCCGTCTGGGCAGCGACTTCCTGGTTCGAGTCCTCAAGGCCGCGGAGTCCTAGTTCATGTCCTCATAAAAGGATGGCGCAAGTTTAATGTCCGCTTCTGCGCCTTCGAGTTCCGCTGCACCCCAGAGACCAGACAGTACCGGGATCACTGTTGGACTTCCGGGTATAACCGATACTGTTGATAAAGTCGGGTCGAGGCACTGACAGCGCAATAATGGAATCAAGATTGCCTTGAACCTGAATCTTTGTTGCCTGATAAGGCGACGCTGTGAAACATTGTTGCCCTGGTCGGTTCCGAAAATACTTTGTCAACAGTATCGACCCATAGCGGACATTCATGGGCGACGCATCGGCTGGAAGGGGCTCAGGTATTTGCCAACTAATTCTCAAGCGGTTAGCCTCTCCGTATGTGCCGTTAGAACGGTTGGTTGTACGGGATGAAAGCTGGCTTTCCGCATCTTATGCGGGTCCATCTAATCATTGTTAGGGTCGAATGCAACCATGGAGATGCTAAAAGAGATACTGGTAGAGCTCGGTTGGATATGGGGCCCTCTGATTGCTATGGGCGTCGGTCTCGACCTATTCACCATTAAGTTCGGGAAAGCTGCGCACCATCGGCTCACGCGTTGGTGGCTACGCCTGGCTAAGACAAGAGTACCGAAATTGGCAAGGAAGCTGGCTTTACGGACGGTTCGACTGTTACCTAGTCCTATCGCCACAAAAGGTAGTGACGGGAACCGTAGAAAGTTAGGCCATGGACTCATTAACACGTAGCCAAATTCGTATGGCGGCCAACTTTATCATGGCAAGGTAGTTGTCGGCATGTTTTTCGAAACGTGTGTCCGTCATCAAAACAATTGGGCCGCCTGAGCCTGTTTGATAACTGAGGATCTGGCTCATCTTGGTTTGATGTTAAGCCGCTTGGCGTTGATGTTTCAAGCGGCGCTTCTGGATGGTCATTTTCTTGATCTTTTTTCTCC
>JASLZL010000111.1 GCA_030754885.1 Rhodospirillales bacterium | reverse complement strand
TCTTTAACAAGATCAAGTACTTCCGACGTGTTGCGACACGTTTCGAAAAACATGCCGACAACTACCTTGCCATGATAAAGTTGGCCGCCATACGAATTTGGCTACGTGTTAATGAGTCCATGGCCTAGTTCTTTAGGAGCCGGAGGCAATTCTCCTCTTGCGTCAAGCAGGTTTGCAGTGCCTTCGACCATACTGCGAAGAGGCTCACCATGAATTCGCATCGCAGCCGGAGAACAAGAGGCGACAAACGCGATGAAACCAGCAACAACAAATATAGAATCCGCATCGACAGTTCCAATTCTGAATTTGTCGATGGAGTTATTATAGAACGGTTCTATATATTTAAGGAACTGCTCAATGCCTCGGTTTTCTGATAAAAAATTATTTGTGCTTCCTTCTTCTATACGACATACATCTTCAGATCCGCACAGAAACCGCCTGAGATTCGTTTTCCGAATGGCGTGCATCTTCTTCCCGCCCATATCGGGAGAATAAAAATTCCTTAGATGAACTTGGGAAACAAAGTGGTCTAGCGCCATAGCAGTTCAGCATCAAAGTCCGTGCATACCAGTTGGTTTAATCCTCAATTGCTTTCTACCACTACGAGGCTATTTATGGAATGTCAGGCGAGGGTCCATAGTTAGTGATAGATATCTGCCTCGCCTAAAAGGGGACGTCCTTGGAACCTACTCCACCCCCGCATCGTCCCCCACCACTCTTGAACGGACCCAGGCGGACAGGCATCATGCGCGTCCAGGCGGCTGAAAAGGGGGGCAGAGCCATGGACGACGTTACCGACAGCGCCACTCGTCCGGCCGCCTCACCACGCTTGGCCCATGGCGGCAAGACCGTTTATGGGGCGCGCCTCGGTATTCTCATTCTCGACACCCTTTATCCCCGTATCCCGGGCGATCCGGTCAACGCAACCACTTGGCCGTTTCCGGTGCTCTACAAGGTGGTTCGGGGTGCCTTGCCGGAACGGGTGATCCGGGGCCGCGCCGAGGGCCTGCTTGACGTCTTCCTCGAGGCCGCCGCTGAGTTGGTGGCGACCGGCGCCGACGGCCTTACCACCACTTGCGGCTTTCTGGCGCTGTTTCAAGACGAGCTGGCCGCCCATTGCCAGGTGCCCGTCGCCGCCTCGTCGCTGATGCAGGTCGCACCGGTTCAGGCCCTGCTGCCGCCTGGCAAGCGGGTCGGAATCCTGACTGCCAACGGCCCGTCGCTGAGCGAGAACCATTTGACCGCCGCGGGGGCGCCCTTGGATACACCGATCGGCAGTACCGATGATTCTTGTGAGTTCAACCGCACCATGAATTTGGCCGAGCCCATGGCCGACATGGCGGCCTGCGAAGCCGATGTGCTGGCGGCCGGGCACGCGCTGATCGCAGAACATCCGGACCTCGGCGCCGTGGTCGTCGAATGCACGCGCATGGCGCCGTTCTCGAAGGCGCTGGGCCAGGAGATCGGCTTGCCGGTCTATGATATTTACAGCTTCGTCACCTGGTTCCATGGCGGCCTGGCGCCGCGCGATTTCGGCCATCCGGGAAGCGCGCCCAGGCCCTATGTTGAGCGTTGAGAGGATCGACCATGACCGACAGAACAGCCTTTGGCGGCAAGACCATCTATGGCGCCAGGGTCGGTATCCTGATCTTGGATGCCAAACACCCGCGTATTCCGGGCGATCCCAATAATGCCGGGACCTGGCCTTTCCCGGTCCTCTACAAGGTCGTGCGCCAGGCGACGCCGGGGCGCATTATCTTCGAGCGCGGCGAGGGCCTGCTCGACGCCTTCAAGGCGGGCGCCGACGAACTGATCGCCGAGGGGGCGGACGGCATCACCGCCACCTGCGGCTTTCTGGCCCTATTTCAAAAAGACCTGGCCATGCATTGCAAGATACCGGTGGCGACCTCGTCGCTAATGCAGGTGCCCTTCGTCCAGCGCCTGCTGCCGCCGGGTAAGCGCGTCGGCGTCCTGACCGTGTGGAAGTCGGAATTGAGCACCGATCACCTTGAGGCGGCCGGCGTTCCCGCCGACACCCCCATTGGCGGCACCGACAACGGGCGCGAGTTCAACCGCACCATGTACGAAGCCCTGCCCGAGGTCGACATGGCGGCCTGCGAAGAGGACGTGGTCGAGGCCGGCCGGGAACTGGTCGCCGAAAACCCCGACATCGGCGCCGTGGTCGTCGAATGCACCCGCATGGTGCCCTTCACCCGCGCACTCAGCGAAGCCATCGGCATGCCGGTCTACGACGTCTACAACTTCATCTGCTGGTTCCACGCCGGTTTGGCGCCGCGCGACTTCGGCTAGCCGGGTAGTGCGCCCCGGCCCTTCCGCGAGCGCTAGAGCAAATCCCGAGCGGATGGAACCATCCGCGACGACGTATTTGCTTTTAAAACAAAGAGTTAGAGAATTTCCGGTGAACGCATGTGAACGGAAAATGCTCTAAGAGGCGACCCTTTCAGCCTTCGTGCAAGCCGAGGGTATGGCAGGCCAGGACCATGCATTCGCGCATCATGGTTGCCGCCAGGAACGCCGACATGCCGCCAACGTCGTGGGGCGGGCTTACGGTGTTGACGTCGAAGCCGACGAAGTTGAGGCCGGCCAATCCTTGTATGATGGCCAGACCCTCGCGCGCCGTCAGGCCGCCCCAGGTCGGCGTGCAAACGCCCGGTGCGCAAGAGGGGTCGAAGACGTCCATGTCCCATACCAGTTGCACCGGTCTTCCGGCCAGGCGCGCGTGGATATGCTCAAGCATCGCCGGAATGCCCTGCTCGATGAGCTCGCCCCCGGTGATCAGCTCGTAGCCCTGATCGCGGGTGTGTTCGAAGATGCCCTGCATGGGGATCGATCCGCGCGGCCCGATGTGCATTGAATTCGCCGCATCAACCACGCCTTCCTCGGCGGCCCGGGTAAAGGTCGTTCCCGTCGTGTATTTGTGCTGGCCGACGGTGGGCGCGGTGTCGGTATGGGCGTCGAAATGGAGCGCGACCAAATCAGGATGGTGTTTATGGAGCGCGCGGAGCTGTGGCAGGGTTACCATCCCGTCGCCACCCATGGTGAGCGTCAAGGCGCCGCACTCCAAGATGCGCAACATTGCCGACTCGATCGCTTCGAATGATTCGTCGATGCGGCTCGGCGTCACCCGGGCGTCGCCGCAATCGACGACGCCAAGGCGCTCACGCGGATCATAGTCCGCCATCGGCGGCTGGTAGGGACGTACCAGCGCCGATTGCTCGCGGATCGCCGCTGGCCCGAGGCGGGAGCCGATGCGCACCGGATGCACCCCCCAATCATAGGGAATGCCAAGAACCGCCAGCCGACAATCGGTGAGGTCGTAATCGTTGGCTACCCCCATGAACGGCGCGGTGCGGACAAAAAGGCCCGCATCGAAGATCGACGCGCCGGGGCGATTGGAAGCGGTTTCGTCGTTCATGGCTGTACTCCTTGCAAGCGACGCCTTGCCTGTGTACTCGGTTCTGTACTCATAAACGATAGGTCTTCTCGCGGCCACATCGCAGGCCTTTGAAAACTCCGCCACGGAGTACCGTTATCGACCCAACGCAGACTATTTGCTCGAGCGGAAACAGGTCTTTATCACGGGCTTTCAGTTTTCTTTGAGCTGTCGGTATGGGGGCGCTGTCGCCGTTACGCAATCTTTCAGGCTGGAGGCACGGCAAGCGGACGTTCACCAAGGGCTCCATAGGGCAGCAGTAAGAAGGATTAACACCATGACCACAAGCCCGCCCCTGACCTGTTGCTGGGTCATTCCGGGTAAGGGTGTGCCACAGGTCTCGCAGACGTGGCGATCGGTGATGATCTCGTCACAAAACCGGCAACGATGTTTCATTGGATCATACGGCTCCGGCCACATCAACTGACCCTCCAGCGTTGAATAGTGCACTTCCCCGATGCCACCCGCCGCCAGAGTTCCGCAACCGGCTCGGACACATAGCGGACAACCGTGTGGCAGGCTATCCTCACATTACCACGTCGTTTGCGAGTCCATGATCTAAACCACGGGGCAGCGGCCGCCGTCGACGTTGATGGCTGTTCCGGTGACATAAGAGGCGGCGTCGGAAGCCAGGAAGCAGGCCATATTCGCATATTCCTCAGCATCCCCCATGCGGCCCAGGGGAATGGCCTTGCCTTGTTCCGCGATATAGTCATCGAGCGATATATCGGACGTCAGGTTCTGGTGACGGCGCTTCACCTGATCGGTGACCAAGGACCCGGTGCAGAGCGCGTTGACCAAAACGTTATGGGGCGCCCCCTCGCCGGCCAGCACCTTGGTCAAGGCCATGCCGGCGGCGCGCGACACCGCCGTCGGGGCGCCGCCCGGACGCGGCACCTTGGCGCCCGTATTGAGCACGTTAACGATGCGCCCCCAGCGCCGCTCTTTCATCTGCGGAAAGGCCAGGCGGGTCAGCCGGATAACGGCGAACAGCTTGAGCTCCAAATCCGCCTGCCACACCGCGTCGGTGATCTCTTCGAAGGCGCCCGTCTCGGAGCGCCCGGCGTTGTTAACCAGAATGTCGAGTTGGCCGAATTCGCCGATCACGGATGCGTACATGTCCTCGACCTGATCGGCCTCGCCTACATCGCAGGGAAAGGCGGCAACCTGGGTCTTGGTCCGGCCGGCAATATGGGCCCGGGCCTCTTCCAGGACATCGGCGCGGCGCGCGGTAATGGCGACCTTGGCTCCGGCTTCGGCGAACTTAAGTGCCATGGCGCGCCCAAGCCCCCGGCTGCCGCCGGTGATCAGGGCGACCCTTCCATCCATGCGAACATCCACAACGTATCCTCCCGGTTCATTGGTCGATCAAGTGTCAAGCCATACCACGGACCGCACTTTTTCTGGAAAAAGTCTCGATACCCGCGTATATCCCATGGTTCGTTCGATCCTTTCTGGGAATGAGGACATCGATGGCCCGCAAGTGGACGCCCGATAGCTGGCGCACAAAACCTATACTTCAGTCGCCCGAATATCCGGATGCCAAGGCCCTGGCTGAAGTCGAGGGGCGCCTTAGAAACTATCCGCCCCTGGTTTTCGCCGGCGAGGCGCGGCGCCTCAAGGCGGCCCTGGCCCAGGTCGCCCAGGGCAAGGGTTTCGTGATGCAGGGCGGCGACTGCGCCGAAAGCTTCGCCGAGTTTCATCCCGACAACATCCGCGATACCTTTCGCGTCTTGTTGCAGATGGCCGTCGTGCTGACCTATGGCGCCGCCTACCCGGTAGTCAAGGTCGGGCGCCTGGCCGGCCAGTTCGCCAAGCCGCGCTCATCGGATACCGAGACTGTCGACGGCGTGACCCTACCCAGTTATCGCGGCGACATGATCAACGGCATGGATTTCACCGAAGCCGCCCGCGTCCCCGACCCCGAGCGCCTGGTACGGGCCTACAACCAATCGGCGGCCACCCTCAATCTGCTGCGCGCCTTCGCCCAGGGCGGATACGCCGACCTTCACAAGGTCCACCAATGGACGCTTGGCTTCGTCGCCGACAGCCCCCAGGGCGAACGCTATCGCGATCTCGCCAACCGGCTTGACGAGACCCTTGCCTTCATGGCCGCCTGCGGCCTGACCTCGGAGACGACGCCGCAGATCCGCGAGACCGACTTTTTTACCTCTCACGAGGCGCTTTTGCTGAGCTATGAAGAAGCCATGACCCGCATCGACAGTACTTCGGGTGACTGGTACGACACCTCGGCCCATCTGTTGTGGATCGGCGATCGCACGCGCCAACCCGACGGCGCCCATGTGGAGTTTCTAAGCGGCGTCGCCAATCCCCTGGCCATTAAGGCCGGCCCGACGACGGAGGTGGACGCGTTGCTGCGCAACATCGATACCCTGAACCCCGACAACGAGCCGGGAAGGCTAAGCGTCATCGTGCGCATGGGCGGCGACAAGGTGGAGCAATTGTTGCCGCCGTTGATCCGCGCCATCGAACGCGAGGGCCGCAAGGTGGTGTGGATGTGCGATCCCATGCACGGCAACACGGTGTCGAGCGCCAACGGTTACAAGACCCGCCATTTCGACAGCATCCTGGCCGAGGTCAGCGGATTTTTCGCCGCCCACAGGGCCGAAGGGTCCCACGCCGGCGGCATCCATCTGGAGCTGACGGGGCAAGACGTGACCGAGTGCGTGGGCGGCGCCAAGGCGATCACCGAAGCCGGTCTCGCCGACCGTTATCACACCCATTGCGATCCGCGCCTCAACGCCGAGCAGGCCCTGGAGGTCGCCTTCCATGTCGCCGAGGCTTTGAAGGAAAACCGGATCAACGGCGCCGGCACCAATCACGGCCGCACTGCCGTCGGTTCCTGATCGGCCGGGATCGCCGCCCGCCGCCGCGATATCATCGCCTACGAAGGCAAGACCAGCGTCAAAGCGGAACGGGGTTTCGTGGCTCACAAGCCCTAAGGGCTGCGCCGAGGCAATCCCCGCCACCTGTGGACGGTCACTCCAATTCGCCGCCGGCGCCGACCGCTTCCAGTTTTTCGAGAATGTCCCACAGGGCCGCGCAGGCTTCGCCGCCGTGGCTCTTGGTGATGGTCAGGCGGCCGCCCTCGGTCGTCATGGTCTGGCGCACGTCGGCGAAGAGGGCGGCGAGAAAATGGTGGAAGCCCTCTTCGGTGAACTGCCAGGTGGCGGAATCCTCGCCCTCGCGCGCCGTGTTCGGCGGCGCCAGGTTGTCGTTGATGATGCCGAGGAACCACGCGGTGCGTTTTTCCAGATCGCCGAAATAGGACGCCATGGCGGCCACCGAGTCCAAGGTCACCCGGTCGGCCTCGGGGTCGTCATAGGCGTCGTCCCATTCAAAGGCGTCGCCGCTCTTTTCCTGGAGGCGCTCGATAATGGCCCGGCAGCGCGCCTGATAGTCTTCGATCACGTCGTCGCCCAGCATCAGGTTCATGGCCAGGAAGAAGCCGGGCAGAATACGCCTCGACAGGCCCCCGTCACGTAAGTCCGCGCCCCCCATTCCGGGAAACAAGGGTTCGAACTTCTTGACGATCAGGCGGTCGAACGGGTACTGGCGCGCCTGATTCCAAACGGCACGCTCGCGGATCCGCACATAGGCCTCGAACGACGTCTCGAAAACCGCCTGCAGGGCCTCGGTCTTCTTTGCGAACTCACGGCCGATGGCGCGGATGTCGTCGACGTTGAGCGATCCGCCGCGCCGTTCGGCCTCTGCCGTCAGTCGATCGAGGAGCGAGCCGATGACAGCCTCCGCCATGGCCCGGCTCTGCTCTTTGGGCGACGCGGCGCTGAAAGATGGCGGGCGCTCGTCGGCGGGGGGACTGCTGTCGCTCATGGCCTATCCAACATTATGAAGCCTGCACAAGGATAGGGGGTTGGCGATGAATTATCCATCCGCTTTGGCGTCTCCGGCGGTCCCGGGTGGCGTGCCAGCCCAACCCTCGTAGGATTCGAAGAGCCGGGCGTTGACAGGCCACGAGGCGCCGCCTAGGCTTCGGGCCGCTTAACGGCCCATCCGAACCAGAATATTAGGTCGCACGTGACCGACACCCTGGCCATAGCCCTGGCGCAGATAAATCCCACCGTCGGCGACGTGGAGGGCAATGTCGAGCGTATTCGCCAAGCGCGCCTGGAGGCCACCGCCCAGGGCGCCGACCTGGTGGTATGCGGCGAACTGGCGACAGCCGGCTACCCGCCAGAGGATCTCGTACTCAAGGAGGCGTTCCAGGACCGTCTGGAAGAAATTGTGCGCGGTTTTGCCGAAGAAACCCGGGACGGCGGACCGGGCGTCGTGATCGGCGCGCCGTGGCGCAACGATGGTCAACTGTTCAACGCGGCGCTGCTTCTCGACGCCGGCGCCGTTTCAGCCATGGCCTTCAAGGTTGAGCTTCCGAACTATGGCGTCTTCGACGAGCACCGCGTCTTCACCGCCGGTCCCCGGCCCGCACCGATGATTTTTCGCGGCGTGTCTCTTGGCGTCATGGTGTGCGAGGACATGTGGTTCCCCGAAGTGACACAACACCTGACCGACGCCGGCGCCCGGATCCTGATCGTCATCAACGGATCGCCCTTCGAGCGCGACAAGACCGGCATGCGGTGCGACCTGGCCCGGGCCCGCATTGAGGAATCCGGCCTGCCCTTGGCCTACGTCAATCTGATCGGTGGACAAGACGAGCTGGTCTTCGACGGCGCCTCGTTCGTGCTCGGCGCCGATGGCGCCTTGCGTGTCCAGGCCCTTTCGTGGGAGCCCCAGGTGCTACTCACCCAGTGGGACCGTAACGGCGAAGACTGGGCCTGCGATGCAGCACCCCCGGCACCCCCATTACCCGTTGCCAACGAGGCCGAGACCGTCTACCGGGCCCTGGTGATGGGGCTCCGCGACTACGTCACCAAAAACGGTTTTCCCGGTGTCCTCATCGGGCTTTCCGGCGGCATCGACAGCGCCCTGACGGCGGCTGTCGCCGTCGATGCCTTGGGGCCTGAGAGGGTACGCTGCGTGATGATGCCGTCGCCCTATACGTCGGCGGACAGCCTGGAAGACGCGGCGGCGGTCGCCGGGCTCCTAGGCGCGGAGCTCGACAGCATCGACATCGGCCCCGCCATGAAGGCCTTCGATGAGATGCTGAAATCCGCCTTCGCCGGGCAACCCGCGGACACCACCGAGGAAAACATCCAGGCCCGTGCGCGCGGCGTCACCCTCATGGCGTTGAGCAACAAGTTCGGCTCCCTGGTAGTATCGACGGGCAATAAATCCGAGATGTCGGTCGGTTATGCCACCCTTTACGGCGACATGTGCGGCGGCTATTCCGTCCTCAAGGACGTCTACAAGATGATGGTCTTTGACCTGGCACGCTGGCGCAACGGGACGCGGCCCGTGGGCACGTTCGGCCCCGAGGGTCCGGTGATGCCCGAGCGCGTCATCACCAAGCCGCCGTCAGCCGAGCTTAAACCCGATCAGACCGACCAGGACTCCTTGCCCCCATACGAGGAACTGGACGCCATCTTGCAGGGCCTGATCGAGGACGAAATGTCGGCCGGCCAGATCGCCGCTAACGGCCACGACCCGGCGCTGGTGGAACGGGTCTGGAGCATGGTCGATCGCGCCGAGTACAAGCGCCGCCAGGCGCCGCCGGGCGTTAAAATCACCGAGCGCGCCTTCGGCCGCGACCGGCGCTATCCGATCACTAACCGCTTCACCGCGGGCTAGTCCCGTGGCACTCAAACTTTACAACACGCTGACGCGGGGCAAGGAGACGCTGGAGCCGGTGGTGCCGGAGCGCGTTGGCATGTACGTCTGCGGACCCACCGTCTACGACTATGCCCACATCGGCAACGCGCGGCCGATCGTCGTCTTCGACGTTCTCTACCGGCTGCTCAAGCGTCAGTACGCCGAGGTTACCTACGTGCGCAACATCACCGACGTGGACGACAAGATCAACGCCCGGGCGTCCGAATCGGGTGAGAACATCGGCTCCATCACCCAACGCACGACGGAGGCCTTTCACCAAGACATGGCGGCGTTGGGCGCGCTTAAACCCGACGTCGAACCCCGGGCCACCGGGCACATCCCCCAGATGATCGCCATGATCGAGCGCCTGATAGAGGCCGGCCACGCCTATGAGGCCGAAGGCCACGTGCTGTTCGACGTGCCGTCCATGGCGGACTACGGCAAGCTTTCGGGGCACAGCCGCGCCCAACTGATTGACGGCGCCCGGGTCGAGGTGGCGCCCTACAAGCGCGATCCCGCCGACTTCGTCTTATGGAAGCCTTCGACGCCCGAGCTTCCGGGCTGGGACTCGCCCTGGGGGCGCGGCCGTCCGGGCTGGCACATCGAGTGCTCGGCGATGAGCGGCGAATACCTGGGCCGGACCTTCGACATCCACGGCGGCGGTCAGGACCTGATCTTCCCCCACCACGAGAACGAGATCGCCCAAAGCAGGTGCGCCAATCCCGACGACGGTTTCGCGCGCCTGTGGATGCACAACGGCTATCTGATGGTCGAGGGCGAGAAGATGTCAAAAAGCCTGGGCAACTATTTCACCGTTCACGAGCTGTTGGAGGAATATCCCGGCGAGGCCATCCGCCTGGTGCTGCTGCAAACCCACTACCGCCAGCCCTTGGACTTCACCCGGACCGCCATCGCCGAGGCGCGCTCGACCCTGGACCGGCTTTACGGTGCTCTCAGAAAGGCTCCCGAAGTCGCGCCTATGGATGGAGGCGGAGTTCCCGACGCGGTGCTCGAAGCGCTGAGTGACGATCTCAACACGCCCCTGGCCCTGGCGCGGCTACACGAACTGGCCGGCGCCCTCAACAAAGCGGCCGATGACGACCGATCAAGATGCGCCGCCGACTTGGTGGCGGCCGGCGCCATCCTCGGCCTTCTACAAGACGACCCCGAGGCCTGGTTTAAATGGCGTCCGCCCGGTGCCGAGGAATTTGATGAGGGTAAAATCGAGGCCCTGATCGCTCAGCGGCTGGAAGCTCGCGCGGCCAAGGACTTCACCGAAGCCGACCGCATCCGTGACGACCTTGCCGGACGCGGCATTGTTTTGGAAGACGGTGCGCAAGGGACCACCTGGCGGCGCGCCTAACTCTTTCCCCCAAAGATACGGTTCCAATTTGCCCGATACTCATCGGTCACGGGCTTCTGCCCTTCGTGGGTAGCGACTTTGGATTCTATTTTTTCCGCCTTCTTGTCCGGCGTGCCACCGCTCTTCTTATCCTTGGTCTTAGTCGTGGTGTCGGATTTGGTCTTGGTATCGGATTTGGTCGTGGTGTCGGATTTGGTCTTGGTGTCGGTTTTCGGGCCGGCGCTTTGATCGGTCATCGTTCTGCTCCACGGGGCGCGAGTATTCACAGCGGCACAGTTGTTAACCCAAACCAAAAGAAGAGGGAAGCCCCAAGCCTTTGGCCGCCGACGCGCCCGGGGCATTAATCGAAAGGATCAGCCTTGCCGCGTCCCTTCTTGAGGCCGCTGCGTTGGCGCTTGGCGTCGAGGCGCCTTTGCCGGGATCCGGCCGTCGGTCTCGTCGGCCGACGCCGCTTGGGCTCGACGGCCGCTTGGCGGATCAATTCGATAAGCCGTGCCAAGGCGTCGTGGCGGTTCCGTTCTTGGCTACGGAAACGATTTGCGGTCAGCACGATGACGCCTTTTCGCGTCATGCGACTACCGGCCAGGGACGTGAGACGGCGCAAGACCGCGGCCGAAAGGGCCGGGCTATTGGCCGCGTCGAAACGCAGTTGTACGGCGCTTTCCACCTTGTTGACGTTCTGACCGCCGGGACCCGGGGCGCGGATGAACCGCTCCTTGATCTCGTCGTCGGAAAGAACGATGGCATCCGTGACGGCGATCATGTGAACACCTTAAACCCTATCAACATATCCCCAAGCGACTGGACCGCGCGTCCCGCCAGAAAAAAAGGTCCCGAACCACCCCGGAACCCCTTGGAAAATGGTGGGCGCGGCTGGGATTGAACCAGCGACCCCTGCGATGTCAACGCAGTGCTCTCCCGCTGAGCTACGCGCCCCGGCAACGTCCCTTGAAAGGGCGCCGCGAAGGAGGTCTTTTAATCCCAACCGAGGGGTCTTGACAAGCTCTGCTTGGCTGGACCGGGCGGACCGGCAAGAACAGATTCCCATTGCGCCGGCGCAAGCAGGAGGCTAACAGAACCTACCCACTCGTCGTGGGCGGACGCCCAGGAATGGGCGCAGCGGAGGTCTCCTTGTCGGCACCGGACGACGAAAGCGTTCAACCCTACCCGGCGGTTCAGTCGGCGGCCTTTGACGTTCGCGCCCCGGCCGTTCAGACCGCGCCCGTAGTCTTTGCCTCGCCACACAGCGGGCGCGCCTATTCGCCGGCGTTCATCGCTGCGTCGCGGCTTGATCCATTGATGCTCAGGCGCTCGGAGGATGCCTTCGTCGACGAGATATTCGCCGCCGCGCCCGATCACGGGGCACCCCTCATCCGGGCCCACTTCCCGCGCGCCTATGTGGATCCTAATCGGGAGTCCCACGAGCTTGACCCCGCCATGTTCGCCGACGCCCTTCCTGATCACGTCAACAGCGGCTCGCCCCGGGTCGCCGCCGGTTTGGGTACGGTCGCGCGGATCGTCGCCAGCGGCGAGGAGATATACAGTGATTTGCTCCGCTGGAGCGACGCCAAACGGCGCATCGATAACTGCTATGTGCCCTATCACGCGGCGCTTGGCGATCTGGTCGATGAAACCCGGCGGCGCTTTGGCGTCTGCCTGCTCGTCGATTGTCATTCCATGCCGTCGGTGGGCGGGCCGATGGATGCCGATCCGGGCCATCCGCGCTCTGACTTCATTTTGGGTGACTGTCACGCAACGTCGTGCGTTGCCGCTGTCTGCGATCTGGCTGAGCGGTCCTTGGTCAAGCTGGGCTATCAGGTGACGCGCAACGACCCCTATGCCGGCGGCTTCACGACGCGCCACTACGGGTGTCCTGAAAACAGCGTCCATGCCCTGCAGATAGAAATAAACCGGGGTCTCTACATGAACGAGTGGACCATCGAGAGGGGCCCAGGAATAGCGCCTCTGATCGAGAGTGTGAAGCGCCTGATCGAAAACCTGGTCGCCATCGATCCCGCTCTCCTCGCCGTCCCATGACCGGCGCCGAGGGTGAACCCGACGCGGTGATCCGGAATGCCGACGACGGCGACCTGGAGGCCATCGTCGGCATTTACGCCCATCACTTGCTGACCGGCCTCGCCAGTTTCGAAGAAGTGCCGCCCGACTTGGCCGAGATCGCCCGGCGCCGTGACGCCGTGGTCGCGCTCGGCCTGCCCTACTTGGTCGCCGAGCAGGCCGGCGTGGTTTCCGGTTTCGCCTATGCCGGGCCTTTCCGGACCCGCCCTGCCTACCGCCATACGATTGAAAACTCGGTCTATGTCGCACCCGACGCCGCCGGCCTTGGATTGGGACGCCTCATGCTGGGCGCCCTCATCGAACGGTGCTCGGCGGGTGGCTACCGCCAGATGGTGGCGGTCATCGGTGATTCCCAGAACACAGCTTCGATCGCGCTTCACGCCGCCATGGGATTCCGCGAGATCGGCACCCTCAGATCGACCGGTTTCAAATTCGGCCGCTGGGTGGACACCGTCCTTATGCAACGTTCCTTGGGCAAGGGCGATACGACGCTTCCCGGATCCGATACCAAAGACTGAGCCACCGGTGAAGAAAAGTCCTTCGCTAGCGCTCAGTGTACTTTTCTTCAATGTTGGTAATGAGAAAGGCGTGCTTGGGGCGGCCCGGCGCCCGCCTTTCGCTTGTCCTCTTTTTCAAGGTTTTGCGCAAGAAGAGCGCAACCCCTTGCAAAAGGCTCCAGCCACGCCGAATGGCGGGGCTGGGAACAGAATCTCAAATCGGCCCGCCGAGCCGCCTCAAGGGCCGATTTGGCCGTACCAAAACCGGGTAAAAGTACACCGAGCCGAAGGCGAGGGACTTTTTCACGACTGACGACTGAGTCGCCCAAAAAAAGAGGGCCGTGACTAGCACGGCCCAAGTTTTGGGAGGAAACGTCGAAAGATGCAACATCGGGAAATCGCCAAGTAGGCGGCCCCGCATGCCGCAACGCAATATATAGTCGTATTTCGATGAAAAATCAAATGAATTTTTTGTGAGGTGAATTGAACACTTGTATTACGAGCAATTCAAAACGGTCCGTCGCAGACGTCCAAGATTGCGTGGATTGAGTGTGTGAGACGTCAACCTAAGTAAGAATTTCGAGGCTTGATCGCATCGTTGGGAATAGGCCCCGATCCCTTGGCATGTTCGTTGCGTGAAATATACCGGAATGATGGATCGGTTCATGCCAATACGTTTTTGCCTATTTTGTTATTGCATTGTGCTGTCGATGGTCGCGGGGATGGACGCCGCCCCGGCACGACCGGCACAAGATCTTGATAACGCACAAGATTTATGCGCCGCCGTGACGGCCCGCCAGGAACGAGTGGACGGTATTCCGTCCCATCTCTTGCGGGCCATATCCCTGGCCGAGACAGGGCGTTGGTATGCCGTCGACCGGGTAAATCTTGCCTGGCCATGGACCGTTACCGCCAAAGGCGAAGGGCGATATTTCGATACCAAGGCCGCCGCGGTTGCCGAGGTGATGGCCCTCAAGGCACGGGGAATTCGCAATATCGACGTTGGTTGCATGCAGGTTAATCTCTTCTATCACTCTGATGCATTTCCCAGTTTGGAAGACGCCCTCGACCCCGCTTCCAACGTTGCCTATGCCGCCGGCTTTCTCAAGAATTTGCGCGTCTCGCAAGGCTCTTGGACACGGGCCGCCGGCGCTTATCATTCCAAAAATCCGAACCTCGGCTCGGCCTACCGCGCCCGAGTGATGAGGCTGTGGAGCCAAGTTCGCGACGTTCCCGTCAATACCCCCACCGACATTCCCACCACCACACCTCCAAGGACCGTGGCCACCGTTGTCCGGGGCGACGCCTCGACGCCGGCCATCGACCGGGTGCGCACGGCGCAGCTCAACAGCCGGTTGGAATCCACCCGCGCAGCCGCCCGCAACATCGATGACGCGGCCTCGATCCGGCAAAGCCAACTGGCCGCCTGGCGCCAAGACCGCGTCCGCGCCGACCGCGGCAATCACTTGGCTCTTATGCGGCGCGCCGAGGCCAAGATGCTGCGTCGCCAAGCGCTCCTGGGCGCGGGCGAGCAGAAAGTATCCTTCGCCGACAAGCGCCGGGCTCAACTCCTTTCCTGGCGTCGCGGTCTAGTGCAGCCGACATTCTAGCGACTTGCCTAGGAACCGGGTCCCGATTTCACCGGTGATTCGCCTCTTTCCCCAATTGTCTGCTATTTCTAGACGCGACTTGCCGGCGGGCCCACGGGCGCGCATCGGGTCCAACCAATATTGAGAGAGGTTTCCATGAGCGATCTCGACCTCGGCGTTATCGGCAACTCGTCGTTCGGCGCCCTGATCGACCGCAAAGGGCGTGTCGTGTGGTGCTGTCTGCCGCGTTTCGACGGTGACCCGGTATTTTGCAGCCTTCTACAGGGCAACACCGGCGAACCAGAACAAGGCTTTTTCGACGTCGTCGTGCAGAACTTTGCGCGCAGTGAGCAGCATTACCTGCACAATACGGCGATTCTCATCACCACCCTTTACGACGCCGACGGCGCGGCCCTGGAGATCGCCGACTTCGCACCACGCTTTAAGCGCCTCGACCGCGTCTTCCGTCCCATGATGTTGGTCCGCCACGTGCGCCCCGTCATTGGCCACCCCCGGGTTACATTGCGGCTGCGTCCGACCTATGACTACGGTGCCGAGCGGCCCCAGTTGACACGCGGCAGCAACCACATCCGTTATGTCGCTCCGCAACTGACCTTGCGCTGCACGACCGATGCGCCGATCACCTATCTGATCGACGAGGTTCCCTTCGTGCTTGAGGAACCCCTGACCATGATGGTTGGCGCGGACGAGAGTCTGACCAGTCCCATCAACAACACATCGCGCGAATTCTTTAAGCGCACCTTGGACTATTGGCGCGAATGGGCGCGCTATCTGGCCGTGCCCTTCGAGTGGCAAGAAGCCGTCATCCGCGCTGCCATTACGCTGAAGTTGAGCAGTTTTGAGGAAAGCGGCGGCATCATCGCGGCCATGACCACGTCCATCCCCGAGGCGGCCGACAGCGGCCGCAACTGGGACTACCGCTATTGCTGGCTGCGGGATGCCTATTTCGTCGTCAAGGCGCTCAACCGGCTTGGCGCGACGCGGACCATGGAGGAATACCTGCACTACATCGTCAACGTTGTCGCGGGGTCCGAAAACGGACACTTCCAGCCGGTCTACGGCATCACCCTCGATAAACGCCTGATCGAGGAAACGGTATCGACGCTTGCGGGGTACCGATCCATGGGGCCGGTGCGCCGCGGCAACCAAGCCTACGAGCACATCCAGAACGACGGTTACGGTAACGTCATCTTGGCCGCCACCCAGGCATTTTTCGACGAACGCCTGACCCGCCCCGGCGATCACAGGCTGTTTCAGCGGCTCGAAAACGTGGGCCGCCGTGCGCTGGAGCTTTTCGACAAGCCCGACGCCGGCCTGTGGGAACTGAGAACCAAGTCCAAGGTGCACACCCATTCCAGCGTCATGTGCTGGGCCAGCGCCGACCGCCTGGCGCGTATCGCCACCCGCCTGGGCATGACCGGCCAGGCCGAACAATGGCGCCGCGACGCCGAAAAGATCCGCGCCGTCATCATCGAGAATGCCTACGATGCCAAGCGCAACACGTTCGTCGAGAGTTTTGGCGGCAACGGGATCGATGGCAGTTTGCTTTTGCTCTATGAAGTCGGCTTCATCGAGGGCTCCGACCCCCGCTTCGTCGGCACCGTGGAGACCATCGAAAAAACCCTGCGACGGGGCGACCACCTTTACCGCTATGCCGTCGAGGACGACTTCGGAACGCCCCAGACCGCCTTTAACATCTGTACATTCTGGTACATCGATGCTCTGGCCGCCGTGGGCCGGCAGGAGGAGGCGCGCGAACTGTTCGAAAACATGCTAGACTCACGCAACCATCTCGGTCTGCTCTCGGAAGACATCGATCCGAAGACGGGCGAGTTGTGGGGCAATTTCCCACAGACCTATTCCATGGTCGGGTTGATCAATTCCGCCATGGCCCTGAGCACGAGTTGGGAGGAAGCCTATTGAGCCGCCTTATCGTTGTCTCCAATCGGGTTGCCGCGCCCACCGATGTCAAAGGGCGCGCCGGAGGCCTCGCGGTGGCACTCAAGGACGCCCTTTCCGAGCACGGCGGCGTGTGGTTCGGTTGGAGCGGCAAGGTTGCAAGCAAGACACCGGCCAAGCCCGCCTTGACCCAGATCGGCCCCGTTACCTATGCCACCATCGATTTATCGCGCAAACACTACAACGAATATTACAACGGCTTCGCCAACCGCACCCTTTGGCCGCTTTTCCACTACCGGCTCGACCTGACGGCATTCAGCAAACAGAACTACTCGGGCTATTTGCAGGTCAACACCATTTTCGCCGATAAACTGATGCGTCTGATAAAGCCCGAGGACCTGATCTGGATCCACGATTACCACCTCATCCCCATGGGCGAAGAATTGCGCCGCGCCGGAGTGACGCAGCCCATGGGTTTCTTCCTGCACACTCCGTTCCCGGCAATGGAAATTCTCACCGCCCTGCCCGGTCATGAATCCCTGGTCCGTTCACTTTGCGCTTACGACGTGGTCGGTTTCCAGACCGAGAACGACCTGCGCGCCTTTCTAGACTACATCGTCAACGAGGCCGGCGGCGGCATCATGGGCAACCATCTGATTCATGCCTTCGGCCGCACGCTCAGGGTAGAGATATTCCCGATCGGCATAGACACTGAAGATTTCGTCAGGGCCGGTCAAAAGGAAAGCCAATCAGCCAGCGTCAAGATCTTGCGCGGGCGCCCCGAGGGCTTTTCGTGGATCATCGGCGTCGACCGGCTGGACTATAGCAAAGGACTGGTCGAGCGATTTCAGTCCTTCTCGCGCCTGCTTGAGTCCCATCCCACCTACCGGGGTCAAATCGCCCTGTTGCAGATTGCACCGCCGTCGCGCTCGGAAGTGCCGGAGTACCGCGAAATTCGCCGCACCCTTGAAGCCGAGTCGGGGCACATCAACGGCCGCTTCGCCGAGTTCGACTGGGTACCCATCAACTATCTCAACAAGAGCTACACCCGCCAGGATTTGGCCGGATTTTACCAGGCCAGCCGCATCGGCCTGGTGACACCGTTGCGAGACGGCATGAACCTAGTCGCCAAGGAGTACGTGGCGTCGCAAAACCCAGAAGATCCGGGGGTTCTGGTGCTGTCGCGCTTCGCCGGCGCGGCGCGCGAATTGGAGAGCGCCCTCATCGTCAATCCGTTCGACTACGAAGGGGTAGCCGACGCCATCGCCAAGGGCCTGGAAATGCCCCTCGAGGAACGGCGTAGCCGGTGGGCCGCGATGATGGAGAATTTGCGTGCAAATACGCTAACCACCTGGCGCGACAAGTTCCTCAATACCCTATCCAAAGCCCCCTACGAAACCTGAGACGGATGGTCGGCACGAGACACACCCGCGCGCCACCGGGCGACACCCGGGAGGTTCGTATCATCGCCGACATCGGCGGCACCAACGCGCGCTTCGCCCTCATCGACGGCGCCGGGCAGACGGGCGAGACCCGCGTCCTCAAATGCGCCGACTATTCTGACCCGGTGGCCGCCGCCGGGGCCTTCCTTGACACGACGGCGCCTACGTCAAGGCCCATGCGCGGCGCCTTTGCCGTCGCCTCGCCGGTGGCCGAGGATCAAGTGACCATGACCAATCATCCTTGGTCGTTTTCCGTCGAGGACGTGCGCCGTCGTCTCGGTCTAGACGTCTTGCGGGTGGTCAACGACTTCGCGGCCATAGCACTGGCCATTCCCTATCTCGGCCAAAACGACTGTTACCAAGTTGGTGGCGGCGAGCCCGTACCAGACGCCCCGGTTGCCGTCCTTGGCCCGGGCACGGGCCTCGGCGCCTCGGCCCTGGTCCCGGCAGCCGGATGTTGGGCGCCACTCGCCACCGAAGGCGGGCACGTCACCATGGCGGCCTTCGACGAACGCGAGGCGGCGGTGCTGGCAAACCTGCGCCGGACCTACGACCACGTCTCGGCCGAGCGCGTTATTTCCGGTCCCGGCCTGGTCAATTTGTACCGAAGTCTATGCGCGCTGGACGGAAGGCAGGCCGATCACGCCGCCACCCCGGACGCGGTGTCGCGCCTCGCCGACGACGGCAACTGCCCCGCCGCCACCGAGGCGCTTGAGATGTTCTGTGCCATGCTCGGCACCGTCGCTTCGGACCTGGCGCTGAGCTTGGGTGCCTTGGGCGGCGTCTACATCGCCGGCGGTATCGTGCCGAAACTGGGGCCCGCCTTCGCCGCCTCGGGATTCCGTCGCCGCTTCGAAGACAAGGGCCGTTTCGCCGCCTACCTGGCCGCCACCCCGGTCTTCGTCATCACCCACCCGCTGCCCGCCTTTGTCGGCCTGGGTGCCGTGGCGGGCGAGGCGGCGGACAAGGATTAGGGTCAGCGCAGGTCGTCGAGGGAAAAGACCTCAACCGCATTCCCCACGCCGCGCAGTTCGTGATGGCCGAGGGACCGCCATTCGGCGGCTAGGGCCTGCTTGAATTCGGCGCTGACTACGACCCGATATCCGAGGCTTTTGGTCAGGCCTTCAATGCGCGCCGCCTCGTTGGCGGCCGGCCCGGTCACCGAGAATTCAAGGCGTTCCGGCACACCGATGTTGCCGTACAGCACATCGCCGACGTGAAGGCCCAGACCAAAATTAAGGGCATCGAAATCCGCCTCGGCGCGCTGACGGTTGACGTCGACCAGACGCTTT
This sequence comes from Rhodospirillales bacterium, assembly GCA_030754885.1. Classification (GTDB taxonomy): domain Bacteria; phylum Pseudomonadota; class Alphaproteobacteria; order Rhodospirillales; family JASLLZ01; genus JASLLZ01. The sequence continues at coordinate 22,584 of JASLZL010000111.1, read as the reverse complement.
TGCGCTTCGCGCGCCGCGGCCAGGGCGTTTTCGCAGGCAACCCCAGCAGTGGTCCCGTCATCGCGAATGGGAAAAATGGCAAGCACGGCATCGCCGATAAAACGCAGGACCTCTCCATCGTTGGCCAGCACGGCACCGGCGGTGCATTCGAAATAGGTATTCAGAACGCCAAGGTAGACATCCGACGCCATGGTATCGGCCATGGACGTCGAGTTCCTGAGATCCGAAAACCAGATGACGGCGTGGATGGTCTCGCCGTCGCCACGCTTGATCTGGCCATCGAGGACTTGGCGGCCAGCGTCCGGTCCCAGATAGGTGGTCAGCACGTTGCGCGCGGTTTGGTCCTTGATGATGACCTTACTGGCCACCGCGAGCCGTCTTTGAATCCGGATCAGGGACTGGATTTCGTGGTCGTTGAAACCGGAAGTCCGGTCGGTTGCCCAGGACCCGATGATGCCGTCCCGTACCTGGCCGACGACCTCGCCGCTCTCGAAGGCTACCAGGTAGGCGAGGAAGTCGGTCGCCCCCCGATCGTGGAGTTCGACCAGCAGGGGAAAATCCAACAGGGCCTCGCTGCCGGTGAGGCGCCGGCGCAGGAACGGAATACCGGTCTCGATCATGTGGAAGGCGGGGCTCTTGTGCCATTCCTCCGATGTATCGGCCTGACCGTGGGGTATGTCGGCGGTGACGAGGCCCTCGCCGCGTTCCCATGTCAGCGAGATCGCCTCGATCAGCGGATGAAGGGTGCGATAGGCGACGTGGGCGCGCCACAGCGGAATTCCAGCGGCCCGCAAGCGGTTGCAGCACCCATCCACCAGGTCCGCCATCTGGGCTTCGCCCAGGGCCTGGTTCATCAGCCAGTCGGCGACCGTCCCGATGAGATCGGTAGTGGCACCCGTTTCAGTGTCTCGCGTGGTCATGGTATTCTCCGTCCGGCCCAGGATATGATCTCAGGTAAAGACGTTACCATGATGTGGCGCCGTCAGGCGCCGCGGAACAGGGCCTCAATGACCGGGCAGGCAGGCACGGTTCCACCCTCGCACTCTGCCGCCATGTCACCCAGAACACCTTCCAGCACCTTTAGATCTGCGATTTTGAGGCGCACCTCGTCGAGGTGAGACAGGGTCAGGGCCTGGACCTCGTCGCAGGTATAACCGCCGCCGTCGACCAGGGCGAGAAGGCCGCGCACGTCCTTGAGGGCAAATCCCAACTGGCGGCCGCGGCGTATGAAGGTGAGCCGCTTGAGGTGATCGACGCCGTAGACACGGTGCCCGCCGGCGCTGCGCGGCGGCGCCGGCAAGAGCCCGACGCGCTCGTAATAGCGGATGGTTTCGATATTGCAGCCGGTGCGCCCGGAAAGTTCGCCGATGAACATCGCGGAGGTCGGCGGATCGGCGAACGGTTCCATCAAATTTACCTTGAACCTGTAGTTACTACAGGTTCTATATTATCCCCCACGACCAAAAAAGGAAACCGTTCAGTGATCGAACCGCAGGGATTGACGGACCATGAATGAGAAAACAATGCTCCGAACCGGCCTCATCGGAGGCGCCATCGCCATCCTGTGTTGCTTCACCCCGGTCCTTGTCATCCTTCTTGGTACGGTCGGGCTTTCGGCTTGGCTGGGTTGGCTGGACTACGTTCTTTTGCCAACGTTGGTCGGATTCCTGGGACTCATCGCCTATGCTCTTGTTCGGTGCAGACCGGCGGGCGAGGACGGTCGAGAATCCTGATGAACGCACATGGAAATGGTGCCTTCGACCTAGCGGTCATCGGCGCCGGATCGGCGGGTTTTTCGGCCGCCATCCGTGGTGCCGAGCTGGGCGCCTGGGTGGCGCTGGTTGGCTTCGGAACCATTGGCGGAACCTGCGTCAATGTCGGATGCGTGCCGTCGAAGACCTTAATCCGGGCGACCGAGGCCCTGCACCAGGCCCGGGGCGCGGCGCGCTTCAACGGCCTTCGTGCCACAGCCTCGGTCGTGGACTGGGGCGCCGTCATCGCCCAGAAGGACGATCTGGTGCAAGACCTGCGCCGCGCCAAGTACCAAGACCTGCTGGGCGCCTATCCGTCGATTTCCTATCACGACGGCCCGGCGCGGCTGACCGGTGAAGGCGTGACGGTTAACGGTGAGGTTTTGGCGGCCGACAAAGTTATCGTTGCCACCGGTACCGCCCCCGCCCCGGCGGCGATCCCGGGTATCGGCGACGTTCCCGTCCTGACCAGCACCACGGCGATGGAAATGGAGCGCCTGCCCGCCTCGCTCCTTGTCGTAGGGGGTGGTTTCATTGGCTGCGAGCTGGCCCAAATGTTTGCCCGTGCCGGAGTGGCGGTGACGGTGGTCACGCGCAGCCGCCTGTTGCCCCAGGCCGAGCCCGAGATCGGCGAGGCATTGGCCGGCGTCTTCCACGAAGAGGGCCTTACCGTCATCGGCGGAGGGGCGTACCGTGCCATCCGCCGCACCCCGACCGGCATCGCCTTGACCGTCGATGTGGCGGGCCGCGTCGAGACCATCGCGGCGGAAAAAATCTTGGTAACGGCCGGCCGGCGCCCCAACACCCGTGATCTGGGCCTGGAAGACGTGGGCGTTACATTGGCCGCCGACGGCGCCGTCAAGGTCGACGAACACATGCGCACCAGCCGGCCCGGCACCTACGCGGCCGGCGACGTGACGGGCCGCGACCAATTCGTCTATATGGCCGCCTACGGGGCCAAGATCGCGGCCGAGAATGCCATCAAGGGCGACACGCGGGCCTATGACGCCACGGCCATGCCCTGGGTCGTGTTCACCGATCCGCAGGCGGCGGGCGTCGGCCTCACCGAAACGGAGGCCCGGGCGCAGGGCCTTGACGTTCGCACCTCGACCCTTGATCTGGCCCACGTTCCCCGGGCCTTGGCCGCCCGCGATACCCGCGGCCTGATTAAGCTGGTGGCGGAAAAGGGGACTGATCGTCTGCTCGGCGCCCACATCTTAGCGCCGGAAGGAGGCGAAACCATTCAGACCGCCGCCATGGCGATCAAGGGAGGGCTTAGCGTCGCCGCCCTTGCCGAGACACTTTTTCCCTATCTGACCACGGTCGAAGGCCTAAAGCTGGCGGCCCAGGCCTTCGATAAGGACGTCAGCCTACTTTCGTGCTGCGCCGGTTGAGGCGCGCTCCATTCCCGAACCTGTCAAACGACCGGTGCTGGCATTGTCGCCATATCAATGCTTCACGTGAATGCGGACCTGGGATAGTTTCTGGTCCCATTTGGCGCACAATTCAGGGAAGAGGCAACAATGGAAACCAAAGAACTTGACGGTCTGCCGGGCCTGGGCGAAGTGGACGGCAAGCGGATCGTCATCGTCGGTTGCGGCGAGGGCCGCGTGGTTCGCCTGGTCAGTGCCGCCGGCGCCCGGGCCGTCGGCGTCGAGGCCAATCCGCAGCGCCTGGCCTCGGCCCGCCGAGCGCCCGCGGAAGCGGACGAGACCTATGTCGAGGGCGAAGGTGTGGACCTGCCCTTCGACGATGCCTCGGCCGACGTGATCCTTTATTTCGGCACGCTCCACCACGTCGCGGACGGCGGCCAGGCGCAGGCCGTGGCGGAAGCGGCCAGGGTCCTCGAATCCGGCGGCCTGGCCTATATAACCGAACCGCTCGCCCAGGGACCGTACTTCGATCTGTTGCAGCCGGTCGATGATGAAACCGAGGTGCGGGCCAGGGCCTATGAGGCGATCAAGGGGGCCGGTGCCCAGGGATTAGCCGAGGAGCGCGAGGTCCTCTATACCAGGGTCATGCGGTTCGCAGATTTTGAGGCCTTCCACTCCCTCGTGCTGACCATCGACCCGGACCGTGCCGAACACTTCGCCACCATCGCCGACGAGATGCGGCGCCGCTTCGACCACCACGGCCGGGCGGAAGACGGCGGGCGCGCCTTCGATCAGCCGTTCCGCGCCAACCTGCTCAGAAAGAAATAAGCCGGGAGCCGATTAGCACCCCAGTTTTTGGGCCAAGTCGGTGAAATCCCAGGCGACGACGTCGTAGTCCTGTTCGGGTTTGAGATTGGTTGTCTGCCCCGCTCCATGCTCCGTCGGGCGGGGGACGAAGGCGGTGCGAAAACCCAGCTTGGCGGCCCGTATCAGGTCTGGGTTGTGGGCTGCAATCATGAGGATTTCGGACGGCTCCAGGCCCAGATAGTCGGCCGTGATCAGGTAACATTCGGTGTCTGCCTTGTAGTGCCGCGCCGGCTCGGCGCCGAGGATGGCATCCCAGGGCAGTCCGGCGCGTTTGGCCATATTAACCATCATGGCGACGTTGCCGTTCGACAGCGTCGCCAGGACGTAGCGGCGCTTCAGCCGGGTCAGGCCGGGTACCGTGTCGGGCCATCCATCCAGGCGATGCCAGGCGCGGTTGAGGTTCTCCTTCTCGGCCTCGCTTAGCCCGGTGACGGCATGGGTCCCGAGCACCGTTTCCAAGCTCTCGCGGTGCAGGACGTCAAGCTTCGTCCACGGTCTTCGGCCCTCGATCACGGCGGCCATGGAGGGCTGATAGAGCCTGCGCCAATCATCGGCGAAGGCGTCCCAGTCGGCCTCTACCCCCTTCGCCCGGCCCACATCGCGGGCCTCGCGGGCGATGGAGGTACGCCAATCGACGACGGTGCCGAAGACGTCAAAGGTCAAGGCCTTGATATCGCTCGGATCCATAACATACTCTCCCGTCGCATCCTTGAATTTAAGTCCCTAATCGTGTGCTCGCACCGCCACCAGATGGAACATCAGGGCCAGTGCCGCCGAGGTAAACATCACCACCACCACCGGGGTAGCGGAGTCGGCCAACAGGGCGCCGACGACGGTGGCGACACCGGCACTGACGGTCATTTGCAGGAAGCCGCTTAACCCCGATGCCGCCCCGGCGCGCCTGGGATCGACGCCAACCGCCCCAGCCATCCCGTTGGGCTGGGCCATCCCGGCGCCGAGCGCCGCCACCGCCATCGACCCGAACAGGGTCACCGGAGTCAAGAGATCCCAGTGGTTCCAGGCTACCTCCGCACCGGTGGCGGTGAGCGCGATGAGTGTGCCGATGGCGACCATTCGATCGGACCCGACCCGCGCCGAGACCCGGCCGGCGAAAAAGCTACCGGTCATGAACATGGCCGGGACGGCGATGAAATAGAACCCGAATTCGCTCGGCGGGCGCCCCATGAGATCGACCATGACGTAGGGCACTCCGCCGACAAAGGCGAAAAACACCGACGAGGTGAAGGCGACCTGAAAGGCATGACCGCAAAACACGGGACGGCGCAACAGGTGCCCGAAACCGACCACCATGTCGGTGATGCCCGCCGCTTGACCCTCGCCCCAATGGGTTTCGTGAAGGTAAAACACCGACGCCGCCAGGACGCCGGCGCCAATGGCGGCGATAAGGACGAAACTTGCCTGCCAGCCGAACCACACCTCCAGCAGGCCGCCGATGGAGGGCCCGATCATGGGTGCCGCGGCCATCCCCGAATGGACGTAGGCCAGCATGGGCGCCGCTTTTTCGCGCTTGTAGATGTCCTGGATGATGGCCCGCGCCACGACCATCCCGGCGCAGGCGCCGACGGCCTGTACGACGCGCCCGGCAATCAGCGCCCCTATGCCTGGCGCCATCAGGCACAGCAGGCTGCCGGCCAGATAGACCCCTTGGCCGGCCAACAGGACCGGGCGCCGGCCAAAGCGGTCCGACAACGGCCCGTAGAGAAGCTGAGCCACGGCAAAACCGATCAGATAGAGGGTCAAGGTGAGCTGCACGGTGGTATAGTCGGTGTGAAAGACGCGCTGGATGCCCGGCATCGACGGCACGAAAATGTTGAGCGACAGCGGCCCGGTAGCGGAGACGGCGATAAGAAGGGCGAGCGGTGGACGGCGGGGCGTTCTGGGATGGGGATCGGGCATGGGCCTTATCTCAGACCGCTGGGCCCGGCCGCACCCCAATCCGGTGCGCGGCAAAGGCCAGCCCCGTCGTCGTCAGCATGACGGCGGCAAGCGGCATCGCCGTCTTGGCGAGCAGCAGGCCGAGCACATAGGTCGCCAGGGCGCCAACCGTCATCTGCAAGAACCCCGCGACCCCCGACGCGGTGCCGGCACGGGTCGGATCGACGCTGACGGCGCCGGCCAATCCGTTGGGCGTGCTGAAACCGTTGCCCAGAGACGTCACCGCCATGGCCCCGAACATCGTCAACGGGGTTAAGGCTCCGGCCAGGGTAACGAGGAACAAGATGACCACGCCGGCCAGGGCCAACGACGTCCCGCGCAGGATCATGCGGTCGGTGCCGACCCTCGCCGAGATCCGCCCGGAGATGAAATTGCCCGCCATGTACATGGCAGCGATGAACATGAAATAGAGGCCGTACTCACTGATCGGGCGCCCCATCACCTCGACCATCACGTAGGGGGCGCCGCCGACGAAGGCGAAGAACGTCCCCGTGGTGCAGCCGACCTGGAGAGCATAGCCGCAGAAGGCACGATGGCGCAGCAGGCGCCAGAAAGCGCTCGCCAGGGCGACGGCTCCCTCCCCGGGTTGCGGCCTCAGGTTGGTCTCGTGCAGGACGAACAGGCAGGCCGCCAGAACGGCGGCGCCGAACACCGCGACAAGCAGGAACCCCGCCCGCCAGCCATACCAGACGTCGAGGTATCCGCCGACCGCCGGAGCCACCATGGGCACCGTCACCATGGCCGTGGTGAGATAGCCGAGCATACTGCCCATGCGCTCGCGCTCGTACAGGTCGCGCAGGATGGCCCGGGTGACGACGAACCCGGCGCAGCCGCCGACGGCCTGCACCACGCGGCCGACGATCAGGGTTTCGATCGAGTTCGCCATAACGCACATTACATTGCCGAGGAGAAACACGACCAGGCTCGCCAGCACCACGGGCCGCCGGCCGAAGCGGTCCGAGAGCGGTCCATAGACGATCTGCATCACGGCATAGGTAGCGAAGGAAAGGGTCAGGGTCAGTTGCACGGTGGCGTAATCGGTGTCGAAGACGCGCTGCATCCCCGGTATCGACGGAACGAAGATGTTGAGCGCCAGCGCCCCGGCCGCGGTCAAGGCGATAAGGACAAGGAATGGGGGCCGACCGGGCCCCGGAGGTCGCGGGGGCGCCCCCCGCATTTGGAATTCGGGGTCACCCCGTGGCCCCGTGGTACCAGGCTTCATCATCACGGGCGTCTTCGGGCCGCGGGGGTGGATTTGTTCAAACGTACATCCACCACATGGCTGAGCAGCGAAAGGGACAACAACAAAACCATGGCGGAAGTCAGGGGCACGGCGGTGTCTTCCAACAGCATGCCGACCGCCTGGGTACCGAGCGCCCCCACCATCAATTGCAGGAACCCAGTAATTCCCGAGGCGGCGCCGGCCCGGGTCGGATCGACACTGACGGCCCCGGACAAGCCGTTGGGTTGGCTCAAGCCACTGCCCAAGGTCATGACCCCGGTCAATGCGAATAGACTTAGCGGAGTCAGGCCGACGTTCAAAGAAAGGACGAAAAGAACCACGGCAGCCGAGAGGGAGATCGACGTCCCGATGACGATCATGCGGTTGATTCCAAGGCGCACGGACAGGCGGCCGGCGAAAAAATTCCCAACCATGTACATGCCGGCGACGATCATGAAATAGAGACCGTATTCGCTGGCCGGCCGCCCCATAACCACGACCATCACGTATGACGCGCCACCGACAAAGGTGAAGAAGGCGCCGGTGCCGAAGCCGACCTGGAAAGCGTAGCCGCGAAATGTACGCAGACGCAGCAACTGCCAATAGCTCTGGCCCAAATCGGAAAGGCTACGCAGGGGTTGGCGGGTCATGTTGGTCTCATGCAAAACGAAAAAGGCGACTCCCGTTACAACGACGCCATAGGAGACGATCAAAACGAAGCACGCCCACCAGCCGAACCAGACATCGAGATATCCGCCGATTCCCGGCGATACCATCGGCACGACGACCATGGCCATGGTGACGTAAGCCATCATGCTGGCCGCTCGCTCGCGCTCGTAAAGATCGCGCACGATGGCACGCCCAAGGACAAAGCCGGCACCGCCCCCAATGCCCTGAACGATGCGCCCGGCGATCAGAACCTCAACCTCTGATGCCAAGAGAGAGATCACTCCGCCGATGGCGTAAAGGGTCAGGCCGGCCAGCAGGACGGGGCGCCGTCCGAAACGATCCGACAGCGGCCCGTAGACCAGTTGCACCCCGGCGAAGGCAAAGAAATAAAGCGTGAGCGTCAACTGCACGGTGGCGTAGTCGGTCTCAAAAACGCGCTGCAACCCGGGCAGGGACGGCACCAAAATATGGATCGCCAATGGCCCGCTGGCCACGGCGGCAATGATGATATAAAGCGGTGGCCGGCGTGGCGGCGTGGTTTGGCGAACGGACATTTCCGGGTTAGTGCTCTGATCAGGATCAAGGACTTGTGGGTTGGAAGCATGCCCACAATGGCCGATAATCGCCGAGTTGGCGAGAAGCAAGGAACGGTGGGACACCATGGCGCTGATCGAGTGGCGGGAATCGTACAAGGTCGGCATCCGGTCCATCGACTACGAGCACGGGAACCTGATCTGGGTCATCAACGACTTGTTGGGCAAACTCTCCAAAGATCACACGACCGACGACATCGTTCAGGCCCTGGGCGAGGTTCATGCCCTTATCGAGGCCCACTTCGCCCTTGAGGAAAAGGTCATGCGGGACATCCGCTATTCCAGCTATCCGGCCCACAAGAAGGACCATGATCGCCTGTTGGACGACCTGCGCGAGATTATGGAAGGCGTCGAAGGCGGCGGCGATTTCATGAAGACCCTCGGCGAGACGGTAAACGCCTGGTTCACGGTGCATTTCAGCACCTTCGACAAGGAATTCCACAGCCTCGCCCACAGCCAGCGTTAGCCCGAACAGCCGCCCTCACAAAAGGCCCATCTCCTTGAACGAGGCGTGGCCGCCGTTGCTGACGATGATGTGGTCGTGGAGCGTGAGGCCCAGCTTCTCGCCGGCCTCTTGGACGTGGCGCGTCATTTCGATATCGGCCCGCGAAGGCGTTGGGTCACCGGACGGGTGGTTGTGCACCATGATCAGCGCCGTTGCCCCCAGTTCCAGGGCCCGCTTGACCACTTCGCGGGGGTAGACCGGCGTATGATCGACGGTGCCCTGCTGCTGCATTTCGTCGGCGATGAGGACGTTGCGGTTGTTGAGATATAAGATGCGGAACTGTTCGATCTTGGCAAAGGCCATGCTGGTCTGGCAGTAATCCAGAAGGGCCTGCCAATTGCTTAGCACCGGACGTCCCAGCACCTTTCCGCCGATCAGGCGCTGGGCCGCGGCTTGCGCCGACTTCAGCGCGATGACGGCGCTTTCGCCGATACCGGGGACCTCGGTCATGGCCTGGGGATCGGCGCTGATCACCTCGGAGAAGGAGCCGAAGCGCTGCATAAGTGCCTTGGCCAGGGGCTTGACGTCGCGCCTGGGCTGGGCCCCGAAAAGCAACAGCTCCAGAAGCTCGTAGTCGGCCAGGCCGTCCGGCCCGACCTTCAAGAAGCGCTCACGCAACCGTTTTCGGTGGCCGATGTAATCTGGGCCCTTGCCCACCGCCTCACCCTTCGTAGGGAGGACGGTGGAGGCCGGTCGGGGACTCGGTGAAGACCTCGTACCCGTCCGCGGTGACGCCGATGGAGTGCTCGAACTGAGCCGACATCGACCGATCCTTGGTCACCGCCGTCCACCCGTCGTCCAGGATCTTTATGTCGTAGCGCCCGGCATTGATCATCGGTTCGATGGTGAAGAACATGCCTTCGCGCAAGACCGGACCTTCGCCCGGCGCGCCAAAATGCATGATGTTGGGAGCATCGTGAAAGACGCGGCCCAGGCCATGGCCGCAAAAGTCGCGTACTACCGAGTAACGCTCGGCCTCGGCCAGGGTTTGGATGGCATGGCCGATGTCGCCGACCGTGGCTCCCGGGCGCACCGCCTCAATGCCGCGCCACATGGCGTCGAAGGTGACATCGACCAGACGGCGCGCCTTCACTCCGGCCTTGCCGGCGAAAAACATGCGGCTGGTGTCGCCGTGCCATCCATCAAGGATGACCGTGACGTCGATATTGAGGGCGTCGCCGTCGCGCAGCTCCTTCGTTCCCGGAATGCCATGACAGACGACGTGGTTGATCGAGGTGCAAATGGACTTGGGGAAGCCGCGGTAGTTGAGGGGCGCCGGCACGGCTTGGTGATCGATGATAAAATCATGGCACAATGTGTCGAGCGCCCCGGTGGTCACGCCGGGCTTTACATGGGGCGTGATGAAATCCAAGGTCTCGGCCGCCAGACGGCCGGCGCGGCGCATGGCGGCGAAGTCTTCCAGGGCGTGAATTTTAATCGAGCGGCGATGCCCCGACGCCATCTCTCTGCTCGTGCTGTCGTTCATTTGCCGATCATACTCTCTCATGCGGCGGTACAGGATTTTGGTACTGGCCGTCCATCACAGGGCGAGTTCGAGCGGCTCAGCCACGGTAATCCCTTGCGTCGACATATTGCATCCGTAACACAAAACTTCCACCCCCACGACCATGGCGCGGTCCAGGGCCTCGGCATAGGCCGGATCGATATCCTTGGCGATGGTCAGGCGATCGCAATCTTGGCGCTGAACCAAATAGAACATCACCGCCCGCTCTCCGGCCTCGACGCGGTCCGCCAGTTCGCCCAGATGCTTGGTGCCACGCGTCGTCACCGAGTCGGGAAATTCGGCCGGATCATCCGGGCCGCTGCCGCGCCGCATGGTAACGTTCTTCACCTCGACATAGCACGGCGGACGGCCCGCCTCCTCCAACTTGAGATCGATGCGCGAGTTGCGGCCGTAGGGAACCTCGCGGCGCAGGCTTCCATAGCCGGTTAGCTCAGCGATGGCGCCGGCGAGAACGGCCTCCTCGACCAGACCGTTGGGAAGGGCGGTGTTGATACCGACCAAGGATCCGCCGATCTCGATCAGCTCCCAGGTATAGCGCAGCTTGCGCTTTGGATTGCGGGCCGGCGACAGCCACACCGGCGATCCTGCGGTATCGACGCTCAGCATGGAGCCCGAATTGGCGCAATGGGCAGTAACCACATCGCCGCCGTCGAGCGTGACATCGCTGAGAAATCGCTTGTAGCGGCGTACCAAGGTGCCCGCTATCAGGGGGTCGGGAAAATTCATGGCATCCCATAGTTAAGGTGGTGGGAAGCGCCTGACAAGCGGGCGATCATCAAGGCTTTGCCTTCTCGCCCGCCGGGATTTCCGTCGTGCCCAGGGCTTCGGCCAGGCGGGTGCGGGCGCTGCCCGGGGCCAGGGCCTTTTGCTGCGCCGGATGGGGTGCCCAGGCGGTCAGGTAAAGGACGCGGAAAGTCGAGTCCACGCGGCCGTCGGCGTCGCCGAAGAGCGCGCGGTAGCGGGCCTGGGCGGCGCCAAGGGTGGCGCGCCGGGTGAACCCCTTGCGCCGTTCGGCGACGGCGTTGCTCTCGCCCATGCCGCGCAAGTCCGCCATCAGACGCAGGGGATCGCCGTAAGAAACGGTGACCACGTCGGCATCGACCACCGGCAGGGCGAACCCGGCGCGTTGCAGAAGTTGACCCGCATCGCGCACATCGGCAAAGGGCGACACGCGGGGGCTCAGGCCGCCTTCCTCGGCGATCTCGGCCTCGGCGAAGGCGGTGCGCAACTCTCCTAAGGTGTCTCCGCCAAGCATGGCGGCAAGGAACAGCCCGTCGGGCTTGAGGCCGCGGCGCACCTGTACCAACGCGCCGGGCAGATCGTTGATCCAGTGCAGGCTGAGGCAACTGAGCACCAGATCAAAGCGCTCCTCGGCGAAGGGCAAGGCCTCTTCGTCGGCGGCGACGGCGAAGGGACCGGCGCGCCGCGCCATTTTTGGCGACAGGTCGCAATGAACCAGGGTCTCAATGCCGCCGCGACGGCCCAATTGCCGCGCCATCTGGCCCGTATGGCAGCCGAGATCAAGGGCCAGGGGAAAGCGCCGCTTGACGTCGTCGAGGCGGTCCGCCAAACGCTCCGCCACCTCGCGGAACAAAAAATCGTGTTTGTCCAGGTGCGGCGCCGCGCGGTCGCGGTGCCGGCCGACGGCACGGCGGTCGAAGACTTCCATCGCTGGCGATTTCCGAGACCCGCTCATGAACCCTCGCGGGCGTAGCCGAAGGCCTCAACGTAGGGCCCAAGCAAGGGTAGGACCGGTGCCATCCGGTCTTCGTAGCGGCGCCAACGTCCGGCGGCGCGGCCGTAAAGCCGCTCGCCCACATCGCGGTAACTGGGTGTCGAGATGGTGCGTAACCGGGCCGCCTCGCGGTAATTCAAAACATCGTCATTCCATTCCAGATCCATGAATTCAAGGATCCGCCGGGCGGTTCCCTCCATATCGGCGATAAGGTCCTCATAGCGGTATTCCGTCCACGCCATGGTTATGTGACTGCGATAGTGGAACCACAAATCCATGACCTGGGCGTAAAGGGTCGCGGCACCCTCGACGGACTGAAAATTGACCATGGCGATGGTGGGCCGGAAGTTCTGGAAGAAGCAGCTCAGGCAGACGTCTCTGGGATCGCGCAGGGCGACGACCACCTTGGCTTCGGGAAACAGGCGATTGACCATGCCGAGATGAACCAGGTTCAACGGTAGCTTGTCGACCAGGACACGGCCGTCCGCCAGGGTGCCAACGGTTGTCTGGGCGTTGGTCCAAAATTCCTGGCGCCAATGACGGATATCGGCGGGGTTAAGCATTTCCAAACATTCGGGATAGCCTTCGCCACCCGGGCGTTCCTTGCGCATCATAACGCGGACGCTCTCCAAGGGACTGTTCTCGCCGGTCGTGACAAGGGCCGGGTGGGCCGCCAGGATCTGTTCCATGAGCGTCGTGCCCGAGCGTGGAAAACCGACGAAGAAGATCACCGGCGTCGTTGCTTCATCGGCCGGCGGTGCGGCTCCCCAGGCGGCAAGCCGTTCGGCCCCGAACCATTGCCGTGCATGGCTGATCTGATCCAGATAGATGGCGCCGTCGATGCCCGCCGCTTCGGTCTTCACCGATTTGCAGTCGTTGGCCCGGGCAAAGGCCTGGAATGCCTCGGCCGACCGCTCAAGCCGGTCGAGAACCAGCCCTAGGTCGAAGTTGGCGTCGAGCCTGACTCCATCATCCGTTGTTTTGGTAAGCACGGTTTGAAGGCGACCGGCGGCGCTTTCCAGGTCGCCCTGGCGGCGTTCCAAACGGGCCGCGATGAGGTTCGTCGCAACATCGTCGGGCGCCGATTTCAGAAGCTCCTCGACGATCCCGTGGGCTTCGTCGAGCCTGTTGCGCTTTTCCAGACAGCTTGCCAGATTCCAAAGCACCCCGGTATGGGCCGGGTCGAGGTCCCGCGCCCGGCGCAATATCGCTTCCGCCTCCTTAAGGCGGTGACGCGCCATGATCAGCAAGCCCAGATTGTTGAGGGCATCCAGGTGATCGGGGTCTTCGTCGAGGGTGCGCCGATAGGCCGCCTCCGCTTCGCCGGACCGCTTGAGGTCGCGAAGCACGTTGCCCAGGTTGTACCAAGCATCGACAAACCCAGGATCGAGGGCGAGCGCTTGACGCAGACAGCGCTCGGCCTCCTCGGGCCGGCCCAGGTGGGCGCACACCGTGGCCAGGGTGTTGTGGTAGCGCGGTACCTCGCCGTCGAGCCCAAGCGCTCTTACGATATGGCCTTCGGCGCCCGCCGCATCGCCCTTTTGAACCGCGACCACGCCAAGCAGATGCCAGGCCTCGGCGCAACCGGGTTCGGCCTCCACAATGGCCCGGTAGGCGCCCTCGGCACGATCGACCGCGCCCGTTTGGTGGAGCGCGCGGGCTGCCGCTATTGCGTCCGCTGTGTCCGTCATTGCCGATCGCTATTGCCGATTTCCCATGCTCTTGGGGGCATGGTAGCTATATGGCCGGTGTTTTCCAAAGGATCAAACGGCGCACCGGGCGGGTCGGGATCGGCAATCATGGCGGCAAGCATTCCTTCTTCTTCTCCATCACCCGGGCTGGGCACCGTTCTCGGCCGTCTTCCCGGACGCGCCCTTGATGCGCTTCTGCCGCCCCAATGCCTGGGCTGCGGCGCCTTGGTCGATGCGCCCGGAACGCTGTGCGCCGAGTGCTGGGACCGGGTGGTCTTCCTGGGCCCGCCCGAGTGTGCCGCCTGCGGTCTTCCCTTCGAATATTCCTTGGGCGAGGGAGCGCTTTGCGGCGCCTGCAGCCGGCGCCGGCCGGTCTTTGAGCGGGCCCGCGCGGCGATCGTCTATGACGACGCCAGCCGGCGCCTGATCCTGGCCTTCAAGCACGGCGACCGGACGGACGCGGCGCCGGCCTTTGCGCGCTGGCTGGCCCGGGCTGGGGGCAACCTTGTCGGCGAGGCCGAGTGTATCGTGCCCGTGCCCCTGCATTGGAGCCGCCTGTTCGCCCGGCGCTATAACCAAGCGGCGTTGCTGGCCGAACACCTGGGGCGATTGAGTGGCGTGCGGATGCACCCCGACACCTTGATACGGCGTCGCCGCACACCGCCCCAAGGACGCATGGGCGTGGTGGCGCGCAGGCGTAACCTGGTCGGCGCCTTCGCCATCAGGCCGCGCGGCCGGGCCCGTATCAAGGGGCGACGCGTTCTCCTGATAGACGACGTGCTGACCACCGGGGCGACTGCCTCCGCCTGCGCCAAGGCCTTGCTGCGCGCCGGCGCCGGCGCGGTCGATGTGCTGACCCTGGCCCGGGTGGTGCGGCCCGCCCTTTGAACGGTTCAGGCGGCGGCGGACATGAGCGCTTGGTTCACCCGCTTGATCTGAGCCGCAACCGAGATTCTCCGGGTCGAGGTGATGTCGCACCCACGATCCTCGAAGACGTCGTCGTCGGGATGTTTCTTCTGCCAATCTGCCACCGAGGCGTCGCGTTCCTCTACCAGTTCCTCGATCTGTGGACGGAACAGACGCAGCATGGCGGTGATCCAGATGTTGACGGGCCAGGACGGCCAGGCAAGATCCATCTCGAAGCGGTCCAGCATCTTGATCACGTCATCTGCGGTGTACCAGTTGTCAGCGGTGATCCATCGGTTGGTCGTGAACAGGCCAATGGGGAAACCGGCATGATTCATAGAGATGGCGATGAGATGACTGAGTTTGTCGTCGCGCTCTTTCATGAAATCGGCTTCGGACTGTTCGACCGGGCGGCAATCTTTCGGCATGCCCTTTTCCCTGAGAAAGGTATGGAAATGGCCGTGCTCCCCTTCTCGGTGGGAGTGGTAATAAAACTGGGAATGCGTTTCCGAATCGTGCACATCACCCTTAGGATAATGGTCCAATTCAAAGAATTCTCCCTGGCCGCGAAGAATCTCCGCGACGACATTCGAACTGCTTTTCTGGAGCACCCGATAGCATTCCAGAACTTGCTCTCCGGCAGTCGCCATCGACCCGAGCTGCTCGCGGGATGATTTCTTCAAATTAGCCATACATACCTCCAATTTCTCGGACCCGCGGTTTAAATTTCCACTCACGGGTCATCGGCACTTAAAGGCGTGCGATGGTGGCAATAAATTGATCTAGATCAATTTCCCTGTTCACGCTTAGTCACGAGTTGTTGAACGCGGGACAGCACCCGGTCAGGCGCTTGGGCTGAAGCAAGCAGAATGTTAAACTCACCAAGCGTATCTGGGGAATATCGGATTGGATGGGTGTCGTTTCCAGAGGTTAAGCCCTCAAAAACGCATGGGGAGAAACCATTATGGGCAGGAAAATCACTGTTGCGGCCGCGCAAACTGGACCGGTGTTGAGCGAAGACATGCACCCGGCGGCGGAAGTCGCCTGCGGCATGATCGAAGAGGCCCACCGGCAAGGCGTTGAGATCATTTGCTTTCCGGAGGTATTCCTAACACCGTTCTTCCCTGCCCAGCTCCGTTCCGACTGCGAACACTTTTTCATGGAGCTGCCGAACCCGATCACCAATTCGTTCCTCGACCTCGCACGCGAGAAGAACGTCGCCGTAATCTTCGGCTTTGGCGAGCGTGCAGGCGGCCATTTTTACAATTCAGCCGCCATATTCGACCGCGGTGGTCGCCATCTTGGCACTTATCGCAAAGCCCATCTGCCGGCGATCTTGCCAACAAACCTCAAGGGCGGCACCGGTAGCTACGAAAAGATGTATTTTTCACCCGGCGGGGAACTGCCGGTTTACGAAATGGATGGCGTGCGCTTCGGCATCCAGATCTGCTACGAACGAAAGTTTCCGGAAGCGTCGCGGGCGCTGGCGCTGCAGGGCGCCGAGATTATTTTCATGCCGATATGCGCCGCAACGTATGGCGAGACCAAGCTGCGCGACAACACTTGGGCGTTGCCGCTGCAATGCCGCGCTTACGAGAACGGCGTGTTCGTGATTGCCGCCAACCGATGCGGCGACGAGAATGGCCGCAGCCATATCGGTCAGAGCATGATCGTCAACCCCGTGGGCGCCGAGATCATGGCCCAGGGCGGCCGCGACGAACCGGCGCTGCTGGTCGAGACCCTCGACCTCGACGACGTGTCGGCGGCGCAGAAAAGCCTTCCGTGGTGGCGCGACCGCCGACCCGACCTCTATGCCACATTACACGATGCTAGAATTTGAGTTTCTGCGGGTGGACCCCGGGAAACCAAGACAGGCGCAAAAAATATGTGGCTGGGGGCCCCACCACGGCTCACGCTTACGTCCCGCTCTTTAAGAGCCGGCCCCGATTGCCATATATGGGAATACGCTGGCGGAGAAAGACACTTTGGCCAAGGTTGAGATTTACAGTTCCATGTTCTGTGGCTTTTGCTACAGGGCGAAAAGATTGCTCACGGACAAAGGCGTCGATTTTACCGAAATCGACGTCTTCGCCCATCCCGCCAGACGCCGTGAAATGATGGACCGTGCCGACGGCGACCGCAAAGTGCCGCAGATTTTTATCGACGGTGAACACGTCGGCGGCTGTGATGAGCTGTACCAATTAGAGATCGAAAACAGGCTCGACGCGCTGCTCGGTCTCAAAACCGGGTCCTAGTGCCCTATTTTACTTTTCTTAAGGGTGTGCGCGATATCATTGGCACGAGCATTAATTTCCCATAGGCTTGACCCATCTTTGGACTCATCGGAGACCAACGGCCCTAATTTATGATCCAGTTCAAACTCAAATGCGCCGACCACCACGAGTTCGAAGCGTGGTTCCGTGACGGGGCGACCTACGACGCGCAGAGCAAGGCGGGCGAGATCGAATGTCCGATGTGCGGCAACCGGTCGGTGACCAAGGCCCCCATGGCCCCTCGAGCCATCCGTTCGGCAGGCGATCGGGGCGGTGCCGAGGATCGGGCCAGGGAGGTCGCGAGCCAAATTCTGCAAGCCGTCGGCAAACTGCGCGAAGAAGTCGAGAAGTCCAGCGATTACGTGGGTGAGGAGTTCGCCGAGGAAGCGCGGCGCATCCATTACGGCGAGAAGGATCAACGAAACATCTATGGCGAGGCGACCGCCGAGGAAACAAAGGAACTGGACGACGAAGGCATCGAATACTCCACCATCCCGTGGTTCCCACGCAAAAACAACTGATCCCCAGGCTTTACCGTTTCACCGCAACGGCCATGTAGTTGACGTCGACGTCGTCGCTCAGCGACCACTCGTCGGCGAGCGGCCGGTAGGCGAGTCCCTTCAATTCGACGACGCGTAAACCGTGCGGGCGCAGCCCGGCGGCAAGTTCCGAGGGCTTGACGAACTTGCGCCAATCGTGGGTTCCGGCGGGCAGCCAGCGCAGCACGTATTCGGCGCCGACCTTGGCCAGGGCAAACGATTTCAAGGTGCGGTTGAGAGTCGCCAGGACCATGATCCCACCTGGCTTGACCATGGCGCAGCACGCGGTGAGGAAAGCGCCGACGTCGGCCACATGCTCGATCACCTCCATGTTGAGGACGGCGTCGAAGGTCCGCCCATCGGCCGCCAACGCCTCGGGCAGAACCGAGCGGTATTCGATGTCAAGTTCGCCTTGTTCTGCGTGAAGCGCCGCCACGCGCACCGCTTCTTGCCCGGCGTCGATACCCGTAACCTGGGCGCCGAGCCGCCGCATGGGCTCGCTGAGCAGCCCGCCGCCACAGCCGATGTCGAGCACTTCGAGATCACCAAGGGGGTCGGCGCCGAGGGGGTCGCGGTCGAAATGGCCGGCCACCCGGTCACGGATGAAAGCAATGCGCAACGGATTGATCCGGTGCAGGGGCCGGAACTTGCCGTCGGCGTCCCACCACTCCTCGGCCAGGGCGCTAAAGCGCGCCACCTCGTCGGGCGCCGCGGTGCCGGGCAAGGGCCGTCGGCTCGTCGGTGGGGATTTGGCCATGGGCTCGGTGTATCCTCGGCTCGGGCTTGCTTCACGTTGTCCTTTTAGAGTATGTATTGGCGCCCGCGCCGCTTCAACCGGCTCTACGCAAAGTTTAATCCGAAACCGACATATCCCCCGGCGTTTTGGGCTTCGGGGACCAGTGGCCGATGGCTAGTGGCCGGGCAGGAATGAGGATTGGTGGACGTGGCTCTCATCGTTCAGAAATTCGGTGGCACGTCGGTGGCGGACCTGGATCGCATTCGGGCCGTCGCCGGCCACGTGAAGAAAGAAGTGGACGCCGGCAACCAAGTAGCGGTCGTGGTTTCCGCCATGGCCGGCGTGACCGACCGAATGGTCGAGATTGCCGGAGAGGTGAACGCGACCGACAACGCCCGCGAATACGACACCGTCGTGGCCGTCGGCGAACAAGCAACGGCGGGTCTGTTGTCCATGGTGTTGCAAGAAGACGGCATCGCCGCGCGTTCGTGGCAGGGCTGGCAAATCCCCATCCGCACCAACGCCACCCATGGCAGGGCGCGCATCGAGAACATCGAGACCGACGCGCTGATGCGCTCTTTGGACGGCAATGAAGTCGCCGTCGTCACCGGATTTCAGGGCCTGGGTCCCGACAACCGGGTGACGACGCTTGGCCGGGGCGGCTCGGACACCACCGCTGTGGCGCTGGCGGCGGCGCTTAGCGCCAAACGCTGCGACATCTTCACCGATGTCGATGGTGTCTACACCAGCGATCCGCGCATCGTGACCAAGGCCCGCAAGCTGGACAAAATAACCTACGAGGAAATGCTGGAGATGGCCTCGCTCGGGGCCAAGGTCCTGCAGACCCGCTGCGTCGAGATGGCGATGAAGCACGGCGTGCGCCTCAGGGTCCTATCGAGCTTCGCCGACCAACCTGGAACACTTGTCGTTGACGAGGAAGAGATCGTGGAACAAGAACTAGTCAGTGGAATCGCCTACAGCCGGGACGAAGCCAAAATTACGCTTGTCCGGGTCGCCGACCGCCCCGGCGTCGCCGCCGCCATCTTCGGCCCCCTGGCCGAGTCCGACATCAACGTGGATATGATCGTCCAGAACATCTCGGCCGACGGCCAGGCGACGGATCTTACCTTCACGGTCACCAAGGGCGATTTGGAACGGGCCGTTGCGGTGGTCAAGGAAAAACGCGGGGAACTGGGTTACGATGACCTGGATTGGGACGCCGATGTGGTCAAGGTATCGGTGATCGGCGTCGGCATGCGTTCTCACGCCGGCGTCGCGTTGGCCATGTTTCGCGCCCTTGCGGAAAAGGGTATCAACATCCAGGTCATCTCGACATCGGAGATCAAGGTAAGCGTTCTGATCGCCGAGGAGTATACGGAACTGGCCTTGCGCGCGCTTCACACCGCCTACGGGCTAGACGCCGACTGACACCGCCGAAAGCCCGTCCCAGCGCCGCGACCACGGAGTAGCCTAGTGTCCTGGATCAGAAGTTCGTGGCATATACGACGGCCTTCCGAGTTCATCCGGTTAGGCGCGGGGTGCGCCGTGATGGGGGAGCATCACAAGCGCCGCGCAACGACGCCGGGGGACTTGGAAGACCGCCCTTCGGGTCGCATTTCCCGTCCCCTCGGGGGCTGCGGGGGCGTCTCCCGCATTTGGTGTCGGGGGGACTGGCCCCCCGAGGCGTCAGGGAGGCTTGCCGATGCAAAGGCATCTCCTGCGCCTCCCTTCCTGCCGAGCGAACGGGAAATGCGATCGTATAGGCCACGACCTTCTGATCCAGGGCACTAGAGCAACGATGGCACAGCGCCAAACCTCACCGACGCCGCGCCGCCTGCTGGCGCGGGTGCGCGACGTCATGGCGGGCGCCGGCACGGCTCAGGAGCGCCTGAACGAGATCGTCGCCATCATCGCCACCGACATGGTCGCCGAGGTGTGCTCGATCTACGTCCAGCGCGCCGGTGAGGTCCTGGAACTGTTTGCCACCCAGGGGTTGAAACCGACGGCTGTGCACCAGACCCGCCTGCGCGTCGGCGAGGGGCTGATCGGCCACATCGCCGACCACGCCCGGCCACTTAACCTGGCCGATGCGCAGAACCATCCCCTCTTCGCCTTTCGCCCGGAAACCGGCGAGGAAATCTATCAATCGTTGATGGGCGTTCCAATCCTGCGCGGCGGTCGGGTCATCGGCGTTCTGGCGGTGCAGAACCGCACCCGGCGCAACTACGCCGAGGAAGAGGTCGAGACCCTGCAGACCGTAGCCATGGTCCTGGCCGAGATGGTGGCGGGGGGTGAACTTATCAGCCGCGATGAGATGCTTCCGGCCGACGGCAACGCCCTGTTGCCCCTGCGTCTCGAAGGGGTTCGTCTCAATTCTGGCCACGGCATGGGCGTGGCCGTGGTGCATAAACCTCATCACAACGTCCGCCACCTGGTGGCCGAAAACCCGGACCATGAGCACGAACGATTGCGCAGCGCGGTTTCCGAAATGCACGGCGCCCTCGACGACATGCTCAAGGCGACCGACCTCGCCGATGGCGGCGAACCCCGCGACATCTTGGAAACCTATCGCATGATCGCCGAGGATGCCGGTTGGCTGGCCCGCATGGACGAGGCCATCTCAAGCGGACTGACGGCGGAGGCGGCGGTGCAGAAGGTGCACAACGACATCCGCGCCCGCATGAGCAAGGTCACCGACCCCTACCTGCACGAACGGCTCCACGACCTCGAAGACCTGGCCAACCGCCTTCAGCACCATCTGATCGGCGGCGAGGAAATGGCTCCCCAAAATAACCTGCCCGGTGAGGTCATCTTGGTGGCGCGCACCATGGGACCGGCGCAACTCCTGGATTACGACCGCACGTCGCTGCGCGGACTGGTGCTCGAAGAAGGCTCGCCAACAGCCCACGTGGCGATTGTCGCCCGCGCCCTCGACATTCCTGTCGTCGGCCAGGCGCGCAATGTTCTCAGCCGTATCGAACCCGGCGATCCGGTAATGGTCGACGGCGATAACGGACTGGTCTACATCCGCCCCGGCGAGGAACTGGTGCACGGTTTCCAAGAAACCATCGCGGCGCGTCACCGCAGCAAGGCCGCCTACGCCTCGCTCCGCGACCTGCCGGCGGTGACCCTGGATGGTGAGCGCATCGAACTCAACATCAACGCCGGCCTGCTTGTCGACATGCAATACCTTGAGGAAACGGGGGCCGACGGCATCGGCCTTTATCGGACCGAGGTCCCGTTCATGGTGCGCTCGCAATTCCCCGACGTGGAGGCTCAGAGCGCGCTCTATGGCACCGTCCTCGATCAAGCAAAGGATAAGCCGGTCCTTTTTCGCACCCTCGACGTGGGCGGCGATAAGGTCCTGCCCTATTGGTCCCAATCGGTGGAAGAAAACCCGACAATGGGGTGGCGGGCCATCCGTATCGCCCTCGACCGCCCGGCGCTCCTGCGTCAGCAACTGCGGGCCATGATCCAGGCCGCCGGGGGACGCGACCTTCGGCTCATGTTCCCGATGATCGCCGAGGTTGCCGAGTTCGACGCGGCGCGCGCCATCGTCGATCTGGAATTGGACCGGGCCCGTGACCGGGGATCGCCGACACCCAAATCCTTGCGCGTCGGATCCATGATCGAGGTGCCGTCGCTGGCCTTCCAAATGCCGGCGTTGCTTGAACGTGTGGATTTCCTTTCGGTCGGCAGCAACGACCTGTTTCAGTTTCTGTTCGCCAGCGATCGCGGTAACCCCCGGTTGAGCGATCGCTATGATCCGTTGTCACCGGCGGTGCTATCATTTCTGCGCACCGTGCTCGACCAGTGCCGGGACGCCGACGTACCCCTTGGCCTGTGCGGCGAGATGGCCGCCCGGCCCCTCGACGCCATGGCCCTGATTGGTCTTGGATTCCGCAACATATCGGTTCCACCGCCCTTCGTCGGACCGACCAAGATGATGATTCGAAGCCTTTCGGTGGAACCCCTGGCACAATACATGGACGCGCTCTACAACCTTCCCCGTCACAGTGTCCGGAGCAGCCTGAAAGCCTTTGCTTTGGACCATGGAGCCAAAATTTAACTTGGGGCTGTCCCAGATAACTAGCCCAAATGCTTCCTAACCCATTGCCTCAATTGCGCTAATTGGATTGATGGGTCACTGTTGTTAAAACGCCACTCGCATTCCTTCAAAAATAGCCTGAAATGGGCCTTTGGAACACCGTTGAATTTGCGCATGTGACGCTTCGCCTGGTTC
>JASLZL010000110.1 GCA_030754885.1 Rhodospirillales bacterium | reverse complement strand
CGGCCGGTGCCGATGGTGGCGCCCGTGGTGGTGCCATTGACCCGATAGAGAACCAGTTCCAGCCGCCGTGCCCCTTTGGATGTCTTTTCCAAGCGGGCGCACAACTCGGCGAGCAGGCGGTCGAGAGTGGCCGCGACGTCGTCCATCCGCCCGATAGGCTCGGCGAAGGCAAGGCGGACGCGCGGTGCTTTTACCGAACGGCGCGGCGAGATTGCCTCGTCCGTCCGCCCCAGGGCTTGGTCCAGGCGCCTCAGGGCGGTAGCGCCGAAACGGGCGGCGAGCGGTGCCCGCGCCACGGCGGCGAGGTCGGCGATACGGTCAAGGCCGACCCGGCCCAGGGCCTCGACCACGGCCGGCGAGAGGCGCAATCCGGTCACCGGCAGCGGCGCCAGGACGCTCTGCGTCTGTTGCGGTGGGACGACGGTCGTGGCACCGGTGTCGGCGAAGCGAGCCACGGCCCAGGCCGCGCCCGGCGTGTCGGCGACCGCCGTCCGGACATCAAAACCGAAAGTGCCGAGGCGCAGGGCAAGATCGCCGAGGAGCGCCGCCTCGCCGCCAAAGAGATGGGCGCAACCGCTGATGTCCAGCCATAGGCTGCCGGCGCCGGGACCGCCGGCGTGTTCGTCCACCGCCGTCCATGGGGTGTAGCGGCCGCACCACCCGGCCAGCCTTTCCAGGGCCTCGCGGTCCGCCGCCGGATCGGCCTCGAAGGTGGCGAGCCCGGGAACCAGGGCGCGGGCGTCGGCAAGGGAGAGGCCCGGGCGAACGCCAACGGCTTCGGCCGCCGGGTTGACGGCGGCGATGCCCAAGGTGCTGCGTGCCGCGATGACGGTGGCCAGAGACCTAGCCCGCCAGCTACCCTTCGCCGGCCGCCACCGGTCCAGCTGCGTGGTCAGCCGATCCGTGGCGAAGTTCGGCAACCACAGTGAAACCACCCGTCTTTTCATTGTGCCACTCCACAAGCCAGGCCGCGGGCATGCCGCCGCGGCAGTATTCGAGTTCCACCCGCCAGCGGGGGCCGGCGGCGGTGCCGGGGGCAGGGGCGATGCGCCACCGTGTCAGGGCCGCTCCCGGCGCTGTCTTGGCGGCGGGCGGATGCAGCAAGAGACCCGTCGCGCTACCGGTCTCGGCGGCCAGTTGCAGGCGCCGCCGGGCGATCGGCGCAAGCTCCCTGGTCTCGCCCAGGGCCGCGGCGAGGGCGCCCGAACGCAAACCCTCCTCCATGGCCCACAGGACATCCTTGCCGGCGCGCCCGCGGGCCACGATCAAGCGCCGGAGATCGAGACCAAAGAGAGCCAGTCCCGGTCCATAGGGATCGTGTCCGCGCCGGCACCACAACACCAATCCCGTGCTTCCGGCGAGGCGGGCCGCAAGGGCGACGCAGAAGCCGGCGGCGGCGTTGCCGGTGTCGTTGCCAAGGACTTCGTGCAAGGCGGCGCGCGGCAATCCCCCCCAGGGCAGGGCGCCGTCGATGTCCGCGGCGCCCAGAGTAACGACGCCCGGCGCGCCGTTGCCTGTTGAGCCGGGGGCATGGCCTTCGAGTCGGCGGATACGGGCGCGTAAATTCCGTAGAAGGACCGGGTCGGGTTGGGCCGGCACTCTCGACGAAAAGGATGAAAGCATGGTGGGTATCTCCTAACCTAGAAAGCCGTCTTATAAAGTTCACGTTTTGTTCTATATTCAATCAACCCACGCGTCAACAGCCGACAGTTTTCCGGCGGCTTCCAACCTATGCCATCGGCGCTCTAGGCTTTACGAACAATTGGGGTTTCTGGGACCGCCAGCGGGCGCAGGCGCGCCTCCAAACCGCCAAGGGGGAACAGCCGAGAGTTAACTCTCCGCCGTACATCTCAGTCATCTCGAAAACGATGGAAAGGCCGTTGCCGCTTCCCGGTGCCGAACCTGGGTGCGCAGGGCCTCTGGAATACCGGGTCCGTCGTCTTCGACAATCAGGGTTACGAAGCCATTGTAGCATTCGGCGCCGACGCGGACCTGTTGACGCGACAGGTGGTGACCGACACGCTTGTTCATGGGGGCCGTTTGTTGGCGGATGACATCGCCGGTTCCGTCTTCAATCCGTGCTGCTTCGTTGGCCAGTACGGTGAGCGGCGTTTTCAAGGCGTATGCCAGGTCGTCGGCCTGGGTGTGGGCGCGTTCGATCACGGTGGCGTTGTGGTCAAGCAGGGCATTGACCTCTCCGGACAGGGGCGCCATCTCGACCGGCAGAGGGTCCTCGAGCCGGGTGGCGCGGCCGGCGCGAATGTTCGAGAGCATTCGGCTCAGGCGCCTGAGCGGTTGCAAGCCGTAGCGCACCTGAATCATCACGGCGCCGCATAGGCCCAGGCCAAGCAACGTCCGGGTGATGCCGACGATTTTGCAAATTTCCACAACGAGTTCTCGAGTTCAGAGACCGCACCGGCCATCAAGATCAGGAAGGACTGGGTCGATCGGGCAGAGTGAAGGACCTACCGTAGACGCTGGCCGTTGGGTCCCGGGGCCTTCGTAGCGATCGCGCTCGGACTCGACCTATCCTTTTCGGTTCCTGCCGAGGCCGATGAAGAGAAGCATCTCACGACCGTGGAGACCAGCCGCGACTGGCTGGGCGGCATTCCGGAAGCGCCGACCGAGGACTGGGAGGTGGCCTTTGGCGGCCGGTTCTATGACAATTTGGCCGTGGCCGCCGACGTCCAAGAGCTGCGCAAAGCCCATCCATCCTATCCTCCGTGGGGAAAGCAGAAGGGATACATGACTTGGCGCTGCAAGGAATGTCACGGCTGGGACTACAAGGGCAAGGACGGTGCATATAACGCCGGGTCCCACTACACGGGCATAAACGGCCTTCGCCACCTGGTGGGCAAGAATCCGGCGATCGCGGAGCAGGCCCTGTGCGATCCGATTCACGGATACACCCCCAGCCAGATCTCCGACGAGGTTGGCAAGCGGCTTGCCCTTTTCGTCACTCGCGGCCAACAGGAAGTGGAACACTTCATCGACTCGAAATCGCTCAGGTCCTTCGGTGACGCCGGCCTCGGCGAACGCATCTTTCAGAACGTCTGCACCGCCTGTCATGGGTTTGATGGCAGGGCCCTCAACTTCAAGAGCGAGGGAAACCCCGAGTTTATCGGCACGGCGGCCAACGCCAATCCGTGGGAAGCCCTGCACAAAATTTGCAACGGGCACCCAGGAGTTCCCATGCCGGCCCTCAGGTTCCTGCCCTTGTAGACGCTGGTCAACATCCTTGCCTAAGCGCAGACGTTGCCGAAGAAGTAGTCCCGGCGCCCGACCGCCTTTCGGCGGCCCTCAACTCCCTTTATGATGGAAGGGGGAGAGTGATGGCGGGGCTGCAATGCACGAAGACGCGCTTCTGACGGTCGACGAGATGTACCGCGCCGATGCCGCCGCGGCGGCCGGCGGCATCCCCAGCCTTGATCTGATGGAAGCGGCGGGAAGCGCCATCGCGCGCCACATCGTGCGGTGCTGGCCCAAGCAGCCGCTGGCTATCCTCTGCGGGCCGGGCAACAACGGCGGCGACGGCTTCGTCGTGGCGCGTCTGCTCGACCAGTCGGGCTGGCCGGTTCGCATCTTTCTTCTTGGCGAGCGCGGAGCGCTCAAGGGCGACGCCCGGGTCAATGCCGAGCGTTGGCAAGGCGCCATCGCCCCCCTCGACAAAGACCTCCCCGACGATTGCCGGTTGGTCGTCGATGCCCTGTTCGGGGCCGGCCTGACGCGTCCCCTAGACGGCGCCGCCGGAGTCGCCATCGAAGCCATCAACCAGCGTGGCATGATCTGTGTCGCCGTCGATATGCCAAGCGGCGTCAACGGTGACACCGGGGAAATCATGGGGACGGCGCCCGCCGTCGCCGCGACCGTTACCTTTTTCCGCCGCAAGCCCGGGCACCTGTTGCTCCCCGGCCGTCAATTGTGCGGCGACGTGACGGTTGCTGACATCGGAATTCCCCCATCGGTCTTGGGCGAGATCGGACCCCGCACCTTCGCCAACGGACCGGGCATTTGGCGGCATCGTCTTCCTCAGCCTACCTTGGCGGATCATAAGTACAGCCGGGGTCACGCGGTGGTGGTGGGGGGCGCCGAGATGACCGGCGCCGCCCGTTTGGCGGCTCGCGGCGCACGGCGTATCGGTGCCGGCATGGTGACCATCGCGGCGCCGCCAGAGGTTTTCTCCGTCTACGCTTCCGACTGGCCGGGAACCCTGGTCAAGCCCGTCGCCGACGAGACCGCCTTCGTAGATCTGCTTGGCGATGGGCGCAAGAACGCCTTTCTCATTGGTCCCGGTGCCGGGGTAAACGGGACAACGAAGGCGCGCGTGTTGACCGCCCTGGGCGCGGGCAAAGCCTGTGTACTGGACGCCGACGCGTTGAGCGTCTTTGAAGATGATCCGGGTGCGCTCTTCCGCGTCGCGCCGCCGTCTTGGTTGCTCACCCCCCATGAAGGGGAGTTCCAACGCCTATTCCCAGGTGCTGGGGACAAGCTCACGCGAGCCCGCCGGGCGGCCCGGACAAGCGGCACCGTGATCGTGCTCAAAGGCGCCGACACGGTGATCGCGGCGCCCGACGGCCGCGCCATCGTCAATGACACGGCACCGCCCGAATTGGCGACGGCGGGATCGGGCGACGTGCTGGCCGGATTCGCCCTCGGCCTGCTGGCCCAGGGCATGGATACCTTTGAGGCCGCAGCCGCGGCCGTTTGGTTGCACGGCGCCGCGGCGGCGGCCTTCGGACCCGGGCTGATCGCTGAAGATCTACCCCAGGCTTTGCCGGGCGTCCTCGCCCGTCTTGTCGAAGCGGGTCAAACAAAAGGTTGAAAGCTCACCTTCACGAGCCAATTCTTGAGATGGCGGGGTGAAGCGTGGTGCCATGATGACCCAGAACAACAAATCCGGATTTCTCGACCGCGCGCTTGGCAATCTGCGCGATGCCTGGCGCGGCATTGCCGGCTCGACCTATGACGCCGCCGCCAGTACGCATCCCGACCTGCCGAAAGGACATGCCGAGCGCCTTCGTGAACAGATGCGTGCTTGCCTGGAAACCCGCGGCGGCGAGGTTTCGGCGCGCGCCCGGGCGGCGGCCCTTGGACACGCCTACCTTGCCCTCGACGCTACCGGGCGCGAGCGTTTCCTGACCATCCTGGCGCGCGACTTCGGTGTCGATAGCAATGCTGTGGACCGGGCCGTCGCGGAACTCGACCGGGCCGACGGAGTAGAGGAACGCCACGGCGCCGGACAGGCCTTGCGCAAGACCCTCAAGGCGCCCCGGGTCAAACTTTTGACCCAGTTCAACGCCCTGCCCGAAGGGGTCAAGTTTCTTGTCGACATGCGCGCCGAACTCATGGAGCTGGCGCGTGGCAACCCCCATCTCGAGTTTGTGGAAGCCGATCTCAAATCCTTGCTCGGCACCTGGTTCGACGTCGATTTTCTTGAACTCAGGCGGATCACCTGGGACACGTCGTCGGCCAAACTCCTGGAAAAGCTGATCGCCTACGAAGCGGTGCATGCCATCGCCAGTTGGGATGACCTTAAAAACAGGTTGGCTTCGGATCGCCGCTGCTTTGCCTATTTTCATCCGCGCATGCCCGACGAGCCGCTGATATTCGTCGAGGTCGCCCTGGTCGACGGCATGGCCGGCAACATCCAAGACCTGTTGGACACCGAGGCACCGCTGCTTGACCCCAAGGACGCCGATACGGCCATCCTTTATTCCATCTCCAACGCCCAGAAGGGACTGGCCGGGATCAGCTTCGGTAACTTTCTCATCAAACGGGTGGTCGATAACTTGGCGGCGGAATTCAAGGGCCTTAAGACCTATGCCACCCTGTCGCCGGCACCCGGCTTCCGGGCCTGGCTGGACGGCCAACTGAGTGCCGGCGAAGAGGGTTCGCTGACGGCGGCGGAGCAAAAAGCGATCGCCGCTGCCGGCGCTAAGGACGGCGGCCTCGAGGCGGCCCTCGCCAATCCCGAGTGGCACCGCGACGACGCCCTCTCGGAAGCCCTGCACGGACCGCTGATGCGCCTTTGCGCCCGCTTTCTGACCCGCGAGCAGCGCGAGAACGGGCGCGCCGTCGATCCCGTTGCCCATTTCCATCTGAGCAACGGGGCGCGCATCGGGCGGTTACACTGGATGGGCGACCGCTCGGCCCGGGGGCTCCAGCAGTCGGCGGGCATGATGATCAACTACGTCTACAAACTCGCCGAGATCGACGACAACCACGAGGCCTATACGTCGGACGGCAAAATCATTGCCGATTCGGCCGTCAAGGGACTGGCTAAGCCTTAATGCTTAGGCGCCAGCCCGCTCCCGAGCCTCATCAATTTCACACAAAGCCCGTGTGGCGCCGCTTGACCACCGCCGCGTAGACCATGTTGGTCAGATCGACGATATCGAACCACGGCAATCCGGTGGCCTCCTGGACGCCGCCGCCATAGGGCGCGAAGTTGACCCCTTCGCAGACGATGGCGCCGATGTCGGGGTTCTCGGTCACGTGTTTCTTGACCAGACCGACGACGCCGCGCTCGACGTCGGCGGGGTCGTATTCCAGGACGTTCTTGACGCAGTTGTTATAGAACTCGGGCACCGTTTCGGCGCCGATGAACACCAAGCCCTCGTCGGCAATGCCGGCCAGTTCCAGGTGATGCTTGGTGAGCTTGCTTGAATCGAGGGTCAAGATTGCCACCTTCCGGCCCATCGGCATCATACGCGCCACCATGGGCACCAACATGAGGCCGGAGCAGAATACCGGGATCTTGAGAGCCTCGATAAGCGGCTGCTGGATGGTGGTGAGGTATCCGCAACTGGTGGTGATGGCCCTGACGCCATCGGCCTCCAATTCGCGGGCCGTGCCGATGAAGTCGTTGAGGGACGAATCGTCGCCGTCCATGATGATTTTTTGGACCGTCGCCCCCTTGACCACCTTGATGTTGACCGGAAAGTCAAATGTCGAGGCATTGCCGATATCACCCGGCATGCGGGGGAACTGGGTTTCCAGCAACAGAATCCCGATGGCCTCGCCATAAATGGTCCGGCCTCCGTGATAGACCGTCATTGGCTTATTCTCCTTTATTGACGGGCGCGCCGAGGCGGCCGGTCTAACTCATAGGAAGCCGGTGTAGGGCTGTTTGACGACGGCGCCGTAGACCAGCTTGGTCAGGTCGATGATGTCGAACCACGGCAGGCCGGTCGCCTGTTGGACGGCGTAGGCGTAGGGCGCATAGTTGATGGCCTCGCAGACGATGGCGCCGACCTCGGGGTTTTCCTCGAGCAGCTTTTGCACCATGCCGACGACGGCGCCGCCGACCACATCGGGGTCGATCTCCATGGCTCCGCGGGGGTAGGTGTTATAGAACTCCGGCACGTCTTCGGAACCCATGATGGCGATCGGCTCGTCGGTAATCCCGGCGGCCTGTAGCGTCCGTTCTTCAAGACGCTTGGAATGGATGGTCAGGATGCCGACCTTCTTGCCCGGGGGCAGCATTTTCGAGACCATGGGGACCTGCATCAGGCTTGAGCAGAACACCGGAACGCCCACCGCTTCGGTAATGGCGTCTTGGTAGGTCGTGAGGTAGCCGCAACTGGTCGTGATGGCGCGTACCCCGTCGTCGGCCAGTTCCTTGGCCGCGGCGACAAAGCCGGTGATCGACGATTCGTCATTTTCGAGGACGATCTGCTGAGCCGTCGCTCCCCTCACGACGCTATAGCGCACCGGGAAATCGAAGGTCGATGCGTTGCCAATGTCGCCTGGGAGCCGCGGGAATGCGGTGTCGAGCAACAAAATTCCGATGGCTTCGCCATAGATGGTTCGGCCCCCTTTGAAAACAGGCATAGTTTTTCCTTCCGTTTCGTAATGTTGGCATAAGCCGCCGAGGCGGCCGTCCAGGACTTCTGGGCGTGATTTGGGAGATCGCCCCCCCCAATTAATTTCGATCAAGCTTGATGCAGTTTAGTTTTCTGGGTCGTGAAGTCCATAGAGAATGCGCGCACGTCCCGGGACGTGATTGACAGGGT
Organism: Rhodospirillales bacterium; assembly: GCA_030754885.1. Taxonomy (GTDB): domain Bacteria; phylum Pseudomonadota; class Alphaproteobacteria; order Rhodospirillales; family JASLLZ01; genus JASLLZ01. The sequence goes on along the minus strand of JASLZL010000110.1, from coordinate 24,850 downwards.
TCGCCAATCGTATAAGTTCGCCAACTCGGCTGGCAGTGCAGACGTAGGATTGCCAATTGGTAGCGGATCCCGCATCGGGCGCGGGCGTGGCGGAACCGGTAGACGCGCAGGTTTTAGGTACCTGTGACGAAAGTCGTGGGGGTTCGAGTCCCTCCGCCCGCACCACCGCCCTTCCGACAAACGGTTGACGGCCGCCCGCCGGGGCACGACCGCCTACCGGGGCACTGAAATTGCAAGTTCGACCCGGCGCCGACATTCGATGGGAGTGGGCATGGAGATTACGGAGACAAAGGCTGAGGGCCTGACGCGGGAATTCAAGATTGTTGTCCCCTCGGATGACATTGAGAGCCAAGTGAGCACCCGGCTCCAGGAACTGGTTCATACCGTCCAACTGCCCGGTTTTCGGCCCGGCAAGGTGCCCTTATCCCTGCTCAGGAAACGCTACGGGCCGTCGGTTATGGGCGAGGTGCTGGAACGCACGGTCAACGACAGTTCTCAGAAGGCAATGTCTGATCGCGGTCTCAGGCCTGCTATGCAGCCCAAGATTGAGATTACTTCTTTCAAGGACGGCTCCGACCTGGAATACACCATGGCCGTCGAGTTGATGCCCGATATAGGAACCATCGAGTTTGACAAGATAAAGTTGCAACGGATGGTTGTTAAGGCCGACGAAGGCGAGGTGGAGAAGGAGCTCGAACGTTTGTCCGAGGGACATGGCACGACCGAGACCATCGCCACAAAACGCAAGTCCAAGGTCGAAGACGTCCTGCTCATTGATTTTGTTGGAAAAATTGGGGATGAAGAGTTCCCCGGCGGCAAGGCGGAAAGCTATCTTCTCGAACTGGGCTCGGGCAGTTTTATTCCCGGTTTTGAAGATCAATTGGTGGGCACCAAGGTGGGCGACAAGGTAAAGGTCGAGATCACCTTCCCGGAGACTTACGGCGCTTCGGAGCTGGCCGGCAAGGACGCTGTGTTCGATGTTCACGTGCGTGAACTGCGCGAACCCCGACCGGCGGCGATCGACGATGAACTGGGCAAGAAGGTGGGCCTGAACGGACTTGACGATCTTAAGCGCTCGATCCACGAGAAGCACGAGCGGGAATTCAGGACCATCGCGCGGTCTCGGCTCAAGCGCGATCTGCTGGATGTCTTTGCCGAGACTTACGTTTTCGAGGTGCCGCCGGCCATGGCCGAGCACGAGTTTGAGCAAATCTGGCAGCACTACGACGAACACCGCAAGGGTGAAGGCCACGACCACGATCATGACCATGATCACGAGGAAGACGAATTCGCCGGAAAGAGCGATGACGAGATCAAGGAAGAATTCCGCGTCATGGCCGACCGTCGGGTACGCCTGGGCTTGTTGCTGGCTGAAGTCGGCCACCAGAACAATATCGAGGTGAGCGAAGAAGACCTGAACCGGGCTATGAATGCCGAAGCCCAGCGCTATCCGGGCCAGGAGCAAGCCGTTCTTGAGCACTTCAGCAAGAACCCCGAGGCACTTCAATCATTAAGGGCGCCGCTTTACGAGGAAAAGGTGGTGGACTTCATCCTCGAGATGGCCAATATCACCGATAAGACGGTTCCCGTCGAAGAGCTGATGAAGGACCCTGACGAAAAAAAGGCCGTTGCCAAAAAAACACCAGCGAAGCGCAAGAAGGCGGCGCCGAAGAAAAAGGCCGCCAAGAAAGGCGAATGACCGTGAAGTGCCCAGCCCGGGTGCACCCGATATAGTGACAAAGGACAATCCTCCCATGAGCGAACGGACCCAGACTTTTATGAACACGCTGGTCCCCATGGTTGTCGAGACCACCAACCGGGGGGAGCGCGCCTATGATATCTATTCGCGGTTGCTGAAAGAGCGCATCATCTTCCTCACTGGCGGTGTCGACGATGGGGTCGCCAGCCTGGTCTCAGCGCAGCTTCTTTTCCTCGAATCGGAGAATCCCAGCAAGGATATCGCGTTTTATATCAACTCTCCGGGGGGCGTCGTTACCTCGGGCCTCGCCATTTACGATACCATGCAGTACATCCGTCCCGATATTTCCACTGTTTGCATCGGTCAGGCGGCGTCCATGGGCTCGTTGTTGCTTGCCGCCGGTTCCCCTGGCAAGCGCTACGCGCTTCCCAATGCCCGCATCATGGTTCACCAGCCGTCCGGCGGCGTGCAAGGCCAAGCGACCGATATCGAAATTCAGGCGCGCGAAATTTTGTCGCTACGATCCCGGTTGAACAACATATATGTAAATCACACGGGCCAGCCCTTGTCGGATATTGAGGCAGCGGTTGAGCGCGATAAGTTTATGACACCCGAGGAGGCGAAGGATTTTGGCATCGTCGACGAGGTGGTGGCTAGCCGCCCTCCGCTCGACGATGAGGACGGGGCGGGCAGCGAGGGTAATGACCGGAAAGAGAATTAAGGTTATGTCAACCAAGGATCGGATATTTACATTGTGCGCGCGTCGTGCATCCGGGTAACATGAACCGGCGCGGGCGGTCCGCAACAACGGGGTTCCCATGAGCACGCCCACTGGCGAAGATACCAAAAATACCCTCTATTGCTCGTTCTGTGGCAAAAGCCAGCATGAGGTTCGCAAGCTGATCGCGGGACCGACAGTGTTCATCTGCGACGAATGCGTCGAGCTGTGCATGGACATCATCCGCGAGGAGCATAAGACGAGCCTCGTCAAATCCCGCGACGGCGTCCCCAACCCGCTCGATATCTGCACGGTGCTTAACGATTACGTGGTCGGCCAGGATCACGCCAAGCGCGTGCTGTCGGTGGCTGTTCATAATCACTACAAGCGCCTCAACCACGAATCCAAAAACAACGACGTGGAATTGGCCAAGTCCAACATTCTTCTCATCGGTCCGACCGGCTGTGGCAAGACCCTGCTCGCCCAGACCTTGGCGCGCATTCTCGACGTGCCGTTTACCATGGCTGACGCGACGACCCTGACCGAGGCCGGGTACGTTGGCGAGGACGTCGAAAATATCATCCTCAAGCTGCTGCAGTCAGCCGACTATAACGTTGAGCGTGCCCAGCGCGGCATCGTCTATATCGACGAGGTGGACAAGATTTCGCGCAAGTCGGACAATCCCTCGATCACCCGCGATGTCTCTGGCGAAGGTGTCCAGCAGGCGCTCTTGAAGATCATGGAGGGCACGGTGGCCAGCGTGCCGCCACAAGGCGGACGCAAGCATCCCCAGCAGGAATTCCTGCAAGTCGACACCACCAATATTTTGTTCATATGCGGCGGCGCGTTCTCGGGCCTGGATAAGATCATCACGGCGCGCGGCAAAGGGGCCTCCATGGGTTTCGGCGCCGACGTGCGCGGTTCTGATGAGCGCCAGACCGGCGAAATTCTGCGTGACATTGAGCCCGAGGACCTATTGAAGTTTGGCCTTATCCCGGAATTTGTCGGGCGGCTTCCCGTCATCGCCACCCTCGACGACTTGGACGAGGAGTCGCTGATCGAGATTCTAACGACGCCCAAGAACGCCCTGGTCAAGCAATACGAACGATTGTTCGAGATGGAAGACGTTCGCCTCACCTTTTCTGAGGATGCGCTGGTGGCGATCTCCAAGCGGGCTATCGAACGAAAGACGGGTGCGCGTGGGCTGCGTTCGATCATGGAAAGCATCCTTTTGGATACCATGTTTGAGTTGCCCAGCCTGGAAAGCGTCGAGGAGATCGTTATCAACCGCGAGGTCTCGGAAGGGCGCTCAAAACCGCTCTACATCTATGCCGACAGGCGGGACGACGTGGGAACCAGTGCCTAACGGCGCACCGGGACTTGACCGGGCGGCTGTTGGAACCCACTTTTGACACGGACGTCTGAGCAACAATACCGGACCGCATCCCGTGGCCGGGGCCATCCTGAGCGAGAGGGACCCTATCAGTGAGCACCAGTGGCGCCTTGTACCCCGTTCTTCCGCTCCGCGATATCGTGGTGTTTCCCCACATGATCGTGCCGCTTTTCGTGGGGCGGGAGAAATCGGTTCATGCGCTGGAAGACGTAATGAAGGATGACAAGCAAATCCTTCTTGTCACCCAGAAGAATGCTGGCCAAGACGATCCTACCACCGATGATATATATCAGGTCGGAACCGTCTCCACGGTGCTGCAACTTCTCAAGCTGCCCGATGGCACGGTAAAGGTGTTGGTCGAAGGCGGCCACCGGGCGCGCATTACGGAATTCGCCGATAATTCGAACTTTTTTCAGGCCCGGGCCGAGATTATTGCCGAGGATACTGGCGACAGCGGCGAGTTGGAGGCGTTGTCGCGTACGGCGGTTTCTCAGTTCGAGCAATACATCAAGCTGAACAAGAAGATCCCGCCAGAGGTTTTGGTGTCGATCAATCAGATTGACGACTCGAGCAAGCTGGCGGACACCATAGCGTCCCACTTGGCGCTTAAGATTTCGGAGAGACAGGAGCTTTTGGAAGCAAATAGGATTGCTGATCGGCTGGAGCGCGTATATTCGTCCATGGAATCCGAGATCGGCGTCTTGCAAGTGGAAAAGAAAATTCGCTCGCGCGTCAAACGCCAGATGGAGAAGACCCAACGCGAGTACTACCTCAACGAACAGCTCAAGGCGATCCAAAAGGAGCTGGGCGAGACCGAGGACGGCCGCGACGAAGCGACCGAGTTGGAAGAGCGGATCAAGGAGACCAAGCTGAGCAAGGAGGCGCGCGAGAAAGCCTTGGGCGAGGTTAAGAAATTGCGTGGCATGAGCCCCATGTCGGCCGAAGCTACGGTGGTACGTAATTACCTCGACTGGATGCTTAGTATCCCGTGGAAAAAGCGTACTCGAAACAAGAAAGACCTAAGGTTGGCGCGCGAGATCCTCGATGCCGACCACTACGGCATGGAGAAGGTCAAGGAGCGCATCCTCGAGTACCTGGCGGTTAACACGCGCACAAACAAGATCGGTGGCTCCATCCTCTGCCTCGTCGGACCGCCTGGTGTCGGCAAGACCTCTCTGGGCAAATCGGTAGCAAGGGCCACGGGCCGCAACTTCGTGCGGATGTCGCTGGGCGGCGTGCGAGACGAGTCCGAAATTCGCGGCCACCGGCGCACCTACATCGGTTCCATGCCGGGCAAGGTCGTCCAGGGAATGAAAAAGGCCAAGTCGTCCAACCCACTGTTTTTGCTCGACGAGGTGGACAAGCTGGGACACGATTGGCGGGGTGATCCGGCCTCGGCGCTCCTAGAAGTTCTCGATCCCGAGCAGAACTGCGCCTTCAACGACCATTATTTGGGGGTCGACTACGATCTTTCAGAGGTCATGTTCTTGACCACGGCCAACACGCTCAACATGGCGCCGCCGCTTCTCGACCGCATGGAAGTCATCCGCCTCTCAGGCTACACCGAGGATGAAAAAGTGGAGATCGCCAAGCGTCACCTGATCGAAAAGCAGATGAAGGCACATGGCGTGAAGGACGGTGAATGGTCCATTTCGGATGCGGCGCTACGTGACGTCATCCGTTACTACACCCGTGAGGCGGGCGTCAGAAATTTGGAACGCGAGCTCGCCAACCTGACCCGCAAGGCGACCAAGGAAATCCTCATGGGCAACGTGACGACGTTGGCCATCACACGGCGCAATTTGAATAAATACGCGGGCGTCAGACGCTACCGCTACGGCGAGGTCGAGTTAGAGGATCTGGTCGGTATAACGACGGGGCTGGCCTGGACGGAGGTCGGTGGAGAACTGTTGTCAATCGAGGCCTTGATCGTGCCGGGCAAGGGCAGGATGACGATCACCGGTAAGTTGGGCGATGTCATGCAGGAATCCATTCAGGCCGCGAAATCGTTCGTGCAGTCGCGATCGGTCGAATTCGGCATCAAGCCGACAACATTCGTCAAGCGTGACATCCATGTTCATGTGCCCGAGGGAGCGACACCCAAGGATGGCCCGTCGGCCGGCGTTGGCATGGTGACCTCGATTGTCTCCGTTCTAACTGGAATCGCCGTTCGCAAGGATGTGGCGATGACCGGCGAAATCACCTTGCGTGGACGCGTACTTCCCATCGGCGGCCTCAAGGAGAAATTGCTGGCGGCGCTACGCGGCGGTCTTGCCCGCGTATTGATCCCAAAGGACAATGAGAAGGATTTGGCCGATATCCCCGACAATGTGAAACGGGGCATGGAGATTATTGCGGTCAGTACCGTGGATGATGTTCTTGAACATGCACTGGTCTCGCCTCTGACGCCCATCGAGTGGGACGAGGAGGTGGAAGAGGCCGCCGCTGTAGCCAGCGCGAATGCTGACGATGACGACCTAGGAGGCATCGTTAAGCACTGATTGTGGTCGGCGGAGACTTCTGTCTTCGGCACTCATGGACGACACCGAATCGGCCACCCACGACTACCAGATTTAGTACCTTTCGACGTAATGGGCTTGAAGAGTGGGCCTCTCGTGTCGTCGTCGGGACCGCGTGGAACGCTGGGAGCACCCAAATTAGGCCTAAAACCGCAAAAACCTGGGGAAAAGTCCCCTTCTTCGATTGACGTATACGATCTCGGCGCTTTAGACTGGCATCCGCCCAGGCATTTCCGGGCATAGGGTAAGGAGCTCCATAAAGATTTTCATTCACTGACAGGAGAGGGGGGCAGAAGTTGAACAAGAATGATCTTATTGCTACCGTTGCAAGCAGCGCGGGGTTGTCGAAAACCGATGCTGCCAAGGCTGTCGATGGCGTATTCGATGCGATTGGCAACTCGTTGAAGGGTGGCCAGGAAGTCCGCCTCGTGGGTTTCGGGACTTTCAGTGTCTCACACCGGAAGGCGACTCAAGGTCGCAACCCCCGGACGGGTGAGAGGATTCAGATTGCCGCCTCGAACCAAGCGAAATTCAAGGCTGGTAAAGGGCTGAAGGGCCTGGTTAACTAATCGGCCTTACGTCTCGTAAACGAAAGCAATGCCGGCTGTATCCGCAAGGACAGCCGGCATTGTCGTTTTGGCGCTTGGAACTGGACATTCGTGGTGCGCGCCGCTTGCGTCCTAGCGCCTAGCCCCTGTACCTTGAGTGGCGGCATTTTGGGCCGGGCGGTTAGCTCAGTTGGTAGAGCGCCACGTTTACACCGTGGAAGTCGGCGGTTCGAGCCCGTCACCGCCCACCATGATATCCGTGGGTTAGTGGGACTCATCCCACGCTGTTTACAGTAGAATTTAACTAAGATTAAAATTTGGGGGCCGGCTTCGAAGTGGGGCCTAAGGTCGTCCCTGTACGATAGGGTTCTCGCGGACGTTGGGGAATTCCGACAATGGAAAAGCATCTCAAAACGGTGGGAGGTTATATTGCGGTGGTGGTGGCGTTCCTGGGCCTGCTGTATGGCGGGGGAACGCTCTATGACCGATTTGGCGGCACCACCGGTGCTGCGCGGGAACTTCGCGATGCGGCGGAACAAGGAGACCTGAAAGCGCAGAATGAACTTGGCTTGGTCTATGTTCAGGGTAAGGGTGTTGCCCGCGATTACGAAGAGGCGGTGAGGTGGTTCCGCCAGGCAGCCGAGCGCGAATATGCGCCGGCGCAAAAAAATCTGGGGCAGATGTACCTATTGGGCACGGGTGTCGCTCAAAGCCACGCGCAAGCGGTCGATTGGAACAGGCGGGCGGCGAAACAAGGAAACGCGGGCGGGCAATATAATCTTGGGGTGGCGTACGCCGAGGGCAAGGGCGCCCCCCAAGATTGGGTGCAAGCGCACGCATGGTTCAATATCTCGGCGACCAACGGCAAGGAAAATAAGCGCTACACCCGCTATGAAGTCGAAAGAGAAATGACGGCGGAACAAATTGAAATGGCACATGAACGAGCGCGGGAATGGAAACGCAAGCATCCTAATTAGTGGGTGTTTCCCTGGCCCTCGTTCGGTCCATGCCGATTCGCCTTTAGACGATCCCGCGCTTACGCAGTTCCGTAATCTCGGCGCCGCCTATGTTCAAGACGTCGGCCAGCACCCTTTCGGTATCCTGGCCGAGCGTCGGCGGTGCGTGGCGATATTCCACCGGCGTCTGGCTCATGTGGATGGGATTGGCTGTCATGCGTAGCGGCTTCTCGGACAGGGGGTGGCCAATCTCTTTCACCATGCCCCGGTGCTTGGCCTGGGGATCGGCGAAGGCCTGGGCCACGGTGTTGATGGGCGACGCTGGCACGTTGACCTTTTCCAATCCCTCGATCCAATAACGCATCGGATGGCGGGCAATGGCGGCCTCGATGAGGGGGATCAGGGAATCTCGGTTGCGCACCCGGGACGTGTTGGTAGCGAATTTTTGCTCTTCGGCCAGTTGGGGCATCTCGGCGAAGGCGCAAAAACGCTGGAACTGCGAGTCGTTCCCGACGCCTAGAACAAAGGGACCATCCGCTGCACCGAACACCCCATAGGGAACTACGGTGGGATGGTCGTTACCGAGCCTGGGCGGCTCCTCGCCACTGACCAGATAGCCCTGGCCGACATTGGCCAGCCAGGCCAGTTGGCTGTCCAGGAGCGCCATGTCGATATGCTGCCCGGCGCCGGTCGCATCGCGGTGGCGCAGGGCCGCCAATATCGCCGTCGTTGCGTACATACCGGTCATGACGTCGGCGATGGCGACACCCACCTTCATCGGCCGGCCGTCGGGCTCGCCGGTGACGCTCATGATGCCGCCCATGGCCTGTGCTAAATAGTCATAGCCGGGACGCTCCTTGTAAGGCCCGGTTTGCCCAAAGCCGGTAATCGAACAATAGATAAGGCGCGGAAAGCGCTCGCGAAGCTGGTCATAGCCGAGGCCGCGGCGCGCCAGGTCACCGACCTTGAAATTCTCAATCAAGACGTCGCAATGCTCAATCAGGCGCAGCGCCAGTTCCTGGCCCTCGGGCTTGGTGATGTCGAGTGTGATGGAACGCTTGTTGCGGTTGACCGCCAGGTAGTAGGCGCTTTCCGTGGTATCGCGGCCGTCCTTATCCTTGAGGTACGGCGGTCCCCACTTGCGCGTATCGTCGCCGACACCTGGGCGTTCGACCTTGATCACTTCGGCCCCCAGGTCGCCCAGAATCTGCGTGCAGGCGGGCCCGGCGAGAACGCGGGTCATGTCAAAGACGCGGATGCCGGCAAGTGCGCCGTCCATGATTCTATTCCTGTCATAGCTATCGCTTGGGCCGAAGGTGGGGCACCATATCAAGGCCCACGTTCGGCGGCCATCCTCTTAGGCTCTTGCCCGAAGTGCCCGGGACGCTTAGGACTCCCTTGGGGCAGGACGAGAGGGGATAGGGGTATGGATTTCAACCTCAACGAGAATCAGCGCCGCTTGCAAGATACGGCACGGCGTTTCGCCCGTACCGAATTGGCGGCCGTTGCCGAGGAAGCCGAGGCGACGGATGAGCCGCTGTCGGGCGAATGGCGCCGGCGCTATGCCGACATGGGCTTCCTTGGCATCAACGTGGCCGCCGACCTGGGCGGCTTGGGCCTCGGCAATCTGGAGGCGCTGATCGTGCTTGAAGAGTTTGCCCGGGTCTCGTCGGCGGTTGCCTTCCCCATCTTCGAATCCTCCGTCGGCCCGGTACGCGCCATTGAGCACTTCGCTGCGCCTGAATTGAAGCGCCGTGTCATCCCCCGCGTCTGCGCCGGCGAGATCGTCGTCGCCGTCGCCATGTCGGAGCCCGAGGCGGGGACGGCGCTTACCGATCTCAGGACCACCGGCGTCATCGAGGGCGGGGACATCGTCCTCAACGGCACCAAGCGCTGGTGTTCGGGCGGCGGCTACGCGGACGGCTACGTCGTCTATTGCCGGCTATCCGAGGCACTGGGGGCGAAGGGTATCGGCGCCGTCTATGTCGAGCGTGACCGGCCCGGTGTCTCGTTCGGTAAACGCGAACGCCTGATGGGCTTTCGCGGCATCCCGTCGGCCGATGTCGTCTTCCAGGATGCCAGGGTGCCGGCCGAGAACCTGATCGTACCCGCCGGCGGTTTTCGCAAATTGATGGAGGCTTTCGATCTGGAGCGTTGCGGCAACGCCGTCATGGCCCTCGGCCAGGCGGCGGGCGCCCTCGAAGACGTGCTGGCCTACGTCCAGGAACGCCACCAATTCGGCAAACCCATCGTTGAGTTTCAAGCCGTGCAGCTCAAACTCGCCGAAATGGCGATGCGCGTTGAGGCGGCGCGGCTCCTGATCTGGCGCGCCGCCGCCGGCACGGAGTCGGGCCTGCCGAGCGTTCTTGATTCAAGCCTCGCCAAGTGCTTTGCCAACGAGATCGCGCGAGAGGTTACCGGCGCCGCGGTCCAGCTCATGGGCGGATACGGTTATTCCAAGGAATACGTCATGGAACGGCGCCTGCGCGACGCCTGGGGCTGGGGCATCGCCGGCGGCACCATCGACATCCAAAAGATCAACATCGCCGCTGCCCTGGTGGGGCGACGCTTCGACCAGCGCCGTTAGGGGTGCCGCTTCAGCTCTTGCCCCTGGGGTTGCGCACCGGGTGGCGATTGGCGTCCTTGTAGCCCAGCGTGTCCTCGGCGATGAGGATGCGTTGGACATTGGGCGTGCCCTCGCCGATGCACAGCATGTTGACGTAGGCTGTTATTTTGGAGATCGGGTATTCGTCGGCCAGCGCATAGCCAGCGAAGATCTCGGCCGCCGAAAGGGCTGCGTGCTTGGCTGCGATGCCGGCGAAATACTTGGCCTGCGAAGCGGCGCGGTTGGATGCCTCGCCCCGGTCCATGGTCCAGGCCATGCGCCGCACCATGAGCCTGGCAGCCTCGACATTGACCGTCATGTCGGCGATCAGATGCTGGACCATCTGGTAGCGTCCGATGGCCTGGCCGCCGACGATGCGCTCTGTTGCGTAGCGGCTGGCTTCGTCAAGGCACCTCTGAGCCAGGCCGACAAGCCTGGCCGACACCGTAAGGCGACCCCATTCAAGGGCGTTCATGGCGATCTTGAAACCTCCGCCCTCTTCGCCCAGCCGGTTGCGGGCGGGCACAGGAAAGTCGTCGAGGAAGATGGCGCATGACCGCAGGCACTTGCTCAGTCCCGACATCTCGATGGGATTGGCCGTGAAGCCAGGGTGGGACCTGGGCTCGACGATGAAGGCGGTGATGCCGCGATGCCCGGCGTCGGGGTCGGTTTTGGCAAACAGGAGGCCCGTATCGCAGGCGTCGGCAAAGGTGATCCATTGTTTGGAGCCGTTGAGGCGGTATGTATCGCCGTCCAGGCGCGCGGTCGTTTTCATCGATCCCGCCGCATCCGATCCACCGCCCGGCTCCGAGAGAGCGAACATGCCGATCTTGCGCCCGGCAATGAGGTCGGGCACGAAGCGCTGCACCTGCTCCGCGGTGCCCCAGTTATAGATGGTGAACGGACAGGTCATGGCCTGCATGTTCATGGCATAACCGAATTCCGGCGCCAGGCGCGATACCTCCTCGGCGATCGCCGCCACGGCCAGGTATCCCATGTCGCTGCCGCCAAGCTCTTCGGGAAAGGCGGCGCCGAAGAAACCGGCGGCGCCCATCTTCTCGATGATCGGGTGGGGGAACTCTTGGCGCTCTTCGTAATCGTTGATGGCCGGCAATATCTCGGCCTCGGCGAACTGGCGCATGCTCTCCGCGGCGGCGGCGCTTTCATCGGGTAGGGTGAAGTCCATTGGCGAGTTCTCCGCGGGAGAGGCAGGGCGCTTGGCAACGTACTCGAGTCCCCCACCGTTGAATACAACCGACCAAGGGGCGCGATCAACACTGGCGAGGGCGCCGGGGGTTGCCGTTTTGCTTTCCGCATGCCAAACAATGCCCGAATATACCTAGTGAAAGATGGAGTTAAAGAGGTATGTCGAAGAGTTCTAATTTGCGAACCGGCGGCCGTATTTTGGTCGATGCCCTTGGCGTCCATGGGGTGGACACGGTGTTTGGTGTCCCCGGCGAGAGTTATCTCGCCGCGCTCGACGCCTTTTACGATGTCAGCGACTCCATCCGTCTGATCAGTTGCCGCCACGAAAGCGGCGCCGGCTTCATGGCCGAAGCTCACGGCAAGCTCACCGGAAATCCAGGGGTGTGCTTCGTTACCCGCGGTCCCGGCGCCTGCAATGGCAGCATCGCGGCCCACACCGCCTTTCAGGATTCAACGCCGATGGTTTTGCTCATCGGCCAGGTGGCGCGCGATCAGCAGGACCGCGAGGCGTTTCAGGAGATGGACTATCGCCGCGTCTTTGGCGAGATGTCCAAATGGGTGGCCCAGATCGAGAGTCCTGAGCGCATCCCCGAATACCTGAGCCGCGCTTTCCATTTGGCGGTTTCCGGCCGCCCCGGCCCGGTCGTCCTGGCGCTCCCCGAAGACATGCTGCGCGAGGAATGCGATGTTGCCGACACGGGGCCCTATCAGGTGATCCGCGCGGCCCCGTCACCGGGGCAGTTGGACGAAATGCGCCGCCTGTTGGCGGCGGCGAAACGCCCGCTCATGATTGTCGGTGGCGGCGGTTGGAGCGCCGAGGCGTCACGCGACATCGTCGCCTTTGCCGAGGCCAACAACATCCCCACCGGCGCATCGTTTCGCTGTCAGGACCTGTTCGACAACAATCATGCCAACTACATGGGCGACGTTGCCATCGGTATCAATCCGGCTCTGGCTGACCGTATCCATGGCGCCGACCTCTTGTTAGTGGTGGGTGCCAGATTGGGCGAGATGACGACCCAGGGTTATACGCTGCCGGCGCCGCCGCGCCCGCAGCAAACCATCATCCACATCCACGCCACATCAAACGAATTGAACCGCGTCTATCAGGCGGATCTTCCCATGGCATCGGGCATGGCACAGTTTGCGGAGGCCGCGAAGGCGCTGGAACCGGTCGACTCAACGGCCTGGGGCGATTGGGCAAAGGCGGCGCGCCAGGACTATGTGGAGTGGCTCAAGCCCGATTTCGTACCCAATAAGCTCGACATGGCGAAGGTTGTTTCCCTTGTGCAGGAACGGTTGGGGCCGGACGCACTCATCGTTACCGACGGCGGTAATTTCGCCGGCTGGGGGCATCGTTTCTATCGCTACTCCCGCTATCGCAGCCAGCTCGGCCCGACCTGCGGCGCCATGGGCTACGGCGTGCCGGCGGCCATTGGTGCCAAGGCGACGGCACCCGACCGCCCGGTGATCTGTTTTGTCGGCGACGGCGGCTTCATGATGACCGGCCAAGAGCTTTCAACCGCCATCCACTACGGCATTGCGCCGGTTATCTTGGTCATCAACAACAATATGTACGGCACCATCCGCATGCACCAGGAGCGCCACTACCCGGGCCGCACCATCGCCACCGACCTGACCAATCCCGACTTCGCCCAATATGCTGAGAGCTTTGGAGCCTTCGGCGAGGTAGTGGAGGAAACCGATGAGTTCGCCCCCGCCTTGGACCGGGCGCTCAACGCCGGTCGCATCGCGGTCCTGGAACTGCGCATCGATCCCGAAGCCATCACCACCCGCACGACGTTGAGCGCCATCCGCGAACAGGCGCTGGCCGGGAAGGGGAAGTAGGACGCGCCTGCGTGGGACGCCCAATCCGTCATTCCGAACCAAGATGAGCGACCACCGGACTCGCCGGTGAAATTGCTATGGTGTTCCCGGAACATCGGTCAAGAAGGAGGAATGGGAGCATGGCTGGAAAGCTCGACGGCAAGGTCGCCGTCGTCACCGGCGCCGGCGCTGGCATCGGCGAGGCGATTGCCAGGCTCTACGCCGAAGAAGGCTGCCGGGTCGTGGTCGCCGACCGCCAGCGGAACGCGGCCGAGCGCGTGGCCAAAGACATCGGTGGTCTGGCCGTCGTCACCGATGTCGCCGACGAGGCCCAAGTGGCGGCGCTTTTCAAATCCTGCGACGAGGCCCACGGGCGGCTCGATATCTTGGTTAACAACGCCGGCGTTCCCGGCCCCACGGTCAGCGTCGAGAACGAGGACATGGCGGTCTGGGACGAGACCATGGCCGTCAACGTGCGCGGCGTGGTCCTCTGTATCAAGCACGCGGTGGCGCTGATGAAGCGCCAGGGCGGCGCAATCATTAATCTGTCCTCGGGCTCGGGACTGAAGGGAGGGCCGCTGCGCAACGCCTATTGCGCCAGCAAGTTCGCCGTCATCGGCATCACCGAATCGGTGGCCTTTGAGGTCGGCGCCCATGGCATCCGGTGCAACGCCATCTGTCCGGGCGCCGTCGCCGGCACCGGTTTGATCGACGTCATTGCTGGCGACCTGGCACGGGCGGAAGGGCGTTCCGTCGATGAGTATTTCGACAAGACCTTCGTGCGGTCCTCGGCACTGCGCAAGAGGATCGAAACGCGCGATATCGCCGAGACGGCATTGTTTCTGGCCAGCGACACCGCCAGCGCCATCACGGGCGAGCACCTAAGGGTCAACGCCGGACGCTAGTGCATCATCCGGCTGGACGGAACCGGCCGTTTGATCCCGCTCGGATGGGGAAGGGCAGCCCGGACATCTCCGGTAAGTACGTATACTGTCCCCTGAATTCCCCCGAGAATTCCTCCATCGTGAAATTCATACATTGTCCCCGGAAATTCAAGAAACCACTTCATATGTCCCAATAATCGCAGCTTTATCTTTTATCGAATCCATGTAGATTTCGATCTTCCAAGCAACCACGTCGACAGAATTTCCCGGATTCAACTCGTAATTAGAAACTTTTTTTGGATTCGCGGGTACGCCGAATGCGTGGACCTGAAGCACCGGGCTTGCGTCCACTTCCGCTTCCTTGAAACTAACGCGGTAGACAACTGGCCGCCGGGGTCTCTTGGCTGATCGATCTACGATGACGTCCCGTTTTCCAGATCTGCAATTTCTTGTCGTCCTAAATGTACCCTGTTCTGCCATAACGAACCTCCCTGATAAAAGTGGTCTTACCCAATACTCCCCAGATAGTTTCCAAATCCATGACCATGGTTCCTCCCAGGCACCGAATACAGGAACATATTTGCGAATAGGTTGCAATTGTGAATTGATAAAAGGCGCAAATATAAACATTATAACGGGAACTCTAGATGGGAATTCCGGACAGAATTCCGGGGACAGTATATCTATTAATCCCGCCCCGGCGCGGCCGCCCCGCAAGGGCGCAACTCCCCCCGCCTCAGCGCCCGTCCGGGGCGTTCGCCGGTCGGTTGGCCGCCTTCCCACACGGGGATGCCGGCCACCAGCACCGTCTCGATGCCGGCGGCGGGTTGGATGGGGTCTTCGAAGGTGGCGCGGTCGGCGACGGTTTTGGGATCGAAGATGACCAGGTCGGCGTGGTAGCCCGGCCGCACCAGGCCGCGCTTGGATAGGCCGTATTCGCGGGCCGCGAGGCCGGTCATGCGGTGCACCGCGTCTTCCAAGGTTATCAGGCCGAGCTCACGGCAATAGTGGCCGAGGACACGGGGGAAGGTGCCCCACAGGCGTGGGTGCGGCATATCGGTGTGGGGCAGGCCGTCGGAGCCGATCATGGTGCCGGGGTAGGCGAGGACGCGCTTAACGTCGTCTTCGTCCATCGAAAAGTAGAGCCCGACCGCCGGTTGCAGGCGCTCGATGGCCTTCGCTTCGGTGCAGCCAAGGCGGTGGGCGCATTCGTCGAGATCAAGGCCGGCGAGGTCGGGCCGTGCCCCGGAACTCAGCACGACGGTGCGCGTCGCACTAGCTGCGGTGCGCGGGTTCAGCACCGTCGACGAGGCAACGTAGGGGTAGACGTCGAGGGCCACCGGTTGCCCGGCACGCGCCTCCTCGATACGCGCCAGGGTCTGGCGGGTCATGCCCCAATTGCGCCGGCCCATCACCTTGTGGTGCGAGATCACCACCCGCGCCCCGGCGCACCGGCCGATCTTGAGGGTTTCTTCCACCGACTCGGTGACAGCGTCGCTCTCGTTGCGCATATGGGTGGCATAGATGCCGCCCGCCGGGCCGAGTAGTTCGGCGAGTGCGATGACTTCTTCGGTCGGGGCGGCGCGCGAGGGGTCATAGGCGAGACCCGTGCTCAGCCCCGCCGCCCCGGCGTCCAGGGCCTCGGCAAGCCTTTCGCGCATGGCTGCGATCTCGCGGTCGCTGGCGCCGCGATCCAAGGTGTCCATGGCCCCGACCCGAAGGGTCATGTGGCCGACCAGGAAGAGGGCGTTGACGGCGGCGGGGTTGGCGTCGACATGGTCGAGATAGTCGGCGAAGGAGCCGAAGCGGTACCAGTCCTCGCCGCCAAGCAAATTAAGGGGCGGCGGCGGTGTGCCCTTGGCGCGGAGCGGCGCGAGCGAGATACCGCAGTTGCCGGCGACCACCGTGGTCACGCCTTGGCTCGCCTTGGGCGCCATGGTCGGATCGGAAAGCAATAGCCGGTCGTCGTGGGTGTGGGAATCGATGAAACCGGGCGCCACGACCAGGCCCCCGGCCTCGATCTCGCGGGTGGCCGAAAGGCCGGAAAGTTCGCCCACGTCGGCGATGCGCCCGTCCGACACGGCGACGTCAGCGAGGCTTCCCGGAGCGCCCGAGCCATCGATGACCGTGGCGCCCCGGATGATGATGTCGTAATAGCCCTTGTCGGTCACGGTTCTCTCCCTCTCACACCACGCCGTCGTCTCTAAGGGCAGCCACTTCGTCGGCCCCGAGGCCCAGCATTTCGCCCAGCACCTCATCGGTGTGCTGGCCCAGGGTCGGCGGCGCGCGGCGGTATTCGGGCGGCGTGTCCGACATCTTGATCGGGCTGGCGATCAAGGGGGTGGCGGCCGCGCTCTCTGGGTGGGTCAGCGCGATCTCCATGCCCCGGTGGCGGACTTGGGGGTCGGCGAAGACTTGGGCGATGGTGTTGATGGGACAGGCCGGTACCTTGACCCCTTCCAATCCTTCCAGCCAATGGGCCGACGGATGACGGACAACGGCGTCTTCGATGAGGGGGATCAGTGCATCGCGGTTGCGTATCCGGGCCGCATTGGTGGCGAAACGTTCGTCGTCGGCCAGCTCGGGTAGGTTGGCGAAGTCGCACAGGCGGCGGAATTGCGCGTCGTTGCCGGCGGCGATGACGACGTGGCCGTCGGCCGAGGGAAAGACCTGATAGGGGACAATGTTGGGATGGGCGTTGCCGAACCGGGGTACGGGCTCGCGGCTGGTCAGGTAGTTCTGCCCGCTCGATGACAACCACGCGACTTGGGAATCGAGGAGCGCCATGTCGATATACTGGCCCTTGCCGGTGACCGTGCGATGGTGGATCGCGGCCAGGATTGCCGATGTTGCGTACATGCCGGTCATGATGTCGGCGATGCCGACACCGACCTTCATCGGCGAGCCATCGGCATCTCCGGTGACGCTCATGATGCCGCCCATGGCTTGGGCCATGTAGTCGTAGCCGGGACGATCCTTGTAAGGTCCGGTTTGCCCAAAGCCTGTGATCGAACAATAGATTAGGCGCGGAAAGCGCTCTCGAAGCTGCTCATAGCCGAGGCCGCGGCGCGCCAGGTCGCCGACCTTGAAGTTTTCAATCAAGACGTCGCAATGCTCAATCAGGCGCAGTGCCAGTTCCTGGCCCTCGGGCTTGGTGATATCGAGCGTGATTGAGCGCTTGTTGCGGTTGATGGCCAGGTAATAGGCGCTTTCCGTGGTTTCGCGACCGTCGGCGTCCTTGAGGTAGGGCGGTCCCCATTTGCGGGTGTCGTCGCCGACGCCGGGACGTTCGACCTTGATCACCTCGGCCCCCAGATCGCCCAGAATCTGCGTACAGGCGGGTCCGGCCAGAATGCGCGACAGGTCGAAAACCCTGATGTCTTCCAAGGCACCACTCATGACGGGTCTGATCCTTTATTTTTCCTCGAATAGCGGCGCGAGGCTACCAAGCGGCCGTTCCGGGGCCAACAACATTCTCTTAATCGCGGGCCTCTTCGCCCGGATTCCACGGGGTTGCCTTTATCTGCTACATTGTCGACGAACGGGGAGCCCGTTGGGTAATCTCCGAAAAATAATGCAGGAGGAGTCCTTGAGCGCACGCATGACGACCCTGGCCGATGCCATGGGTGCCATTCCTGATGGTGCTTCGGTCGCTGTCACAAAATTCAACCCGATGGAAGCGGTGCGCGAGTTGATCCGTCAGCAGCGAACGGGCCTGCACGTGATCGGGGTTCCGACCGCGGGTTTCGCTGTTGATCTTTTGATCGCGGCGGGCTGTGTCGGCGTGGTTGAAACCGGGGCCTTCGTGCTGGGCAGTCACGGATCGGCCCGCAATCATCTGCGGGCGGTCGAAGACGGAGGCCTCCGATTGATCGAGTCCTCCTGTCCCCTTATTGAGATGCAGTTGAGGGCCGGTGCGGCCGGCTTCTCCTTCACACCTATCTTGGGCCTATTCGGTTCCGACATGTTGGCAGAGCGTGCGGAGCTGAAGGTGATCGACGACCCCTATGACCCTGACTACGAGGTCGTCATCGCGCCTTCTCTGCGCCCCGACTTCGCCATTATCCACGCCTTGCGGGGTGATCGCGACGGCAACGTGGTGACAACGATCCATAACGAGGACCGTCTGATCGTGCAGGCGGCCGGGCACGTCATCGTGACGGTCGAGGAAATTCGGGACGACGCACTGGACGGTTTGGCGGCGGACGAGCAAGTCATACCCGGAATGTATTTCGATGCTGTCGTGGTTGCACCGGGCGGCGCTCGTCCCTTGGCCTGTCCGAGACATTATGCCGAGGATAGAGGCGCGGTGGAGGCCTATCTCGCCGCGGCCAAGTCGGCCGACAGCATGGTGCGCTATGTCGAGGGACTTCGATCGCCCCAAAAGGCCGATGCCGATGTCTCCGTCCATGCCTGACACGACATCACCCGAAGAGCTTATGGCCGTTCTCTGCGCGCGGGAAATCCGCAACGGTGAGCGTTTCGGCGTTGGCGTCGAATCTCCCATTCCCATGGTCGGGGCGTTGCTTGCGATGCGTCTGTCCGCACCCTCGGCGATCAATGTTTCGCGGAGCCTTCCCGGTGGCCCGCTGCTGTTTGGCAGTCACGAATTCACCTCCCTTGCGCAGCGCGGCAAGGTCGGCTTGTTTTTCCTGTCCGCCGTTCAGATCGACGAACACGCCAACATCAACCTGCAATACATCGTTCGCAATGGGACCAAGAAGAGCTTTATGGGGGCGTTCGCGGCGCCGATCTATTATTCGGTGGTCAAACGCATCGTACTGTTCCGCGCCGAACATTCCCCGCGGGTGTTTGTAAAAAAGGTCGATTGCGTAACGGCCGCCGGAAGGGCAGGGCGGCGCGAACGGCGCATCGGCGGGCCTAGCAAGATCATCACCTCGCGGGCCGTGCTGAGGATCGATCCTCTGAACGGCGCGATCGAACTTGAATCATTTCATCCCGGCGAGAGCCCCGACACGGTTTGCGAGGCGACCGGATTTCCGCTTCGCGTGGCGAGCGATGTTCACGAAACACCGGCGTTGAGCGAGGCCGAGGCGCGAGAATTGCGCGACTTCGTCTATCCAAAATTGGGCCCTTCCACCATTCCCTGGCTTGCCGACCGCTGAACCGCATTTTTCTTCCCAGCTTGAAAGGCATGAGACCGATGACGAAACCCTCACCCGGCGTGACCGATCAACCATGGCGCACACCGTCGGACACGGATAATCGCCCTCTCGCGGGTGTCAAGATTCTGGAACTCGCGACCATCATTGCCGGGCCCTTTTCCGGGATGTTGCTGGCCGATTTCGGCGCCGACGTCATCAAGGTCGAACACCCCAAAGGCGACCCCAGGCGCGCCTTGGGAAACAAGAAGAATGATTCATCTTTGGATTGGAAGCGGTTGGCGCGCAACAAGCGCTTGGTGGTCCTGGACCTTCATACCGAGGAAAGCCAGCAAATCATACGTGACCTTGCCGGCTCGGCGGACGTCGTGATTGAAAATTTCCGGCCTGGCAGGCTGGAAGAATGGAATATGGGGTATGAGCAGCTTAGCGCCGACAACCCTGGACTGATCATGCTGCGGATGACGGGCTGGGGGCAGACCGGGCCCTACCGTGATCGGCCGGGCTTCGGAAGCGTCGCCGAAGCGATGGCCGGGTTTGCCGCCATCAATGGCGAAAAGGGCGGCCCGCCTTTGCTGCCCCCCTTTGGCTTAGCCGATCACATCTCGGGCATTTATGGCGCTTTTTCGGTGCTCACCGCGATGCACGAACGCGAGCGCAGCGGCAAGGGCCAGGTCATCGATCTTGCCATATATGAGAGCATTTTTTCGGTACTGGGTGCCACGGTGGTCGATTATGACCAAGTGGGCTATGTCCAAAAGCGCATGGGGAACCGCGTGCACTACTCCTCACCGCGCAACGTCTATCAAACCCAGGACGGGGAATATGTGGCGCTATCGGGTAGCACGCCGAACACGGCCAAACGGATATTGATTGCGATCGGAAGGCCGGAACTGGCCGACGATCCCAAGTTCGCGACAAATTCCGCCCGCCTGGAAAACGCCGACGAATTGGATGCCTTGATCGCCGAATGGATCATCAACCATCCGTTCGACTTCGTGTTGGAGCATTTCGAAAAACTGGGCGCGGCGCTTGCCCCGGTGCTCGGCATCGAGCGGATATCCAAGAACGAACACTTCGTCGACAGGAACGCCATCATCGAGGTTCCTGACGAAGAACTGGGGTCGATCAAGATGCAAGGGTTTTTCCCCAGGCTGACCCGCACCCCAGGACGCGTCGACTGGGCCGGCGGTTTGCTGGGAACCCATCAAGCGGAAGTGCTAGGTGCTTCGCCCGGGCCGGTCAGTGGGACGGTCAAGAGCGGATCGAAATAATGGATGGTACGTCCGATATCGGATTCCAACACCTCCTGTCGCCTCTCGATATTGGTGGCATTACGGTTCGCAATCGGGCTCTTTCGACCGCCCACCGCACGGGCTATGCCGCCGGCGGCAAGGTTTCCGATCGTCTGATTGCCTATCACCGGGCGCGTGCCCGGGGCGGCATCGGCCTGATCATTATCGAAGCGACAGGGGTCACCGGGGCGCCGATCGGGGCCGGTACACCGGGCGCGTTTTTAAGCAACATCGACGACAGCATCATACCGGGTTATCAGCGCCTTGCAGAGGCGGTTCATGGGGAAGGCGCCAGGGTCTTCACGATGCTCTCTCATTCGGGCTGCAACACCGTGATGGGCGCCGATGGCCAGCCGCCGCTGGGGCCGTCACCAATTCCCATGGATCGCACGCGTGACATTCCGCACGAACTGGAAATCGATGAAATTGAGGTCATTGTCCAATCCTTCGCCGCCGCCGCCCGGCGCTGCCGCGAAGGCGGCCTTGATGGCGTTGAACTTTCTTTCGCCCACGGAAATTTGGTGCAGGAGTTCATCTCTCCAAAATCAAACAAACGGACGGACGATTACGGCGGCTCTGAAGAGAACCGCTTGCGTCTGGCGCGCGAAGTGCTGGAGGCGACGCGGGCCGCCGTTGGGCCGGATTTCAATCTCGGTATCCGCTACAGCGCGACGGAAATAATCCCGGGCGGATACAACCTTGAAGACGGCGTTCGCTACGCTACCAAAATGTTGAAGTGGGGCAAGCTTGACTTCCTCAACATCAGCGCCGGCACCAATTCCAGCATGATGAGCCGATCGATCCACTTTCCAACGATTTCGTCTCCGCAAATGCCGCTGGTGCCGTACGCGCGGGCCATCAAGGACGCTGTTGACGTACCCGTCTTCTGCATCGGCAAGATCGCCGACCCCAGCGAAGCCGAAGCCGTCTTAAAGGCAGGCCACGCCGACATGGTGGGCATGACCCGCGCCCACATCGCCGAACCGGCAATTATTCGCAAGATCATGGAGGACCGTCTCGACGACATCCGCACGTGCATCCATGGAAACGAGGCCTGCTTCCATCGCCAGGTGAGGGTGGGCAATATATCGTGCGTCTACAACCCCCGCAGTGGGCGCGAAGACCAGTGGGAGCCCCTGACGCCGGTATCCGACTATAAGTCCGTGCTCATCATCGGCGGCGGTCCGGCGGGGCTCGAGGCGGCGCGCGTCGCCGCTAAGCGGGGCCATGATGTCGAACTGCATGAACGCGCCGATGAGCTTGGCGGACAGGTGCGCCTGTTCAGCCGCGCGCCGTTCCGGCAAAATTATCTGCAGGTCGTTACCTGGTTGGAGCAGCAAGCCCGTAGAAGTGGCGCGCTGGTTCGCCTTGAAAGCGAATTGACGGCAGAAAAGGTCCTGGCGCAGGCACCCGACGTGGTGATCGTCGCGACGGGGGCGGTCGATGCCAAGCCGGACGTGCCGGGCTCGGACCTACCCGATGTGTTCACGGCGCGCCAGGTGCTGGCCGGAGCCGAACTTGGCAAGCGCATTGTGATCGGCGATTGGGACGGCCGCCATATGGGGCTCTCCGTCGCCGAAGCCTTGGCTCAACGCGGCCACACCGTCGAAATCGTCAGCAGCACCTTCTTTGTCGGAATGGACGTGGACCTGCTGACGTGGCGTCCCACCTATGACCGGTTGCTCAAGCACGGCGTCAAAATGTCGCCGCTCGAAGAGATCACCGAAATCCACCAAGGCGGGGTCACGGCAAGGCGGACCGATGGCGACACCCGGGAAATTGAGGCGGACAGCATCGTGTTGTGCTCCAAGGGTCGGGCCGAACGCAATATTTACAGGGCGCTCAAGGGGCAAGTCGGCGAACTCCACGCCATCGGCGACTGCTGGGCGCCGCGCCAGCTCGAACAGGCTATTTTTGAAGGCTCGCGTGTAGCCCGGCAGCTCTGATCTGGCCTCCGCTTGACGGTCAGGAATGTTTGCTTCAGGTTGACCGCGCTCATTCAAATGGGGGAAACGAGATCATGTCCGAGAAATGCGATGTCCTGGTCACCGGGACGGGAATGTTCGCCAAGCGCTTCACCAATGACATCGCGCTGACCGCACCGAAGCCGATCAAGATTACCATTGCCGCCCGTGAGGTGGAGGAGGGGAGGCAGTTGGAATGGCTGCGCCAAGCCGGCAACGCGCGGGCCGCCATCGCGGAACGACCGGCTTTCTTCGATACCACGTTCATCAACTGGGAATCGCCTGAGTCGGTGGCTGAAACAATTGCCGAATGGGACCCGGACGTGATCGTGCATGCGGCCTCTGTGCAGCCATCCAAGGTGGTCATCGACACATCCGAGTGGGGGCGGCTGGCCGCCGTCGGAAGTATGAGCTCCACCGTCGTCGTCCAGGCTCTGCTTGGCTCGCGTATGGGCAAGGCGATGGCGCTGGCGGGCAGCAAGGCCACGTTCATGAACTGCTGCTATCCCGACGTGACTAACGCGATCCTGAAGGCCATGGGCTTTCCCGTCGTTAGCGGCGGCGGCAACATCGAGATCCTGGCCTCCGTCTTCGCCGGCGAGCTTGGCATCCGCGAGCGCGGCCCGATCCAAGTGCTGGCCCACCATCAGAACCTGAAGCCATTTCGTGGCCCAGCCGAGCTGCGCGCCGGCACGCCGCCGCCTCGCGTCTGGATCGAAGGGAACGAGATCGACGACGTCTACGAACGCTTCACCAGGGTTCAGCTGACCAAAGGGCCGTCCATTCCCATCTCTGGCTGCACGGCGATGCCTATCATTCTGGCCTATGCCGGCCATCGCGACTACCTGGGCCACGTGACCGGCCCCCACGGACTCATCGGTGGCTATCCAGCGACGATTAAGAACGGGACCTTGGAGTTGAACCTGCCCGACGGGCTCAGCCGCGAAGAGGCAATCGCCTGGAACCAAGCCTTCGAGGAGATTAACGGACTGACCGTGGACGACGGACGAGTGACGTATCACGGCCCGCTCCACGACGAATTGGCCCGTCACAGCCCCGAGTTGGCGGCGGGCTTTCACGTCGACGACCTGGATCGGGTCTTCGCTGAAACGGTTGCTTTGCGTGAGAAGCTGGAAAGGCAGAAGGCCACGGCCGCGTGATGGGATATTCGGGGCCGCGGCGCCAAAGGTGATTCCCGGAAGGACGGTCATCGTAGGCGCATGATCCAAAATCCGTTCACTCGCCAAGAGTATGACGAACGTCTGGCGCGAATACACCAAGAGATGGATTCGCGCCAACTCGAACTGCTTATTCTCAACGACCCGGAGAGCATCTACTACGCGTCGGGCTACCAGACCCGGGCCATCGCCGGCCATCAGGTCCTTGCTGTCCCGCTGGGCAGACCTCCGGTCTTCATGACGCGACTAAGGGATTTTGGAAATTTTTTGGGGATCGCAGATGTCACACCAATCGCAGATGCGGTCACCTACGACGACGGCGGTCGCCCGCCGATGGACGTTTTCGTCGATCTGCTGAAAAAACACGGCCTTGGTGGAGGACGTACCGGCATCGAGAAGAGCTCCATCTATCTTACCGTCGAACATTATGAAACTTTGAAGAACGTGCTTTCGGACGCCGAGATGGTGGACGCCAGTTCCATTGTGGCTGAACTCCGCATCATCAAGTCGCCAAGTGAAATTGCCTGCCATCGCGAAGCCGGCCGGATCGTGGTCGAAGCGATGCGAGCCGGCATGGAAGCAACCCAACTCGGCAAGACCGACGCTAACGTCGCAGCGGTTGTCGCGGCCGGGCTCCTCAACGCCGGTAGCGAATGGATCGCGACGTGGCCCGTGGTGCGGTTCGGTGCCCAGACCGGCCGTTCCCATTCATCATGGCAAGGCGTCGAGATCGAACCTAGTGCGCCGACAACCATCGAAACCTCCGGTGCCGTGGGCCGGCACCACAGCCCGTTCTACAGGACTAAGATCTTTCAGCCGACCGATGAACAGCGCCGTATCTCGGAGGCCGTGAGTGAAGGCTTCGCCGCCGGTCTAGCGGCCGTTCGACCGGGTGTGACGGCAAGCCAAATCTATAGCCAAATTCAGCAAACGAT
>JASLZL010000109.1 GCA_030754885.1 Rhodospirillales bacterium | reverse complement strand
TCCTGGCGCTCGGCTATGCGTTCGAGGAGGGTGCGCTGATCCGCGTTAATCTGGTGCTCATCCGCACAAAGGGTGCGGTGCGGCGCGGCCTCGAGGTTTTTTGCGTTGTCGCGACCTTGGGAGTCATCGGCTATCTGGGCTGGTACTTCTGGCGTGACTGGCAGCGCGCCTGGGAGCGGGGCGAGGTCAGCCCAAGCATCGCCGAGATTCCCGTGTGGATCCCGTTGGGTCTGGTAATGCTCGGGTACATCCTATTCACGCTTCAGCTTTTTGCCTATTTGGTGCGCTTGTCCACGGGCGGTCGGATAATCGAGTCCGATGAGACAGGCGAGTAACGCGAACCGCATGGAAACATCCGGGGCGGGAACACCAGTCGTTTAACAAGGGGAGACTTCTTTCGTGGAAGCCGTCGTCGGCGGATTGATCGTTCTGAGCTTGTTGCTGCTCTTCCTTGGGCTCGGCACGTGGGTTTTTGCCGGACTGCTTTTGGTCAGTGTCTCGGGTTTGGCCCTGATCCTCGACATGTCGCCCCACCGCATCGGGGTCATCGCCACCAAGATCATGTATCGCTATGCCAGCACCTGGGAGCTGGCGGCCATTCCCATGTTCATCTGGATGGGCGAGATCGTTTTCCGCACCGACATATCGGACCGCTTGTTTCGGGGCTTGGCGCCGCTGGTCGACTTGGTCCCCGGACGTCTTTTGCACACCAATGTGCTCGGCTGCACCATGTTTGCCGCCGTCAGCGGTTCCAGTGCTGCGACGACGGCCACCATCGGCAAGATCACGACGACCGAGCTGGCGCGGCGCAAGTACGACGTCGACCTGTCTATTGGCTCGCTCGCCGGCGCGGGAAGTCTGGGCCTCTTGATCCCACCGTCGATCGTCATGATCATTTACGGAATCTTGGGTGAGGTCTCTGTCGCGCGGCTCTTTGCCGCCGGGGTTTTCCCAGGCTTGCTGGTGGCCGCGCTCTACTCGACCTATATCATCTTTCGATGCGTCGCCAAGCCTGAGTATTCTCCCGTCGCTGCCGAGCACTATACGCTTGGCCAGCGTCTTGCCGGCACGGTCAACCTGTTGCCGGTGATCTTCCTGATGTTCCTGGTGCTGGGATCCATTTATTCGGGACTGGCAACGCCGTCGGAGGCGGCGGCGGTCGGTGTAACGGCCACCCTCGTGGTCACCTTGATTTTGGGGCAGCTCAATTGGCCGGTCTTCAGGGATTCCGTGATGGGGGCGGTGAAGACCTCGTGCATGGTCTGCATTATCTTGATTGCGGCGGCCTTTCTCTCCACCGCCATGGGCTATCTTCACATCCCCGCCAACATCGCCAAGGGCATTGCGATCCTTGAATTGTCGCCCCTGGAACTGATCGTTGTGCTGTCGGTCTTTTACATCATTCTGGGTTGCCTGTTGGATGGCATCTCGATCGTTGTCATGAGCCTGCCGATCACCTTGCCGCTGGTCCTTCAGGCAGGATTCGACCCCGTCTGGTTCGGCGTCTTTTTGGTTATTATGACGGAGCTGGCACAGATGACACCGCCGATCGGGTTCAACCTGTTCATCTTGCAAGGCCTGACCGGCCATCCAATCGGTCGGGTGGCCATTGCAGCGCTGCCGTTCTTTGGCCTCATGTGCGTCGCGGTTGTCATCATCACGGCATTTCCCCAGATTGCGCTGTGGTTGCCGTCGGCGCTATTCGACCTACCGAAGGGCTAGCCATGTTACGCATCATCGAACCAAAGATTCCGCATATCGAGGCTGGCGTTCTTACCGCCTGGCGGGCCATTCCGACCTCTATCATTAGCGATGAACGCAACCGGGGCGGCACGATGGCCGCGGCCATAAAATCGGTGGCACCCGGGTTTGGTTTCGCCGGTGAGGCGCTGACGGTGAAGACCATGGTTGCCGACAACCTGGCGCTTCATCATGCGGCGGCGATGGCATGGCCGGGCGCCGCCATCATCATCGATGCCGGCGGCCACTTGGATCACGCCGTGTGGGGAGAGCTCCTGCAATTGACCGCCGCCAAAAGGGGCGTGGTCGGTGTCGTCATCGATGGCAGCGCCCGCGACCTGGACGACCTCAGGCGGTCGCCGGTGCCGATGTTTTGCCGGGGTATCGTTCCGGCGGGACCACACAAGGCCTGGGGCGGCGAGATCAACGTCGCCATCCAGTGCGGTGGTTGTCCGGTGGCGCCGGGCGACATCATCGTTGGCGACGACGACGGGGTTGCCGTCGTTCCGCGCGACATTCAGGCCGACCTGCTGGTGCGCTGCAAGGCAAGACTGGATAGCGAGCAGGCCGTCCGCGAACAGATCGAGGCCGGAGTCACGACCGTCGATATCTTCAAGCTGCCCGGCCCCGATGAAACTAAATAGGGTTGGCGTTCCTGTGAGAGCCGCGCCGCGCCCTGATTATTGTGATGAACTTTCTGCTCTATAGCGCCGCGGTTCTGGTTATGGGTTCCGCTTGGCTGGGCATCAAATTCCAACTCGGCGTGGTGGCGCCCGAAGCTTCGATTACCTATCGCTTCATCATAGCGGCCACAATTCTAACCTTCTATTGCCTGCTGGCACGCCTTGGAATGCGGTTTTCGCGGCGTGAGCACGCTTTCATGGCTCTACAGGGCGTTTTGCTCTTTTCACTTAACCAATTCGTCGTCTACGCCGGCACCCAGTATCTGACCAGTGGCCTGGGGGCGGTGGCTTTTTCGACCATCGTGGTGATGAACATCCTAAACGGCGCGCTTTTTTTCCGCACCTCGGTGCCGGGACGGGTGATGGTGGGGGCGTTGCTGGGTATGGTTGGCATTGCCTGTGTATTCTGGCCCGAGTTGCGGGCCTTCGACCTTTCACAGGGCACAACCTTGGGACTGGTTCTGGTGCTGGGAGGCACCTATGTAGCCTCGCTCGGCAATATGGCGGCGATGCGCAACCAGGCACACGGTCTGCCAATCGTCCAATGTATGACCTACAGCATGGTTTACGGGGCGCTGTTCACCGTGTTCATCGCGCTCGTACGGGGACAACCGTTCGATTTCGATCCATCCCTCAAATACATCCTCTCTTTGGTCTATGTAGCGGTTGCCTCCACGGCTTTCGGGTTCTGGTGCTACCTGACACTCTTGGACCGCATCGGTGCTGCAAGAACAGCCTATTCCGCGGTCTTGTTCCCAATCGTGGCCCTGGCACTTTCCACCGTCTTCGAAGGATACCATTGGACGGTCTTGACGGTCGTTGGCCTGGCTTCCATCCTTAGCGGCAATATCCTCGTCTTGACCAGGATCGAAGGCTCCAAGATGCGGGCCGCCCCCAAGGGGAACATCTGACTCCATGCTCCGCTTCGTTCCCGCAATTCTGCGCGACCACGCGACGGCGCTTCTGGCGGCTGGGATATTCCTTGGGCTGCTGGTGCCGAATCTGGCAGCGGTCATGCGGCCACTTTTGGAACCGTCCATCGTCGTCCTCGTGACCTTGCCGCTCCTGCGCCTCGACTGGTCCATTCTCGGGGGGTACCTGCTGCGACCCGGAATTGGCGTTGCGGCGGCAAGTTGGCAGGTGGTCGGCACACCCGTTCTCCTCTGGGCCGTGGCAACGGTCCTTCACCTGCCGTTGGGGTTGACCATGGCCCTCGTGATCTGGGGCTGTGCCGCACCTCTGCTTTCGTCCGCTACATTTGCCCAGTTGCTGGGACTGGATGCGGAGCTGGCAACCGTCGTCATGGTGATATCCACCGTGGCGCTGCCCCTGACCCTGGCACCGCTGGCGTTGTGGCTGGTCGACCTGGAAGTCATAGTTTCACCTTGGGATTTCGCCGGGCGCGTGGTGCTTTACCTTGGCGTTCCCTTCGCCGTCGCCTGGGGTATTCGCCGCGTTGCCGGAACTCGACGCCTGGCCGCTGTCGACCCGACGATCGAGAGCATCAACGTATTCATGCTGCTCATTTTCGCGGTGGCGGTGATGGACGGTGTCGCCTACAGGATAACGAACGAGCCATGGGTCGGCGCTGCTTATCTAGCCGCCGCCTTCCTCACCAACCTAGGGTACCAGGCGGGCACGGCGCTTGTTTTCTGGCGTCTGGGGCGGCGGGTGGCGTTGAGCCTGGGTCTTTGCGCCGGTAACCGGAACATGGGGATCATGTGGGGTTTGGCCGGCGCTGCCGGGGGCGCCGATCTCTTGTTGTTCGTCGCCCTTTCCCAGGTGCCGGTCTATTTCCTGCCCGTCTTTGCGCGCTTCGTTTATCGCCGCCTGTTGTAAGCACCGGCCCATGGTTGACAGCCTCTCCAATTCGGAAACAATCGCCCCATGACCCGACCACCCGGCCTCAACCCCTTTACGGCGCTTGGCGAAGTAACCCGGGCGGCGGCTGATCCGGGACAACCGACGGTGTTGTTCGATGCCGTTGAGCATGCTCTGTCACAGGTTATCGGCCACAAGCTGTTTACCATCCTCGAGATCGACCTGGAGGAGGGTGATCTGGAGCGCCTATACACCAACATGGCCGAGGCCTATCCGGTGAAAGGCCGCAAAGCCATGGGGCCGACCCCGTGGGGCGAATGGGTGCTGGACGGCAAACAGCCATATCTGGGCCGAACCTTGGACGATATCCGCTGGGCCTTCTATGACCATGAACTGATCGAGAGTCTGGGGTGCGGCTCGGTAATCAATTTGCTTGTCATGTATGACGGCATCCTCCTGGGAACGGTGAATATGCTGCACGAGGAGGGCTATTACACCGACGATGACCTGGACACGGGGGTCCCCTTCGCGGCACTGCTGGCGCCGGCGTTGCTCGCCCGGCGAACGGCTAGGAGAGATCGATGACCGATGTGTTGTTCAAGAACGCTTTGCTCCTCGATACGGTGGACGGGTCGCTGTTGGAGGGCCGCCACATTCTGGTCCAGGACGGCCTAATCGCCGAGGTATCGGACGGCCCGATCAAGGGTGGTGGAGCGGACGAAATCGACCTCGCCGGCAAGGTCTTGATGCCGGGACTGTGCGACGCCCACGTGCATATCACCGCGGCAACGGCCAACTTCGCCGCCTTAATGCGGTGGTCGCCGTTTTATGTCTCGGCGCGCACGGCGGACATCTTGGAAGGCATGCTGATGCGGGGTTTCACTACGGTGCGTGACGCCGGAGGTGCCGACTACGGCATCGCCCAGGCTGTCGATGAGGGTTACTTCACTGGACCCAGGGTGCTCTTCGGCGGCAAAGCCTTGTCCCAGACTGGCGGCCACGGCGACATGCGTGGTCCGGGTGAGAACGCCATCGAAGGCTGCTTTTGCTGCGCCGGTCTAGGCCGCGTCTGCGACGGTGTCGACGAGGTGCGCCGTGCCTGCCGCGACGAAATCCGCAAGGGTGCGCGCCACATCAAGCTTATGGTCGCCGGCGGCATCTCCTCGCCCACCGACCGTATCTCCAGTACCCAGTTCTCGGTCGATGAGATGACAGCCGCGGTCGAGGAGGCCGAGGCGGCCGAGATTTACGTGCTCGGCCACGCCTATACGGCGCGCGCCGTCAACCGGGCGTTGGAGTGCGGGGTACGTTCCATTGAACACGGCAATCTGATGGACGATACCAGCGCCGATCTGTTTCTCAAGCACGACGCCATCTTGGTACCGACACTTTCGACATTCCGGGCGCTTGCCGACGAAGGCGTCGAGGCCGGCTTGCCGGCCGAACTGCACGCCCAGGTCTTTGACGTCCTTGATGCCGGCATGACGGCCCTGGAACTAGCCCACCGGCGCGGTGTCCGCATGGCCTATGGCACCGATCTCTTGGGCGTCATGCACCGCCACCAGCTTCTTGAGTTTGCTATTCGCGGCGAGGTGCAGCCCCCGATCGATGTCATTCGCGCCGCCACGGTCAACGCGGCGCAGTTGTTCGGAATGGTAGGTGAGATAGGCGTGGTGGCGCCGGGAGCACGCGCCGACCTCCTCGTGGTCGACGGAAATCCTCTGGAGGACCTGGATGTCTTGCAAAAGCCCGAGACCTACCTCAAAGCGGTCATGAAGGACGGCACGTTCCACAAGACCGAATTGGGTTAAGAGGCCTTCGGTTCGCTACTGTTTATCGAAGGCGATAGATACGTCGCGCGTTGTCGCCGCCGATCTTGCTCGCCACTTGTTCGGGCAGTTGGTCGATGATGGACCAAGTCGTGTCGAACGAGGCGGCAATCTTCGACGGTGCGGTGCTGGGACTTATGAACTCGTCGGCGCCGATCACCAGCCGATCCTGGAATTCGTCGGCGAACCGCATCCACGCTTCCGTCACGCGCATGTTGCCATCGACGATGCGGTTGGGGATGGGTTGGCCACTCTGATCCAAAACGCGCGACGGCACCCGCAAGGCCAGGGATAGATTGGGGTGCGCCGTCAAAAGCCGGCGCAGCAACGCCAGGTGCATCTGCCCGGTGTTATCCCAGCCGATGTGCTGCCACACGATGCGGGCCTTGCGGTTATGGCGAAGAAGCTCTTCGAGAGCGGGGATGGTGGGTTCAAGCTCAGCTGGGTTCTTGTCGCAGGCCTGGCGCAGGCGAGCCGGCATCGGTGTCTTGGTCTCGACCGCTTCCATGTGAATGTCGATGGGCACATCGTGCTCAGCCGCGATGTCGGCAAGCAGTAGATACAGCGGATGGTTCGGCATCGCCTTCTTGAATGAGTGACGCTGGGTCATGCACAGGTGATAAGAAATCATCTCGCCGAAGCCGGCGGCTCCATCGTCCAATATATTTTTTCAGCCGCTTGGCGAAAGCGCCGTTTTTGCTCACCGGTCACGGCGCCCGGGGCGGTGTCCAAGAGCATGGCCCCAAGGACGGCGCCGCCGCCCATGAGGCGCAGCCGGTCAGGGTGCCGGCGAACGGCGTCGCGCAAATTGCTGTAGGCCATCTCCTTGGTTCCCTTGGACGATGGCACGACGACAACCAGCGCCTGGGCCAAGCCTTGCCGGTCCATGCGCGTAACCAGATTTTCAGCGGCCTTGGCCAGGTTGGCGGCTTCGTCCATGCTGCCATTGCTCCCTTTCCGTGAGCGGCCGCCGCCCCCCATGGTTATGTCGAGGCCGAGGGGATGAAGGTGCATATGGACATCGACGAAGCGTGGCGGTCCCGAGCGTGCCGGCGCCGTTTTGGCCGCCGCCGGCGCCTGAGATTGTCTCTGACCTTGCCTTTGCTTGGGGTTATTCTGTGGCTGCATGGGCGCGGAGGATTGGCCGCTACGCTTGTCGCCAACGCGGCCCATCTCTTCGGGGATCAAGAAACCGTCGCCGTCGCGATCCATGCGGTGAAATGCTTGATCCGGCTCGGGAAATTCCCGACGCGACAATCGTCCGTCGCCATCGCGGTCGTTCATCTGGATTACATTTTGGGCCAAGACCGGCGATTCAAAGATCATGCAGGCGGCGAAAAGCGCCAGAAAGCCGATGCCGTGAATAAACCTGGATGCCAAATACATGATTGCTCCCCCGTGCAGGACAACATTTCAATCGTTTCCTGCTGGCAACTATATGCAACGAGGGTGTAGAAAAATTTAACAGTCTATATTTTTTTGTCCTCGATCCGCTGATCGACGATTACCGGGGTGTTGTTCCCGGGTTTCTTCACGTGCCCTGGCCGCTTACCCCTGGATGGCAACGTCGATGCTATAGCCAAACTCGCCGGCAGCGTCGGTCAGCCATTCCCACATCGAAAGCGCGAAACCGCGAGCGCAGTAGAGATCGATAGCCGTCCCATCGCCGGTAGCATGGAGAAGGACATTGATGGCGCCAAGGATGCTTTGGGCGCAGTTCTCGGGTTTGAAGCGGGAGCCGTGAAAGTCCAGCGGACAGCCCTTGGCCAGCAGCTGGCGGGCATCGCGACCGGTTACGCGGATCACAGTACGCCCGCTGCTGACATCGGTGACGGCGCCCGAGTGGCTGGCAAGGGCGGCGCTCAGATCTCTTTCCAGGTCTCCCGGTGCGTCCCGTGCCGAGACCAACAGCCACCGCGTTGGCGCCAACCATAAAAGACAGCGACCGTCGGCCGTGGCCGTGGTGTTGGGGATCACCGGCGCCTCGCAGCCGAGGCAACCCTTAACGGCAGTGCGGAAGTTTTCATCCCCACCCGGCCCGGCCAGATGGATGATGGCGAGCCCTCGGCGTTCGGCCAGTTGAATGCCTGGGCCATCTTCGGGCACGGCGCCGAAGGTGCCGGTTTGATAAGCGTCAAAAAGGGCCGAGCAGCGTTGGGGCATCTCAGGCACGCAGACGTTCTCCTTCGGGATCGATGAACACCGGGTTGGTGACGGTAACTGCCACCCTCTTACCCCGCATCGGCGAAAGCGCATAAAGGGTCTCGCCCATGCGCGCCCGCCCGGCGGCAACGATGCCGAGGCCGATGGGCGTCTCCAGGTTAGGGCTATAGCAGGCCGAGGTAACCTCGCCAATCATCGGGTTGGGTAGTGCTTGGTCGGGGTCGGTGACGATTTGGGCGCCGCGCGGGATGGCCGTCTTGCCGTCGGCCGGGACCAGGCCGACAAGCTGTTTGCGGTTTTCATCGGTCAGGCCGGGGCGGTTCAGGGACCGCTTGCCGATGAATTCCTTGGCGCTGCTTGCCATGCGCCCAAAGCCAAGGTCGTCGGCTGTCGTTCGCCCATTGAGTTCGCCGCCCACAACGTGGCCCTTCTCGGTGCGCAAGATGCCCAGGGCCTCGGTGCCGTAGGGCGTGATATCGAACTCCTTGCCGGCCTCCAGCATGGCTTCCCAAAGGTGTTGCCCATAATCGGCGGGGACGTTGATCTCGTAGGCCAGCTCGCCCGAGAAGCTGATGCGGAAGAGCCGCCCCGGCACGCCGGCGAAGGTCCCTTCGCGTACGCCCATGAAGGGCAGGGCCTCGTTGCTCACGTCGATATCGTCGGTCAGCCGTTCCAGCACCTTGCGGCTGTCGGGGCCGGCCAGCGCGATAGCGGCCCATTCCTCGGTCACCGAGATGATATGCACGTCAAGTTCGGGCCACACCACTTGCAGAAAGTATTCCAGGTGCCCCATTACGGCGCCCGCGTTGGCGGTGGTGGTGGTCATCAAGTAGTGGTTCCGGGCGAGGCGCGAGGTTGTGCCGTCGTCGAGGGTGATGCCGTCTTCGCGCAGCATGACGCCGTAGCGGCAGCGGCCGATGCCAAGCTTGCTCCAGGCGTTGATGTAGACCCGGTTGAGGAACTCGGCGCTGTCGGCGCCCTGGATGTCGATCTTGCCGAGCGTCGAGACGTCGCACAGGCCGACCGATGTTCGCACCGCCACGGTCTCGCGGTATATGGCGTCCCACAGGCCCTCGCCGGGGCGTGCATAGAACTGGGGCCGGAGCCACAGTCCTGCCGGGACGAAGGCGGCCCCGGCGGTTTCGTGCCAGCCATGCATGGCGGAACGCCGGACGGGCTGGAAGTGATGGCCAATCTCGCGCCCGGCCAGGGTCGCCATGGTCACCGGCACATAGGGCGGACGAAATGTGGTGGTGCCGACTTGCGGGATGTCGGCACCGAGAGAGCGGGCAAGGACGGCGAGCCCCGGCACGTTGCCGGTCCGCCCCTGATCGGTGCCCATGCCCAGCGTGGTGTAGCGCTTGAGATGCTCGACCGATTTGTAGCCCTCGCGCGAAGCCAACTCGACATCGGCTTGCGTGACATCGGTCTGTAAATCGACAAAGCGCTTGCGCCGCAGTCCGGGCGGCGGCGGAACGGACCACAGCGCACGCATCGGCGCCGCCTCGCCTTCGTCCTCGCATGCCGGAACCGGGGGTGTTTCGGCGGCCTCAAAGCCCGCTTGGCGCGCCGCCTCGGCACCCGCTTCCATGCCGTCGGCGAGGCAACCGGCAAGGGTGAAGGTGCCCTTCGCCGATCCCGCCGAACGTTCGGCCTGGACCGATGGTCCGGGCACGAAGGCGGCAAGTGTATCGTCGTAAACCGGCCGTCCCTGGGCCTGGGCATGAAGCTGCACCGCCGGGTTCCAGCCGCCGGAAACACACAGCAAGTCGCAGTCGAACCGTCGTAAGGAACCGCCAAGACTGTCGCCTGACTCGTTCAGTGGCGCTACCTCGACAGCGGTTAGGGCACCACCACCCCGCGTTGCGACAACCGCATGGCCAGCCAGACGCTCAATGCCGGTGCCCAAGGCCTTGGCCGCCGCCGGGCCGGGATCGCCGGGGCGCGCATCGATGACGGCGGCAACCTCAATCCCCGCCGCTGCCAGGTCGGCCGCCGCCCCATAGGCCGAATCGTTGTTGGTGAAGACGACGCAGCGCCGCCCCGCACGAACGGCGAACCGGTTGGCGTAGGTGCGTGCCGCCGAGGCCAGCATGATCCCCGGCCGGTCGTTATCGGCGAAGACGAACGAGCGTTCTGTCGCCCCTGTGGCCAGCACTACCTGGCGGGCGCGTACCATCCACAGGCGTTGGCGCGGCTGGAAGGGCAGGGGCTCGGCCAGGTGGTCGGCCACGTGCTCGGAGATGGCCAACCCGTTGTGGTCGTAATAACCGAATACCGAGGCGCGGCGCACCAAGGTAACGTAGGGCATGGCGGTCAGCTCGGCCACCGCCACCGCCGCCCATTCCCTTGCCGGGGCGCCATCGATGGGCCCGGCCTCAGCCGCCAGCGAGCCGCCGAATTCGGGGCCGTCGTCGGCTACGATGATCCGCGCACCGGCACGGCCCGCGGCAATGGCCGCCGACAGTCCCGCCGGCCCGCCGCCAACGATCAAAACGTCGCAATGGGCGAAGCGGTGTTCGTAGCGGTCGGGGTCGGCCTGGCGGGGCGCCACGCCCATGCCGGCCAGTTTTCGCAGCACGTGCTCGTAGGCCGGCCAAAGAAGACCCGGCCACTTGAAGGTCTTGTAATAAAAACCGGGCGGCATGAGGCGCGATACCCAAGCGGCTCCGGCACCTAAATCGAAATCCACCGAAGGCCAGCAATTCTGGCTGTTGGCGACCAGTCCGTCGAATAGCTCGACGCGGGTGGCGCGGACGTTAGGCTCGGTGCGGGCGCCTATGCGCAGTTGGACCAGGGCGCTGGGTTCTTCCTCGCCGGCGGCGAAGATGCCGCGTGGCCGGTGGTACTTGAAGCTCCTGGCCACCCGGCGGACACCCGATGCGAGCAAGGCCGAGGCCAAGGTATCGCCGGCGAAGCCCTGATGGCGCCGTCCATTGAAGGTGAAGCCAAGCGATCGGTCATGATCGATGATGCCGCCTTCGGCGTTGCGGAAGGGTTGGCCGTTCATTTCCGTTCCCCGCTCAGGGGCAGGGGCTCGCCCGGCGCTGCTGTAGCCAGGATCTCGTGGGTCGTGGTGTTGCGCAGCGCCCTCAGCCATTGTCGGCAGCCGCCCGTATGCTGCCAATATTCGGCATGGGGGCCGGCCGGGTTGTCGCGGATAAAGACGTAATCGTGCCAGGCATCGTCAGAGAGCGTTTCGGGTGCGTCCGGTCTCGACCGGCTGGCGTCGCCGCCATAGGAGAACTCGATCTCGGGCCTGTCACCACACCAAGGGCAGCGGATATTGAACATGGTTTCGCTCTCCTCCCCTAGTGAGCCTTGGGCACCGGACCCATACCCTTTTCGTCAATGGTATGACCCAGGGCGAAACGGTCGAGGGTGAAGGCCTGGTTCAAGGAATGGGGTTGGTCCTGGGCGATGGTATGGGCGAACACCCAGCCCGAGGCCGGCGTTGCCTTGAAGCCGCCGTAACACCACCCGCCGTTGAGATAGAGCCCGTCAACCGGCGTCTTGCAGATAAACGGGCTGCCGTCCATGGACATGTCCACGGTACCGCCCCAGGTGCGCATGACGCGCAGGCGCGAGAAGATGGGAAAGAACGTCACGGCGGTGGCTACCACATGTTCGATTATCGGCAAGTTGCCGCGCTGGGTGTAGGTGTTATAGCCGTCGATGTCGCCGCCCATGACCAACTCGCCTTTGTCGGACTGGCTGACATAGAGGTGCCCGGCGCCGAAGGTGACCACAGTGTCGAGGATCGGCTTCACGGGCTCGGTGACAAGGGCCTGAAGGACGTGGGATTCGATGGGCAGGCGAAGTCCGGCCATGGCGGCGACGTGGCCCGAGTGCCCGGCGACCGCCATGCCGACCTTCTTGGCGGTGATGGGTCCACGCGTCGTCGCGACGCCGGTGACGCGCCCGTCTTCGATGCTGATACCGGTGACTTCGCAGTTCTGAATGATATCAATGCCGTGGCCATCGGCGCCGCGCGCGTAGCCCCAGGCGACGGCGTCATGGCGCGCCGTGCCGCCGCGCGGCTGTAAAAGTCCACCCATGATGGGAAAGCGCGCGTCAGTGGAACAATCTAGAATGGGCACCTTGGCCTGAACGTGCTCGCGGTCCAGGAACTCGGCGTCGATGCCGTTGAGGCGCATGGCGTTGCCGCGTCGCATATAGGCATCAACCTGGGGGTCGGAGTGGGCCAGGTTGATGACCCCGCGCTGGCTAAACATGATGTTGAAATTGAGGTCGCGGGTCAGCCCCTCCCACAACTTCATGGAATGTTCGTAGAAATGCGCGTTGGGCTCCAATTCGTAGTTCGAGCGCACGATGGTGGTATTGCGCCCCGTGTTGCCGCCACCCAACCAGCCCTTTTCCAGCACGGCGACATTGGTAATGCCGTGTTCCTTGGCCAGATAATAGGCAGTCGCTAGGCCATGGCCGCCGCCGCCGATGATAATCACGTCATAGGACGGCTTGGGGTCCGGGCTGCGCCAGGCCTCGGGCCAACCTTCGTGGTGACTAAGCGCATTGCGCGCCAGCGAGAAAATGGAATACCGGGTCACGGGCGTTTCCCTGGGCGGCTCCCCGACCCGCCTTGGGGAACCGTAAAAGCGGGTACCCGGGCGGTCCTAACGATAAACCGCAGGTGTTTGGCGAAGTCAAGGGCCGGGAGAGGTGCCAGTGCCACCCGCAGCCCATCAACGTCCGAAAGGAGACCTGAAATAAGTATACTGTTCACGGATTAAGTATATACTGTCCCCGGGAATATTATTTTGACAAGTCGCCGGGCAAATAGAATTAGGGGCTGTCCCAGATAACCCCCAAAATGGGTTATCTGGGACAGCCCCTTAATTTCTTATTCATCGCAGACTAGAGATTAACTTCGGCCCAAGGCGGAGTCGGCGAGGAAAACGGTGCCGGCGTCTTTCCCTTTGCCTCAGCCCGTCTGCTCGAGATCCTTGATTATGGCGGCGAGGAAGCGGGCCGCTTCGCCGCCCGAGACCACCCGGTGGTCGAAAGTGAGCGAGAGTGGCAGCATCCGGCGCACGCCGGGCGTGCCATCGATTGCGACGACCCTGGGCGCGATGTGCCCGGCGCCGATAATTGCCACCTGGGGCGGCAAGACAACCAGGGCGGCAAACCGTCCGGCCCCAAAAACGCCGAAATTCGACAACGTGAGCGTGGCGCCGCGCAGCTCCTCCGGTGGCACGTCGCGCGCACCGATGTCCTTCTTCATCGCCACCAGGCCGTCCCGCAAGTCGTCGGCGTCCCTTTCGCCCGCATCGCGCAGGACGGGCACGAACAGGCCGTCTTCGGTATCGACCGCGATGCCGAGGTCGATCTTTTCCAGCACCCGGCGGCTGGCGGCGGTGCTGTCGTACCAGGCGTTGAGCGCCGGCTCGGCCTGGCAGCCGGTGACGATGGCGCGTACCAGACGCGCCGTGACGTCGGTCCCCGTGGGCCAGCTTTCCACATCGGCCTCGTCGCAAAGGGTGGCCGGAGCCACTTCGTTATGGGATTGCGACATCTTTTGCGCCATGACGCGGCGTACGCCGCGTAAGCGTTCGGGGGGCTCGATCTCGGATAGCACTTGGGCGACACGATTTATGTCGTCGGCGGTGATCTGACCCTTGGCGCCGCTGGCGTCCACCGCGCCTAAATCGACGTTGAGCTTGCGGGCCAGGGCGCGGACGGCGGGTGTCGCCTTGACCTTGGCGCTGCCGGGGCGTACTGGCTCGGCGCTTTCATCGATACGTACCTCGCCACTTGGCATGGTACCGACCACGGTGCCGGAGTAGGCCTCCTTTCCCTGGTCGAAGTCGACCAGGGGCGCCCCCACCGCCACGATGTCGCCGGTTTTGGCGTGTAACTTGGCAATGCGCCCGGTATGGGGCGACGGTACCTCGACCACCGCCTTGTCGGTCTCCACCGACAAAAGCGGTTGCTCCCCCATCACCTGATCGCCGACGGCGACGTGCCAGTCGACGATTTCGGCCTCCTGGAGGCCCTCGCCCAGGTCTGGCAGGGTAAATTGTTTCATGCGAAAGCCACGGCGCTCTCGGCCGCCTCCACAATGCGTGCCTCGCTGGGCAGGAAGGCATCTTCCAGTTTTGGCAGAGGAGGAACCACGTCATAGCCGCAGACCCGTCCGATGGGTGCCTGTAGGTGAAGCAGGCCGTGTTCCGCCACCTGGGCCGCGATCTCGCCGCCGAAACCCCCGGTCTTGGCCGCTTCGTGAATGATGACCAGGCGGCCTGTCTTCTCCACTGAGGCAAGGATTGTTTCGGTATCCAGCGGCTTTAAGGTGGCGACATCGACGACCTCGGCCGAAATGCCGTCGGCCTCCAGAGAATCGGCGGCGGCCAAGGTCTCCTTGACCATGGCACCCCAGGTTACCAGGGTCACGTCGCTGCCCTGGCGCAGGGTGAAGCAGGTGTCGAGCGGTAGGGCCTCACCATCATCGGCGACGTCTTCGCGCAGGGCCCGATAGAGCCGCGTCGGCTCGAGGAAGACCACCGGGTCGGGATCGCGGATCGAAGCCAGCAGAAGCCCGTAGGCGCGCGCCGGCGACGATGGGATGACGACGCGCAGGCCCGGGATGTGGGCAAACATGACTTCGGTGCTGTCCGAGTGATGCTCCGGTGCGTGGATGCCGGCGCCCATGGGGGTGCGAAAAACGAGCGGGCAGGTGAGCCGTCCGCGGCTGCGGTTGCGAAGGCGCCCGCCGTGGTTCAACAACTGGTCGATGGCCGGATAGCTGAAACCCATGAACTGGAACTCCGCCACCGGGCGCAGGCCTTCCGCCGCCATGCCTACCGCCATGCCGGCGATCATCGTTTCGGCGAGCGGCGTGTCGAGCACGCGCTCGTTTCCGAAGCGCTCTAGCAATCCCTCGGTGGCGCGGAAGACACCGCCGTTGACCGCCACGTCCTGGCCTAGGATGACGACGTTTTCGTCCTCTTCCATGGCGCGGGCCATGGCCAGGGTCAAGGCGCTGAGCAGGGTTATCTCACTCATCGTCGCCTCCCGCGGCAATGTTGCGCTGCGCCGCCAGGGCCGGGGGAAGGGTCTCATAGAGGTGATCGAACATGGCCGTGGTTTCCTCTGGAACGATGGCCAGATAGGCCTCCTTGGCCTCCTCGACGCGGGCTTTGCACTTGGCAATCAGGGTTTTTTCCTTCTCCTTGGACCACCAACCTCTGTCGTCCAAGAAGGCGCGTAGGCGCGCCACTGGGTCCTTGGATTGATGGTTGCTTGCCTCGTCCTTGGGGCGGTATCGGCCGGCATCGTCGGCGGTGGTGTGGTCGCCCATGCGATACGAGAGAGCCTCGATAAGGCCGGGCCCGCCGCCGGTGCGGGCAGTCTCAATGGCGTCGGTCGCGGCCTGACGTACGGCGACGATGTCGTTGCCGTCAACCTGCACACCCTCGAAGCCGCCGGCGATGGCCTTTTGGGCCAGGGTCTCCGCCGCCGTCTGGGCGTGGCGCGGAACCGAAATCGCCCACTGGTTGTTGTTGATGACGAAGACCACGGGCAGCCGCCACACCCCGGCAAGGTTGACCGCCTCGTAAAAGTCACCTTTCGAGGTCGCGCCGTCGCCAAGGACGCAGACCGCGACGCGCGGCTCGTGGCGCAGTTTCATGGCCGACGCAACGCCAACAGCGTGGACGGCATGGGCCGCGATGGTGACGCAGACCGGGAAGTC
Organism: Rhodospirillales bacterium; assembly: GCA_030754885.1. Taxonomy (GTDB): domain Bacteria; phylum Pseudomonadota; class Alphaproteobacteria; order Rhodospirillales; family JASLLZ01; genus JASLLZ01. The sequence continues at coordinate 13,625 of JASLZL010000109.1, read as the reverse complement.
GCGGCGCGGTCCCGAGAAATCGCTACCGCGCTCGTCGCCGCCCCAATACTGGAATATTTCTTCCAAGGTGACGCCGCGCCAAATATGCGCTGCCTGCTCGCGGTATGTGGTGAGCAGCACGTCGTCATCGGCCATGACGCTGGCCACACCGGTACCGATGGCCTCCTGGCCCAGACAAGAGGGATAGGTGCCAAGCTGTCCCGTCCTTTGCAGCGAAATGGCCCGGCCGTCGAAAGTGCGGGTCAGGACCATCGATTTGTAAAGCGCCGTCATGACTTCGGCGTCCTCGGCGAAGGACGGCAGCGGGCCTACAGGCTGGCCGGATGGGTCGAGGTGCTGAAGATATCGGACCGCGAAGGTGGCGATGGTCCGATCCGCGTCCACGCCACATTCGAACACTTCCCCCGGCGTCTTGCGTTTCACCCGTATCCTCCCCTGTTTGACCAGCGTGGTCATCGTCCGGGTCCCTCAGGCGCCGCGCCGGTGGCGCGCGATGCGCTCAATGGCGAGCTGGTCGGCAATGGCGCCCGGGGATTGTCCCTCGGCCTCGGCGCGGTCGAAAATTTCACTCAGAACCGCCCCGATCCGGCACACCGCAGACCAGGCCTTGGAGTCCGATGCGTCCTCGCCAACCACTGCGTGGGCGACGCTGATGAGGCCGCCGGCATTAATAACATAGTCGGGGGCATAAAGAATGCCCCGGCGATGCAATTCCTCGTCGTGGCGGTCTTGCGCCAGTTGGTTGTTGGCTGAGCCGGCGACGATGGCCGAACGTAGCGCCGGCACGGTTTCGTCGTCGAGGACGGCACCCAGTGCGCAGGGCGCGAAGACATCCGCCGGAACTGCATGGATGCGGTCCGCCCTCTCTGCCGTTGCTCCCAGTTCGTCGACCGCGAACTTCACCGCGTCCGGATTGACATCGGCGACAATCAGGTCTGTGCCGTCCGTTGCCAACCGTTCGCAAAGCGCCCGACCGACATGTCCTAAGCCTTGCACGGCGACCGTCACTCCCGACAGCTCGGTGCTTCCCAAACGGTGGCGAACGGCGGCCCTGATGCCTTCATAGACCCCCAGTGCCGTCATCGGGGATGGATCGCCGCCGTCGCGCGACGTTCCGGTGACATGGGCTGTCGTCTCCGCTATCCAGTCCATGTCCCGCACCGATGTGCCAACATCCTCGGCGGTGATGTAAAGGCCGTCCAAAGCCTCGATCATGGCGCCGAAGGCATGGAATAAGGGTGCGGTTTTTTGCGTCTTGGGATCGCCGAGAATAACGGCCTTGCCGCCGCCCAGAGCCACGCCGGCCAGGGCCGCCTTGTAGGTCATGCCGCGTGACAGGCGAAGAGCGTCGCTGAGGGCGTGAGCGGTGCTCTCGTAGGCCCACATCCGACAGCCGCCGAGAGCCGGACCGAGGGTGGTGTCATGAACGGCAATAAGGGCATGCAGGCCCGACGCTGGGTGGCGGTACTCCCATACCTGCTGGTGGTCGCTGAACTCTGCCAGCCGTTGGGCCTTGATGGTCACGTCTTGGGGTAAATGCGTATTCGAGAGTTTACTCATGGCAGCCCCGCGTGGAGAACATGACTGGCGGTGGGGCGAGGTTTCGATGACATTCATAAGTAATAAAGATAGTAACGATAAATGATTATGTCAAAACAACTTACCGTTATCGAATTGCAATAATGTAATTACATAAGCCAGGCAAACAAAGGATCATTGCTCCGGTGATGTCCGGAAGCTAACAAAATGACCTCTGCGGTGGGTTGACCCGTCGGGAGGGGGTGAGCCGATGCGATCTAAACAGACAATGCGTTAGCCGAGCGCGCGGTTGACCTTGGAGGCGGGAGGGCGGCCCAGGTGGGTGGCGACGAAGCGACCTGCCCGGGTCACGGAATCAAGATCAACTCCGCTGGCGATGCCAAGACCGTTCAGCATGTAAAGAACGTCCTCGCTGGCGACATTGCCCGTCGCTCCTTCGGCATAGGGACAACCGCCCAGCCCCGCCACCGAGGCATCAATGACGGCGATGCCGCGTTCGAGGACGGCAAGCAGGTTGGCCAGCGCCTGGCCGTAGGTGTCGTGGAAATGGGCCGCTAGTTTGTCCCTGGGCACCCGCTCGGCTACGGCATCGACAACGGCCTGGGCGTGCGCCGGGGTGCCGACACCGATGGTGTCGCCGAGCGAGATCTCATTGCAACCCAGGACAAGCAGGTCCGCCGCCACCTGGGCGACGGCGGCGGGCGTTATCTCGCCTTCGTAAGGACAACCGAGAACGCAGGAGACATAGCCGCGCACCGCGACGCCCCGTTCCAGCGCCGCCTGGCACACAGGGGCAAAGCGCTCCAGGCTCTCGGCGATGGAACAGTTTATGTTTTTTCTGGAAAAGGTCTCGGACGCGGCGGCGAAGATCGCGATTTCGGTGGCGCCCGCTTGCATGGCCGCATCGAAGCCCTTCATGTTGGGCACCAGCACCGGATACCCGACGCCCGGTTGACGCCGGACGCGGGCCAGCACCTGGGCCGTGTCGGCCATCTGCGGTACCCACTTGGGCGACACGAAACTGCCGGCCTCGATCACCGGCAGTCCGGCCTCGGACAGGCGGTCGATCAATTCCACCTTGATGTCGGTGGGTATCGTCTCGGGCTCGTTCTGGAGGCCGTCGCGGGGACCCACCTCGACCAGTTTGACGGAATTCGGAAGGCGCATCGCCGTGCTCAAAGCCAGTTCGGCTTGCGTTTTTCGAGGAAGGCGCCGACGCCTTCGCGTCCCTCGGCGCCACGGCGGATTTCTGCGATGCGCCGCGCCGTCTCTTCGATCAGTGCCCCGTCGATGGGTTGGCCGGCGATGTCGGCGATCAGTCGCTTAGCCGCCGCCACCGCCTCGGGACCGTTGGCAAGGATGGTGTTTGTGAGTGCCTCGCTGGCGGAATCCAATCCATCCGCTGGCACCACGGCGTGCACCAAACCAATACGCAGTGCCTCGGCGGCGTCGAAACGTTCACCGGTGAGGACATAGCGACCGGCCGCGCGTTCGCCGATGGCCCTGAGCACGTAAGGTGAAATGACCGACGGAATGATTCCCAGCTTGACCTCGGAGAACGAAAAGACCGCCGCATCAGCGGCCAAGGCTATGTCGCAGGCGGCGACCAGCCCGACGCCGCCGCCAATCGCCGCACCCTGCACCAGGGCGATGGTGGGCATGGGCAGGGTGTCGAGGCGGCGGATCATCTCGGCCAGGCGCCGTGCTTCGGTCAGGTTTTCGTCGAAGGCATACTCGGCGCTGCGCTTCATCCAGTCGAGATCGGCGCCGGCCGAAAAGCTCTTGCCCGCGCCGGCCAGGATCATGCAACGCACGTCGGTACGCCCGGCCAGCGCCTCGAAGGCATCCGCCAACGCGTCGATCAGTGTATCGTCGAAGGCGTTGTGGCGCCGTGGCCGATCCATGACGACCCTGGCCACGCCGTCCGCCACGGAGACCGTGAGCGGTGCGGTAATTTCATGTGCCATGACACTTACATCCTAAATTGTACATATCGGCTGGGCGGCCTGTTCCCCATTATGCCCCTACCAGCCGCCGCTCTCCAGCCAGTGTTTGACCATCCATAAGCGGTCGGCGCCCCAAAAGCCCTCGCCATCGACGAACACGAAGGGCGATCCGAAGACGCCGCGCTTGATGGCCTCCTCGGTTTCCTGCCTCAGCCGTGCCTTGATCGCCGGGTTCTGGACGGCGGCGAGCAGGGCCGGCCCATCGATGTCCAAGGTTGCCGCCACCTCGGCCACCGTCTCGGCCTCTGAGATGTCAAGTCCTTCCGCGAAGTAGGCGTGGAAGGCGGCATGGGCGAAACGCCTGGCCAACGTCTCGTCGCGCTCGGCCAGCCACCAGAAGGCGCGGGCCGCGGCGAGGGTCACGATGGGGAAGGGCTCGGGCAGCACCCAGGGCAGGTCGAGCAGGCGCGCCAGGCGTTGCCAGTCGTGGCGGCAGTAGTCGCCCTTGATGGGCTGCTCGATGAGCGGCCGACTGCCGGTCTCCTTGAAGGCGGCGCCGATCATGATCGGCTTCCAGGCGACGGTACGCCCGAACTTGGCGGCCAGACCATCCACTTGGACCGAGGCGAAGTAGCCGTAGGGCAATGAAAAATCGAAGTAAAATTCGATGGTATCGGTCATGGTGCATCAATTGCCGGCGATCTCACGGCTGATGATCAGCCGCTGGATGTCGCTGGTGCCCTCATAGATGCGGCAGACGCGGACGTCGCGCCAGATGCGCTCGACCGGGAAGTCCTTGAGGTAGCCGTAGCCGCCATGCACCTGGATGGCGTCGGAACATACCTTCTCGGCCGTCTCGGAAGCGAAAAGCTTGGCCATGGCGGCCTCCTTGCGGCACGGCTGACCGGCGTCGGCCAAGGTTGCCGCGTGGTGGATCAGTTGCCGCGCCGCCTCGATGCCGGTGGCCATGTCGGCAAGGCGAAACGCGACCGCCTGGTGCCCGATGATCGGTTTGCCGAAGGCTTCGCGCTCCTGGGCGTAGGCAAGTGCGGCCTCATAGGCTGCGCGCGCCATACCCACCGCCTGGGCGGCAATGCCGATGCGGCCGCCCTCTAGCGTCGAAAGGGCGATGCGATAGCCGCCGTTCTCGTCGCCCAGCAACGCGTCGGCCTCCAGGCGCAGGTCGTCGAACACCACCTGGGCGGTGTCCGAAGCGTTCTGGCCCAACTTGTCCTCAATGCGGGCGACCGAATAGCCAGGATTGTCGGTCGGCACCAGAAAGGCGGAGATGCCGTTCTTTCCCGCCTTGGGTTCGCTGACGGCGAAGACGACGGCAAGATCGGCCCGGGCGCCGGACGTTATGAACTGCTTGGTGCCCGACAGCACCCAGCCATCGCCGTCGCGCCGGGCCCGCGTCTTGAGGTTTCCGGCGTCGGAGCCGGCCTGGGGCTCGGTCAGGCAGAAGCAGCCCAGGGTCTCGCCCCGCGCCACTGGTCCCAGCAGGTGTTTCTTCTGCGCCTCGGTGGCAAAGCGTAAGAGCGGCAGGGCGATCAGGGTGTTTTGTACGCACATGATGGTGGAGACCGAGCCGTCACCGGCGGCGATCTCCTCAACGGCGAGAGCATAGGCCAGGTATCCGGCACCGCCGCCGCCCCATTCGTCGGGCACCAGCATTCCCAAGAAGCCGAGGGTGCCTAATTCCGCGACAGCCTCGGCCGGGAAAGTGTGCTCGCGGTCCCACTGGGCGGCGAAGGGGGCCAGGCGTTCGGCGGCGAAGCGCTTGGCCGCTTCCTGGATCAGGGCTCGTTCCTCAGTACGTGGCATTTCGTCCTCTCTCAGTCCATGCGCTCGACGGCCATCGCCGTCGCTTCGCCGCCGCCAATGCATAAGCTGGCCACACCGCGTTTGAGGCCGTGGCGCGCCAGGGCGGCGAGCAGGGTCACCATGATGCGCGTGCCCGAGGCGCCGATCGGGTGGCCCAGCGCACAGGCGCCGCCATGGATGTTGACCTTGTCGTGGGGCAAGTCGAGATCGCGCATGGCCGCCATGGTGACGACGGCGAAGGCCTCGTTGATCTCGTAGAGGTCCACGTCGGCGGCCCGCCAGCCGGCGCGTTCCAACAGATTTTCGATGGCGCCCACGGGTGCCGTGGTGAAGCGGGCCGGTTCCTGTGCGTGGCTGGCGTGGGCGACAACGATGGCCAGCGGCGCGAGGCCACGGTGCTCGGCCTCGGAACGGCGCATCAGCACCAATGCCGCGGCGCCGTCGGAAATTGAGCTCGAATTGGCCGCCGTCACTGTGCCGCCGTCGCGGAAGGCGGGCTTAAGACGGGCGATTTTGGCAATGTCGGCACGACGCGGCTGTTCGTCGCTATCGACGACGGTTTCGGTCCCCTTGTGCCCGTTGTCCGTGACGGGTGCGATCTCGCCGGCAAGGGCGCCTTCGGTGGCGGCCGCGCGGGCGCGCTCCAGCGATGTGACGGCGAAGGTGTCCTGGTCGTCGCGGGTGAATTGGTAGGCCTCGGCGGTGTCCTCGGCGTAGGTCCCCATGAGCCGTCCCGGGTCGTAGGCATCCTCAAGGCCATCTAGGAACATGTGATCGGAGAGGGTGCCATGACCGAGGCGATAGCCGCCCCGCGCCTTGGCCAACAGATAAGGGGCGTTTGACATGCTCTCCATACCGCCGGCGACAACGACCGTGGCGGAACCGGCGAGAAGGATGTCATGGGCTAACATGGCGGCCTTCATGGCTGAGCCGCAGACCTTGTTCACCGTCGTACAGCCGGTGCTATCGGACAAGCCGGCGGCGAAGGCCGCCTGACGCGCCGGCGCCTGGCCAAGGCCGGCCGGCAACACACAGCCCATGAGAACCTCGTCCACATTGTCGGGTTCGATGCCAGCGCGCTCGACCGCCGCCTGGATCGCGACCGCGCCCAGCGCTGGGGCGGCGACGGCACCAAGATCACCCTGGAAACTTCCCAAGGGCGTTCTGGCGGCACTGGCGATGACGATAGGATCGGCGGTCATATCCGGTTTCCTAACCCAATTCCTCGAACAACTCACGGCCGATGAGCATGCGCCGGACCTCGGACGTGCCGGCGCCGATCTCGTAGAGCTTGGCGTCGCGCAAGAGGCGCCCGGTCGGCGATTCGTTGACATAACCCATGGCGCCCAGGGCCTGGATCGCCTCAAGTGCCATCCAGGTCGCTTTTTCGGCGGCATAAAGGATAGCGCCGGCCGAATCGCGACGTGTCACCCGGCCCCGGTCGCAGGCCCGGGCGACGGCGTAAACATAGGCCTTGCAGGCGTTCATCGTAGTTTCCATGTCGGCGAGCTTGCCCTGCATGAGTTGGAAGCTGCCGATCGGCCGGCCGAACTGCTGGCGCTGACGAACGTAGGGCAGGACCACGTCCATGGCGGCCTGCATGATGCCGAGCGGCCCACCGGCCAGCACCACGCGTTCGAAGTCGAGGCCGCTCATCAGTACCTCGACCCCCTTGCCTTCTTCGCCAAGGACGTTGTCGGCGGGCACCTGACAGTCCTCGAACACCAGCTCGCAGGTGTTGGAACCCCGCATGCCGAGCTTGTCCAGCTTCTGTGCCGTGGTGAATCCGGGGAAGCCTTTCTCGATCAGGAATGCGGTCATGTCCTTGCGGTCGTCGGGCGATCCCGTCTTGGCGTAAACGACGAGAATATCGGCGTCGGGACCGTTGGTAATCCACATTTTGGTCCCGTTGATCAGCCAGCCCTGGTCGGTGGGCGCCGCCCGCGTCGTCATGCCGAGGACGTCGGAACCGGCCCCCGCCTCGCTCATGGCCAGGGCGCCGACGTGGTCGCCCGAAATCAACCCGGGCAGGTATTTGCGCTTTTGGTGTTCGTTACCGTGGCGGTGGACCTGATTGACGCAGAGGTTGGAGTGCGCCCCATAGCTGAGGCCGACCGAGGCCGAGGCGCGGCTGATCTCCTCCATCGCCACAACGTGTTCCAGGTAGCCCATGGCGGCGCTGCCGTACGCCTCATCGGCAGTAATGCCAAGGAGGCCGAGGGCACCCAGCTTGCGCCACAGATCGGCCGGGAAGTCGTTATCGCGGTCGATGGCCTCGGCGCGCGGTGCGATCTCGTCGTCGGCAAAGGCGCGCACGCTCTGGCGCAGCATATCCGCCGTCTCGCCGAGATCGAAGTCCACGGTGCCTTCCTCCTGCTGGTAGGATAATACGCCAAGGCGCGCGGTGCACCACACCCTCGATCACATTTGAATGAGTTCGTGGCCCTAAACTTCCAACGCCATTCCGTCGCGGCCCGGGTCGGCGGCACCGGTCCACCGTCCGTCCTTGTTTAGGATGGCGTGAACGCCGCCGAAGCCATAACTGAAGTGCTGGCGTGCCACCTCATAGCCCTCGGCCTCCAGCTCGTCGGTGATCAGACGCGGGATACGGTTAGAGACCTCGATGGCGTTGCCGGTGGCCGAGAATCGGGCCGCCGCCACGGCGTCGGTGATCGGCATGGCGAAGTCGATGACGTTGAGGATGACCTGCAAGATTCCCATGGTGATGTATGCGCCGCCCGGTGCTCCGATAACCAAGAATGGATCGTCGCCCTTGAACACAATCGAGGGCGCGATGGAGCTTGGCCTGGCCTTTCCCGGCGCAATGGAAGCGGCGTGACCGGGGCGCGGATCAAAGAGGTTCATCGAGCCGTTGAGCAATATTCCCAGGCCTTCGGGGATGACGCCCGACGGCATGCCAAGCGTGTGGGTCATGGAAACCGCGTTGCCGTCGGCATCGACGGCCGAGATGTGGGTGGTGTTGGCGGATTCCTTGCCGCCTTTGTAACGCGCGATCTCGGCCCGCTCGCCGTGCTCGATGGCCGTTGCGTGGCCTTTTGTATAGTCCTTGCTCAGGAGCCGATCGGTGGGTACGTCGACGAAGGCGGGGTCGGCGACGTGATTGAGACGGTCGGCCGAGGCGCGCTTCATAGCATCCGAGACGACACGGATGTAACCCGCCGTATTGTGGCCGAGGGCCGCCAGATCGAAGTGTTCCAAGATGTGCAGGGCCTCAAGCACGGTCACCCCGCCGCCGGGCGGGCCATTGGTGCTGATGCGATGCCCTCGGTATTCACCCCACAGGGGCTCGGTCGTCTCGGTGCGGTAGTTCGTTAGGTCATCCAAGGCGAGGAGGCCGCCATTGGCTTCCATCTCGGCGGCGATGGCTTGGCCTATTTCGCCTTCATAGAAGACCTCAATACCGTCCTTCGCGATGCGCTTTAGGGTGCGCGCCATGTCGGGGTTCCGGATCAGGGTTCCGGGCCGCTGAGGCTGGCCGTTGTCGTCGAGATAAAGCCGCCGTCCGGTTTTCGAGAAGGCGAGGCGTTGAGCCGGCAGAACCCGGCCGTGGTCCGATGCCAATGACCACCATTCGTAAACATGGGGACGGACGGTGAAACCCACTTCTGCACGCGCGATGGCGGGCTCCAACAGGTCGCTCCAGGCGAGGCGGCCGTGGCGCTTCGAAGCGTCGTGGAAGGCCATCAGGCTGCCCGGCTTGGTCACTGCCTGGTAGCCCAGGTCGTTAAGGCTGTCGCGGACAATGAATCCAAAGCCGCCCTCGGTCTCAAAAACGATCTGGTCTTCCCACATGTCGGGCCTGGCCGCGTCGGGGGCGCGGCCGTAGAAATCGATGAAGGAATGGACGCCGTCCGTCGGTAGATAGAGCTGCATGCAGCCGACGCCGGCAATTCCCGCCATGCAGGGGTCGACCACCGTTTGCATCAAGGCGCAGGCTATGGCCGCGTCGACGGCGTTACCACCTGCCATAAGCGCTCGGGCGCCGGCCTCCACCGCTTCGGGCTGCGGCGCCACGATCATTCCCCTGGTCATGGCTTCCTCCCTCGCTGTCATTGGACCTCGATGCTAAGCTGCGGCGCGGCACCGGGCAACTTGGATATTAACCTGCGTCCGTTGCAGCGGTTTTGCCCCACGGGAGTTTCATGCCATGTTCGATCAACAAGTGATATTCTTATACGCACGTGATCTAGAGGAAAGCACCGCGTTTTACGGCGAGGTGCTTGGGCTACCCCTCGTTCTGGACCAGGGAAGTGTCCGCATCTTCAGAACCAGTCGAAGCAGCTTCCTCGGTGTCGGCCAGTGCAACGAAAAGCGGCCGTCGATGCCGGGTGGTATCATCGTGACCCTGGTCACCAACGACGTCGATGAGTGGTACGAGCGTCTGCGATCGAAAGGCGTCGCCTTCGAAGCTCCTCCTTCGCAGAACGACACGTTCAATATCTACCATTGTTTTTTGAGAGATCCAGATGGCTACCAGATCGAGATCCAGCGATTTGGCGATCCGGCCTGGCCCAAACCAGATTAGGAGTCCGCTGACACCCATCCGCAAGGGCTCTTTCGGCTCGGCATTGCGCGATGGCGACAAAGGTATGGACAGGCAAATTTCCACGACCCACGAACCCGTCGATAGCGCACTCCGCACTTGCGAGGTGCTGGTCGTCGGCGCCGGTCCCGCCGGGCTGGCGGCGGCGAAGAGCGCCCGCATCGCCGGAGCCCAGGTGGTGGTGCTTGACGAGGGCCCGGCGCCCGGCGGCCAGTATTACAAGCAGCCGATGGCGGAGTTCGTCCTCGAAGATCAAATTTCGATCGACCCCCGGTCCCGTGAAGGCTTGGGCCTGATCGGCGAAGTGCGCGGCCTGGGCGCCGAGATCGTCTCCGGTGCCCTGGTCTGGGGTGCCTTCGGTCCCGACGAGGTGGCGGTGGTGGTTGGCGGACGGCAGACGATTTTCCGTCCGTGCCAGATCGTCCTAGCCACCGGAGCCTATGAACGGCCACTTCCGGTGCCGGGCTGGACGTTGCCCGGCGTGATGACACCGGGGGCGGCACAGGTCCTTTTGCGCGGTTCCGGTGTCGTGGCCAGCCGGCGTGTTTTGGTCGCCGGTACCGGCCCCCTAAACCTGCACGTGGCGGCGGAATTGTTGGCGGCGGGCGCCGAGGTGGTGGCCTTGGTCGAGGCAGCGCGGCCTCCCGGTCTTCGGCGTGCCATCGATCTCTTGACCATGATAGGCACGGCACCGGCTGTGGTGGCCGAGGGCATGGGAGACAGGTGGAAATTGATCCGTGCCGGGGTGCCGGTATTCCATGGCCACGCCGTTGCCGAGATAGAAGGTGCCGAGCGAGTCGAGCGGGTGCGCCTTGTCGCCCTGAACCCGTGGGGAGAGCCGGTCGCCGGTGCTGGCGCGACATTCGAAGTCGACACGGTCTGCCTTGGTGCAGGACTATTGCCATCGACGGAATTGGCGCGCCAGTTGGGTTGCACGCTGCGTTTCGACGAGCGGACCGAAGCTCAGGTCCCGGTCCGCGACAGCTTCGGTGAAACCACAATTTCCGGTATCTTCGCCGTCGGCGCCGGCGCGGCGCTGGCGAGTGCCAAGGCGGCATACGAAGAAGGCAGCCTGGCCGGATTGGCGGCAGCGCGCAACTTGGGTCGCGTCCACCCCATCGGGTTGAGGTCGCTGGCCGCCGCGCCGCGTCGTCGGTTGCACCGGCAGCGCCGGTTTCAAAAGGCGCTTGATCAGTTCTTCGCAGCACCCATGCCGGCGCTTGACGGACTTTCCGACGACACCATCGTTTGCCGTTGCGAAGACGTCCCCTTGGGTGCGGTTCGGCGCCGGTTGGAGGCCGGGACGACCACCATCCGCCGACTGAGGAGCATTCTGCGGGTTGGCATGGGACGTTGTCAGGGCCGTTTTTGCACTCCGGTCCTTGATCGTCTGGTAACTGACGCCATTGACCGGGCGCCGACTCGCAGCGACGTCTTTCGGCCCCGCCCGCCCGCCAAGCCGGTCCCGATCTCCGCCGTCGCGTTTGAGAAACCGGAATGGCAAGGTGCCGAGACCGTGGAGGCTCCAATCTCTTGGGAACAAGCGCCGAGGCCGGATGGCAAGCACGCACACACCACCGACGTATTGATCATCGGCGGCGGCGTCGTGGGCTGCTCATTAGCCTATTTTTTGGCCCGTGACGGTGTCGAGGTGTGCTTGGTCGAGGGTGGTGAGATGAATGGCCAAGCCTCGGGGACCAATGCCGGAAGCCTGCACATCCAACTGACCTCAGCCCCCGCCGCGGGCGATGAGGAACGCGTGGCCCGATTGAGCCCCTTTCTGCGCCTCGGGACCGATGCGGTGGATCTGTGGAAGGAGCTGTCGGATGGTTTCGACCACGATGTCGGTTTGCGCCTAGGCGGTGGCCTGATGGTGGCGGAGAATGACGCCGACGTGGCTTTGTTGAACCGAAAAATGATCTTGGAACGCACCTCGGGCCTGGACGTTGAGATGCTGAGCGCGGACGAGATCCGGCGCCGCTATCCCTATTTTCCCGAGACCGTTATCGCCGCCGAGTTGTGTGCCGACGAAGGCAAGATCGATCCGCTCTTGGCCGGCGCCGCCCTGGTCGCCGACGCGGTCCGGGCCGGGGCCCGGATCATGGATCATGCGCCGCTAATCGCCCTTGAGAGGACCGACCACGGTTTTACCGCCCACACCGCCAAGGGAGCCATCCGGTGTGCCCGCGTTGTCAATGCCGCCGGGGCGTGGTCGGCGGCGATGGCGTCGCTGCTTGGCGTTGCATTGCCGGTACGGGGCGAGGTTAGCCAAGTGAGCGTCACCGAGCCGGCGCCGCCGCTTCTCGAACCTCTCGTCCAGCACGCAGGACGTCACCTGACCTTGAAGCAGGCAAGGCGGGGGAATTTCATCATCGGTGGCGGCTGGCCCGCCCAGCTCGGCGACGGTGGTTTCGACGTATGCCGGGCCAGCATCGAAGGCAATCTGTGGACGGCGCGCCATGTCCTGCCGGCCCTCGGGCCGCTTCACCTGGTCCGTTGTTGGGCCGGCATCAAACCGGTGGTCGGGGACGGCGTGCCGATCTTGGGCGAAGTGCCCGGTGTCGCCGGTTTCTTCCTCTGCGTCACCAAGGGCTACACCATCGCGCCACTATGCGCGCGCCTGGTGGCGGAGGCGATCATGGGTCAGTGCCCGTCCCTGGATATCGATCCTTATTCCGTCAGGCGGTTCGCCTGAAACGTCCCGATGAGCGCCACTTGTTAGGGCTAGCTCCTTGACAGAGGGCCGAGGAGCATCGTTATATTTCGGCATAGGTTTAATCGTGTGGTTAAAAGACCCCTGTTCAGGGGGCGTAAATGCCGCTCCAGCTGCTGAATTTGCTGGCTTTTTCTTAGAAGGGAGGCTGATCGATGAAACGCATATGCATAACTATTTGCGGCGTCGCTGTGCTGGCTTTGATGTCCGGTGCGGCGATTTCCGAAGAGCTGAAGCTGGGGATCATGACGGAACCATCTTCCATCGATCCCAATTGGCAAAATTTCCCCCAAAACCACGCCAACGGGGATCACTGGTCCGAGACCTTGGTGCTGAAGGACAACCAGCAGAATGCGAAGCCTCTCTTGGCGACGTCGTGGAAAACTTTGCCGGGCGACAACAAGGTGTGGGAGTTCAAGCTGCGCAAGGGCGTAAAGTTCCACGACGGTTCGGCATTCACGGCGGACGACGTCCTGGCCACGAACAAATACGCCCTGACGGTCAAGGGGAGTTCTTCGCCCGTGGGGCGCTATCAGCGCAACAAAAAATTTACGAAGATCGATGACTATACTATTCACATCACAACTGGGTCGGCCTACCCGTTAATGGTGAAGGAAATGGCGATGGTCCACGTCGTCCAGAAGAAGGTGGCCGAAACCATGGAGAAGGGCGATTACAACACCGGCAAGGCGGCCGTTGGCACGGGTCCGTACAAGTTCGTCGAGTGGGTGCAGGGCGAGCGCGTCGTCTTCGAATCCAACCCTAATTATTGGGGCAAGAAGGCGAAGTGGAGCAAGGTGTTATTCCGCCCGATTAAGTCGGAGCCGGCGCGTGTAGCCGCCTTGCTGTCCGGCGCGGTTGATATCATCGACTACGTTCCGACCAACGACCTGGACACCCTGCGCAAGAACCCGAAGGTGGCGCTGACCGAATATCCTTCGAACCGGGTGATCTATTTTTGGCCCGACCAGAGCCGTCACATCTCGCCGTTCGTCACCACTAACGACGGCAAGCCCGCCTTCCCCAATCCGCTTCGCGA
>JASLZL010000108.1 GCA_030754885.1 Rhodospirillales bacterium | reverse complement strand
TCGGAAGAAGAGGTTTGATGACCGACCATTCGAAGTCCGTCAGGTCGTAACGTCCACCCATGTGAAAGCTCCCACTGTTTGGAAGCTTGAATCACATCGCGAGCGGTTTGTGAATCCCTTTTATGAGTACATGGCCTAATGCGCCGCGTGACCTCGTATTAATGCTGGCCAACGACGACGTCGAGGTCGCCTATCCCATCCTCGCCTACAACAAGGTTCTGCAGGACGCCGACCTGATAGAGGTCATTCGCCACCGTACCTTGGAACACCAACTGGCTATCGCCATTCGTGAAGACGTAAGCGAGGCGGTTTCCGATGCCTTGGTGCAGACTGGCAAGGAACGGGTCGTTCGAACCCTGCTGGAGAATCACAATGCCGCCATCTCTTCGTCGACCATGGAATACCTGGTTGAACAGTCGCGGCGCATCGATAGTTTTCACGAACCCATTCTCAACCGCGGCGACCTAGATCCATCCCTGACTCAGCGTATGTTCATGTGGGTGTCGGCGGCGCTCAGGCAATACATCTTAGATACCTACGAGATGGATCCAGATTTAGTCGATGACATGTTGGAGAAGGCGGCTCTTGAGTCCATCGGCGCGCAGTCCCAACCAAGGGGATCCGCTAGCAAGGCGCAGGAACTGGTGGCCCGGTTGGCCGACGACGACGCGGTCACTCCAGAGTTGCTGGTCACACTTCTCCAAGATGGGGAAATTCCGTTGTTTATGACCATGTTCCAACGTCTGACGGGGCTCAGGGAACGGTTGGTCAAGCGCCTCGTGTTCGAGCCCGGCGGCGAAGGATTGGCGATTGCCTGCAAATCGGCCGGTTTAGGCAAGGCGATTTTCTCTTCCGTCTTCACCCTCACCCGCAAGGCCAGACCCGGCGCCGATAAGGCGACGCGTCGCGATATTCGGCAAGTCCTCAACCTTTACGACCACATGACCGAGGACTCAGCCCAACACGTGGTGCGCCGTTGGCAACGCAACGTTGGTTATCTGGCCGCCATTCGCGAACTTGAAGTCACCACGGTCGGGCATGGCTGAGAGCCGGGACAATTTAACCACAAAGGAACAACCAGTTACGCCATGCCGACCGGCGCTACTCTCGGCTGAGGACTGGGCAGCGGTGCTCCAGCGCCGCCTCGACGACCTGACGCGACTGGTTTCGGACTGGGTGTGGGAGATTGACAGCGGCCATCGGCTGACCTACGTCTCGGATCGCGTATTCGAAGTTCTCAATTTTCATCCCTACGAACTCGTGGGCCGCCGATTCGGCGACTTTGGAACATTCGCCCCCGATTCTGGTCGACAGCTGAGTTCGGGTTGGCGGTCTCCGTTTCGCGATCTTGTCTTTGAGACGAAGGATCGTAACGGGCGGGCGCGTATCTTTCTGGTCAGTGGCCTGCCTATATTTAACCGGGAGACCGGGGCCTTCGAAGGCGCTCGCGGTACGGCCGAGGACATTACCGATCGCAAGCGCATGGAAGCGGAACTGTTGCGCCACCAAAATATGGAATCCCTGGGCGGCCTGGCCGGCGGCATCGCTCACAATTTCAACAACCTGCTTCTCCCCATACTGGGCTTGAGCACGAAGACTCTTGAGGCCCTTCCCAGGCCGTCCGAGGAACGGGAAAACATGGAGATGGTCGTTCAAGCCTGTGAGCGGGCCAGGGATTTGGTGGACCAAATCCTTGCCTTCGGCCTCCGGACAGAGATTAAACGCGATAACATCGATATCCACGTAATCGTACAAGAGTCGATGGCTTTGGCCCGTACCATGCTGCCCAAGGCCGTCTCCTTGACCGAAAATCTTGACCCCACAACCGGTGTCGTTTTCGCCGACGCGGCGCAGATAGGGGCCGTCATCATGAACTTGATTTCCAACGCTGTTGACGCTCTGGACGGCGGCAAGGGCGAGGTTTCGATCTCTCTCGCAGGTGGTTTTCGATAAGGGGAAGGGTGATGTGCCGCTGGATTCGAAACCCGGTCCTAACGCCCGCATCAGGGTTGAAGACAACGGCAAGGGAATGGATGAGGAAACCCGCAAGCGCATATTCGATCCGTTCTTCTCCACCAAGAAAGTAAACAAGGGGACGGGCCTCGGCCTGTCGTCGGCCTACGGCACCGTTACAAGACACGACGGGGCGATTGACGTTTCCAGCCGACTAGGTGAGGGCACAACCATAGATGTCTATCTACCCATTGTGGGTCGCGGAGGGGATTGACCGGGAATGGCCAAGATTTTGGTAATCGACGACGAGGAGTTGGCTCGCTTTACGGTGCGAAAGTATCTCATGTCGGCGGGACACAGCGTGATTGAGGCGAAAGACGGTTTAGAAGGGCTCGCCCTTCAGGACAAAGATCCGTGCGATCTTGTCATCACGGACATCATCATGCCTGAAAAGGAAGGGTTGGAGACCATATTGGAGTTGAGACAGGCCGATTCAGGTTTACCGATCATCGCCATCTCGGGCGGTGGGCGGGAAGGATATTCAGACTATCTGGAAGCGGCGCGACCTTTTGGCGCCAACTGTTCTCTCGCCAAGCCCTTTTCGCAAGACGACTTGCTTAGCGCTGTCGAAAGCTGCTTGTCCAAAACATCTTAAAGGGCTTTCCTCCTTGGTCTATTCGCCGGTCGGCGGGTCTATGGAATGGGGGTTGGGGTCCGCGTCCTTGCGGGCGACGGTCCCCAGGTCGTTAACGGCGCAAAGACGCTGCACGACCTTCGATCGGCTGTTCCCTGCCGCGACGCCGTGTTCGTAGGCCACCACCTGTAGCCGACCCCGCCCCATGTCAAGGAGTTCACCCGGGCGCAACAGGTATTGGGGACGACGCGGCCGGCCGAAGCGTTCGTTGCCCTGTCCGAAGGTTTCGTAAACAAGAACCCCACCTGGCGCCAGGGCATCGACGAGAAGGGGTAGGATGGGTCGGTGCAGGTAGTTGACGACAATAATGCCGGCGAAGGTCCTGCCGGCAAGGGGCCAAGGTCCGTCCCCTTCCAGGTCCGCCGTGATGATCTCTACCCGGGCCAGTAAGGCCAAATCGGCCACGCCCGTGACGTCGCGGTCCAGGCACACGACCGGGTGTCCCCGGGTCAGAAAGTGGCGGGCATGCCGGCCGCCGCCGCAGGCGACATCAAGCACCTCTCCACCGGGCACAACCAAAGGAGCGAAGCGGCATACCCAGGACGATGGTTTGACTGTCTCGGAAACGGTCATCTGGCGGCCGTTCCTCCCACCAAGCCGGGACCCTATCATGGCTGACGCCAAGCCCGCTATCGCATCGCTCTCGACCCCGGAAATCTATTCCGGCCTTGACCCTTTGGTCGTTCGCGGGGACAACTTGGGGGCATTGGGATTTCGCGGCACGTTCTTGGTTGCGGTCGCGACCATGAGGGGGGAATGTGGACATGAAAGAATTTCTGACACTG
The DNA here is from genome assembly GCA_030754885.1 of Rhodospirillales bacterium. Lineage (GTDB taxonomy): Bacteria > Pseudomonadota > Alphaproteobacteria > Rhodospirillales > JASLLZ01 > JASLLZ01. Next base: position 1,594 of record JASLZL010000108.1, on the reverse strand, counting down.
CAGGAGATTGCCCTGGAGGCACGGCGCAAGCTGAATCCCAACGTTTGGGACTATCTCGAAGGCGGCGCCGAGTCCGAGACATCGGTAAAGCGTAACAGGTTCGGACTGGACAGCATTGCGCTCAAGCCGCGCGTTCTCAGGAACGTCGTCGAGATCGACTGTTCGGCCAATCTGTTCAAACATGAGACGCGGCTCCCTGTCGCCATCGCGCCTTGCGGCTCGGTGGATGACCTGAATTCAGGAGGGACGCTGGCCATCGCCCGGGCGGCAGAGGAATTCAATATCGTCAGTTTTTTTAGCGCCTCGTCTCCGACGCCGCCCGACCTTGAGGAAATCGCCACCGCGACGGGGCACCCAAAGGTTTATCAATTGAGCGTCCGCGGCGATCCTGCCGTCATCGACGAACGCGTGAAGCGCGCCATTGACGCCGGCTATACGGGCATCGGTTTGACCCTCGATGCCATCATCAAGGGGCGCCGTGAACGCGACATGGTCAGTCGCCACGTTCCCTCCTCATCCAGCAATCGCGTCGCTCCTTTGCCGGCCGCGACCGAAACAACCCTGACGTGGGACCACATCAAGCGTTTCAAGGACAGCTACGACATTCCCCTTGTCCTCAAGGCCATTGCCACCGCCGAGGACGCCGTATTGGCGGTCGAACATGGGGTGGATGTGATCTACGTCTCCAACCACGGTGGCCGGCAGCTCGACTACAGCCGCGCTACCATTGACATTCTCCCCGACGTTGCCGAGGCGGTCGGCGGCAAGGCGGAGATCATGATCGACGGCGGCTTCCTGCGCGGCACCGATATTATCAAGGCGATCGCGCTGGGGGCGGGGTGTGTCGCGGTCGGCAGGCTGATGTGTCTGGGCCTGGCCGCGGACGGACAGGCCGGGATCGTCCGTGTTATGGAACTATTGGAATCCGAGATCAAGACCGCCATGGGTCTTATGGGGGTTACGCACCTCGGCCAACTCGACCGCTCCTATCTTGACGAAGTGCGGCCGGTGTCGCCGCCGGGAATGGCCAGCGCCTATCCCTTGTTGGGGGCAATCGCCACCGAATGAAGAGAGGACCTTCGCGATGACCGAGTTGAAAGTCATGAAGCGCGCCGGATCGTGGGTCTCCACTCATCCGCTGTCGCCGGGAATCCAAGCCGACGACATCTTGTGGTTGTCGGCGACGGCGCCCGTCGACCTGGAGACCAGCAAGCCCGTCACCGGTGATATCCAAACCCAGATGGAAACCGTGTTCAACAATCTGGAAGCCCATCTTGCCCTTGAAGGCACGGGGCTTGACCGGGTCGTGCGCTGCACCCTCTATCTGATCAGCCAGGCCGACCTGGCGGGTGCCAACGAGGTCTACCGGCGCCGTTTCGCCGAGCCCTATCCGGCGCGCGCGACGCTTATCGTTGCCGGGCTGGTCAACCCCGCCTATCGGGTGGTGCTCGACGCCGTGGCATACCGGGGCGAGGGTGCAAGGACGGCTTAGCGTAGAAAGGATTATGTTTCATCGTATCTGCACGCCTTTTCATCGGTAGCGCGCGGGTCTCAACGGTTGGGGGAAGAACATCATGGACTGCCAATCGATTAT
>JASLZL010000107.1 GCA_030754885.1 Rhodospirillales bacterium | reverse complement strand
GTGGTCACGCCGCGCCTCCTCTAAGACGTCACAAAGTTCGACAATCATTTCGGGCAGAAGCGCGTTCAGCTTCTTCTCCCGATTCAAGGTGATCGTCCCAACGCCCGCGTCTTTCTCGAACAAGATCATTCCCGTGCTCATAGTCGTTCATTCCTCCCGCGATAAATTTGTGGAAACCAATCGAACAAAGCGGCCGCCTCGTTCCATTACTGTAGCGTGTTACCAGATTAGACGAAACTAGCCAGCTCGGCGCAATGTGGGAAGCGTGAGACGGAAGGTGGTGCCGCCCTCGCCACTTCTCAACAGCGCGATATCGCCGCCGTGGGCGCGCATGATATCGCGGGCGATGACCAGGCCGAGACCGCTGCCGCCGGCCCGCGTGGAACCGGCAAAGGGCTGGAACAGGCTCTCGCGCGCCCGAGGCGTTAACCCCGGTCCGTCGTCGATGATGTCAAGAGTGACGGACTCTGCGTTGTCTTGGGCGGTTACTTCCAGTGTCGCGGCCCCCGCCTGACAGGCGTTGTGTCCTAAGTTGTTGAGCACTCGGAAGAGCTGTTCGCGATCAGCGCTCACTTCAAGCTCCGCCGGTACACCATTCCGCCACTCAGGGCGCTTTTCCCTCGGCTCCGCCAACAGCACGGCCCGGCCGGATTCCTCCACCAAGTCGTGCAATGGAAAAGGCGCACGTCTTAGGGGCGGCGCCGAGTCGGCCACATAGTTAAGGGTATGGCTGCATAACTGTACGGCCCGGTCGATGGCATCGTAGAGCCTGGGCGTCATCCGCTTGACCTCGGGGTCGTCGCTATCGGCCAGGCGGTCCGATACCAGCACCGCCGTCGCCAAGGTGTTGCGCAAATCGTGGTTGATCTTGGCCATGGCGGCGCCCAACGTTGCCAGGCGCGTTTTCTGGCGCAACGCCGCGCGTACCTGATCTTGCATAATAGCCAGTTCCCGCTGGGCGACGCCGACTTCGTCGGTACGGTGGCTGGCGACGATGGTCCTCTCCTCGTCCTCGGGGTCTTGGCGAAAGGCGGTCAGGGTCTCGGTGATGCGGCGCATCGGCCTGACGGTCAGCCATTGCAGGCTGAGGAACAAGAGCCCCGCCGTGATCAGAGCGATAACGATTGAAAGCTGCACGATGCGCGACGAATAGCCATACATGGACCGGCGCAAGGGCGTCTCGTCGAGCACCACTTCAATGGTGACCCCGGGGTCCCTGGGCGACGATCCCAGGACGCGCAGGACCCGGTTCTCATTCTGCATCTGGGCGATGATGGCGTCGCGAATCCAGACCATGAAGCCGCCTTCGCGCAGATCGAAGGTGGCGTCAATCGCGGGCGGCATGTCCTTGCTGACGGCCAGCACGCGGCGGTCGGGCCGGATCAACATGATGCCGTGGGCGCCGACTTCGGCCAGAACCTTCTGTTCCAGTTCGGCGTTTACCTTGACCGCGGAATCAGGATCCAGGGTCAAGGTTGCCAGATGGGCCCGGGTCACCACCTCCTCCAGGTAGACCTTGCGGTAACGTCCTATGGACGGGGCGTAAATGAGGAACTCGCTGAGCATGATGAAAAATACGGTCAGCAAAAGAAGGCGCGCCGACAGCCCCATCGAAAAGCGCGGTCGGCCGGCACTGCCCATTCGTTCCTCCTGTCCTCTTCTAATCTTAACCGAAGCGGCGCAAAAAGCGGACTAACCTGCGGGTGCGCTCGCCGAAAAGCGCCGGGGTAAAAAAACTGCCGGCCGCCCTCTTGTTGGCTTCGCCCAGGGTTGGATAGGGGGCGATCATCTTAGCCACCGCGCCGATCTTCAAGCCCTCGGCGATTGCCAGGACCCAGGTCTGAATCAGTTCTCCGGCCCGGGGACCGACAATTCCCGCTCCGATGATCCGTCCCCTGGACGTGACGACAGCCTTGACCAGCCCGTCGATATCACCTTCTGCCCGTGCCCGGTCGTTGTCGGCAAAGGGCCAGCGCAGGACGCGGATGTCGGCCCCGTCCCGGCGGGCCTCGACCTCCGTCGGGCCGACCTGGGCCAACTCGGGCGCCGTGTAGGTCACCCAGGGGACGGCATGAGTCTCAATGCGTGACGGCAAGCGGAACAAAACGTTGCGGATGACGATGCCGGCGTGATGGTTGGCCACGTGAGTCAACTGTTGCCGACCGGCCACATCGCCGATGGCGTAGACCCGCCGGTTGGTGGTGCGCAGTCGATCGTTGACCTGAATGCCCTTTACGTCAAAGACGATCCCCGCCTTGTCCAGATCCAACCCCACGACCGTAGGCCGGCGCCCCACCGCGACCAGGACATGGGTTCCTTCGATCCGGCTTTTCGCGCCGTCCCGGGTAACGGCGACCGCCACCCCGTTGCCCGCCTTCTCCACCCCCGTCACCGTGACGCCTTCCCGCAGATCGATGCCGTCCTCGATAAGCCGCCGGCGCAGGGGTTCAACCAATTCGGGGTCGTCATTGGGCAGGATCGAGGCCATCTCCAGGACCGTTACCCGGGCTCCCAGGTGGCGGTGGGCCTGGGCCATTTCAATGCCCACGGGACCGCCGCCGATGACGACCAAGTGATCGGGTACGGCCCTCAAATCGAAAAGATTTTCGTTGGTCAGATAAGGAACCCCGTCCAGTCCCGGGATCGGCGGCACGAAGGCCGACGAACCGGTGGCGACGACGAAGCGCCGGGCTTTGATCTGGACCCCATCGGCGATCACCGTCCGGGGCCCCGAAAATCGGCCCTGGGCTTGGATCACCTTTACGCCCATGCCCTCGAAACGTTCCACGGAATCGACGGGTGCGATGGCGGCGATGGTATCGCGCACGTGACCATAAACGCCCGCCGGATCGATGGTGGCAGCGGACGCTTCGATACCGAAACGACGCGCCCGGCGCACCGCCTCGGCGGCGTGACCCGCTGCCAGCAGGGCCTTCGACGGGACGCAGCCATAGTTCAGGCAGTCGCCACCCATCTTGCCTTTTTCGACGAGGGCGACCGAAGCGCCCATTTGAACGGCGCCGGCAGCCACCGACAGACCGCCCGACCCGGCGCCGATGACGCAGATATCGACGTCCAGGGTTTTTGTCATGGGATACCGTTCCTTCGCCCGATCAGGATGTGGGCTTGGTCACCTTCTTATAGATAACCGGGATCAGGGATAGTATCACCAATCCGGCGATGGGCAGGAGGATTTCCGGTTCGAAAAAGACGTTGAGATCGGGCGCCATTCCGGCGTCGAGGAGACTCCCCAAGCCGCTGCCGACCAGGGCAAAGACCAAGGTACCGGGAATAATGCCGAAGAATGTGGCGAAAACAAAAGTCCCGAGCTTCACCATCAGGAGGGCCGGCACCAGATTGACCAACCAGAAAGGGAACAGTGGCACCAGGCGCAGAACGAAGAGGTAACTCAGTGCGTTTTCGTTGAACCCCGCCTCCATCTTGCGGAGCGCCGGCCCGGCCTTGGCGCGCAGGATATCGCCAAGCGCGTAACGCGCCGCCAGGAACAGCGCGAGGGCACCCAGCGTCGCACCGACGACCGATACCGCCGTCCCCGCCACCGGGCCAAAGAGGAAACCGCCTGAAATCGTCATCCACACCGCGCCGGGCACGGAAAACGCCGCCATCAGGCCATAGAGGGCGATGAAGGACATCATCATGAGAAAATAATGTTCGCTCCGCCAAGCAAGCAGCATCTGGCGATGTTTGCTGAGGGCCTCGAAGGACAGGTACGCGTCCAATCCCAATAGGAAAAAAGCGCCGAGTCCGCCGACGACGACGATCAGAGGAACAAGGCGCCACGGCGAAAACGGTCTGTCCATAGTCCGCGCATCCGAACCGTTCGCTGCTTCCACCTTTTACAATCTCCGTCAATTAACGGGGGACCGCAACTCGAAAACGAGGTCGCGACAGGGTTATTCGAGGAACATTATTAAGGAATCGCCGGCATGGTCGCCAGTCACCATTGCGTGAAACCCCCGTGATTGGCGCCTTGCCATCAGCCGGCGTTGACTTCACCAGGGCAAGACCGTATACAGCGGTGCCCTTATTTTGTGGGAGTTGTCCCGTGAAGCGTACCTTTCAGCCAAGCAGACTCATCCGCAAGCGCCGCCATGGCTTCCGCGCCCGCATGGCGACCGTGGGTGGTCGCCGGGTCCTGGCCAGTCGACGCGCCAAGGGACGTAAGCGCCTGTCCGCTTGAACCTGTCGTGTATCCCGCCGTCTTGCGTCTGAAACGGCGCGCGGATTTTCTTCGCGTTGCCCGAACGCGGCGCAAATGGGTAGCTCCCGGCCTTATACTTCAGGCCCGGACGCGAACCGCCGAGGATACTTCCGACGGCGAAATTGAAGTATCGCGCGTCGGATTCACGGTGAGCCGCAAGGTGGGCAACGCGGTGGTCCGCAATAGGGTGCGGCGCCGGCTACGCGATGCCGCCGCACAAGTCATTCCGGAACAGGCCAAGGCCGGGCATGACTTCGTTATCATTGGGCGGAAAGGATCGCTAAAACGTCCGTTCGCCGCGCTACGGCGCGATTTGGAGAAGAGCCTCAAGCAACTGGACGCCCATCGCGGCGCCGGCGGATCGAAGAACGAGGATGAGTCAAGACGATGACCGTGACGAGCCGGTGCTTGGGTGGTTTAGTAAGGGGGTACCAACTTCTGGTCTCTCCCGTTTTGGCGCCCAGTTGCCGTTTCCACCCCACTTGTTCGCAATACGCTATACAGGCCATCGATCGCTTTGGTGCCTGGCGCGGTAGCTGGCTCGCCATTAAGCGCTTCGCCCGCTGTCACCCTTGGGGCGAATGCGGCAACGACCCGGTGCCCCCCCACCACCTAAAACGGAATATGACGGAGCGGCGCCGGTGATTGACAATCGCAACATGATTTTAGCCATCGTCTTGTCGGTGGCGATCATACTCGGTTTTGAGTTTTTTAACTCCCAGCGCCGACCGCCGGCGCCGGAAGCTGGGGGCCAAGGCGAACAGGTGGCGTCTCCGACATTACCGGTGCCCGGGCCGCAGAACCTACCTGCCCCGACAGCGGCCCCCAGGGCCGAATTGCCGGTGCCGCCCGGTACGGCGGTTCCTTCGGCGGAAGCGCCAAGCAGCGCCCAGGACCGGGTGGCGGTCCTCAAAACCACCCCGCGCCTGAAGATCGTCTCGTCCCGGCTGAACGGGTCCATCGCGCTCAAGGGCGGGCGCATCGATGACCTGACTCTCGCCGCCTACCACGAGGACCTGGACCCCACGAGCCCCGAGATCATTTTGTTCTCGCCCCACGGTTCTGAAAACGCCTACCTCGCCGAATTCGGCTGGGTTGCCGCCGGCAACGTCCCGGTACCTGGCCCCGACACCGTGTGGAAGGCCAATCGTGCCGTACTGATTCCCGAGGCGCCGGTGACGCTCAGTTGGGACAACGGTCAGGGACTGCGCTTCCTCAAAACCATCGCCCTCGACGAGGACTATATGTTCTCGATCACGCGAAGGATTGAGAATTCCGGCACCCAGTCGGCATCATTTTATCCGTACGGCTTCGTGGCGCGCACGGGAACCCCCGAGGTCACGCGATTCTTCATCCTTCACGAGGGCTTGCTGGGTGTTCTGGAAGGGACTCTCAAAGAGATCGACTACGACGAATTACAAGACGAAAAAGTCATCGAACAACCCACAACCGGCGGCTGGGTCGGGATTACCGACAAGTACTGGTTGGCGGCTCTGGTACCGGACCAGAAGACGCCGGTGCAAACTCGTTTCACCTATCGCGCCGAGAATGACGTCGATAAGTATCAGGTCGATTTCATGGGACCGCAGATGACCGTCAAGCCGGGCGGCGTGGTGGAGACCACCGACCACCTGTTCGCCGGAGCCAAGGAGGTGAAGCTGCTCGACGGATACACCGAGAACCTGGGCATCGCACGTCTTGATTTGGCCATCGACTTTGGCTGGTTCTACTTCCTCACTAAACCGATTTTCTACACCCTCATCTACATTAACGACCTCGTCGGCAACTTCGGTGTCGCCATCTTGCTGCTGACGATTGTTATCAAGCTCCTCTTCTTCCCGCTGGCCAACAAGTCCTATCGGGCGATGAGCAAGATGAAGAAGCTGCAGCCCGAAATGATGAAGCTGCGCGAACGTTTCGGCGATGACAAGCAACGCATCAACCAGGAAATGATGGCACTCTACAAGCGCGAGAAGGCCAACCCGGCAGCGGGCTGCCTGCCCATGATCGTCCAGATCCCGGTCTTCTTTGCCCTTTATAAGGTACTGTTCGTCACCATCGAGATGCGCCAAGCCCCCTTCTTCGGCTGGATCCAAGACCTGTCGGCGCCCGATCCGACCACATTTTTCAATTTGTTTGGGCTTCTCCCCTTCACCCCGCCCGACTTCCTCATGATCGGCATCTGGCCATTGATCATGGGCACCACGATGTTTCTGCAACAACGTCTCAACCCGACCCCGGCGGATCCGGTTCAGGCTAAGATTTTCATGTTCCTGCCCATCGTGTTCACCGTCCTCCTGGCCCCATTCCCGGCCGGGCTGGTGATATACTGGGCGTGGAACAATACGCTTTCGATCCTCCAGCAATGGGTGATCATGAGGCGCATGGGGGTCAGCCCCTAAGCCGTCATCCGTCGAGAGGGGCCGTGCACATGCAAGACACGACCGATCACGACGAGGCGGCATTGGAGTCCGGGCGCTGGCTTTTTGCCCAAACCTGCATCTTCGTTCTCGGCGCCGCCAGTCCCGAGCAAGTCCCCGATAGCACGCTCCCCGAGATCGCCTTCGCCGGCCGTTCCAACGTCGGCAAGTCTAGCCTGGTCAACGCCCTGACAGGACGCCGCACCTTGGCCCGCATATCAAATACGCCGGGCCGTACGCAGCAGATCAACTTCTTTGACCTGGGCGGCCGGATGATGCTGGCCGATCTGCCGGGCTACGGTTACGCCAAGGCGCCGCGCGACCTGGTCGAGCAATGGACCCGACTGGCCGACAACTATCTTCGGGGCCGCGCGCCGCTACGAAGGACCCTGCTGCTGATCGACGGGCGACACGGCCTCAAAAGCGCCGATCGCAAGGTCATGACCATGCTGAATACCGCGGCCGTCTCGTATCAATGCGTGCTGACGAAGTGCGACAAACTCACTGCGACCGGTCTGCAAGAAAAAGTGGCCGCCGTCGCCGGCGAGGTGTCGCGCCACGGTGCCGCCCATCCTCGCATTCTCACCACCAGCGCCCGTAGCCGCCTTGGCATCGATGCACTGCGCGCCGAACTGGCCCAAATCGCGGCCATCTAGAATCACTGGCGCAAGTGCGATAGTCTGCCCGCGTCATGAGCAAAGAAACGGACATAACGCCGGAAGAGGTGCTGGCCCAGGCCCGGACGCTGTCAGAGGCTCTGCCCTACATGCGGCGCTACGCGGGCGAGACCTTCGTCGTTAAGTACGGCGGCCACGCCATGGGCGACGAGGACTTGGCAAAGCTGTTCGCCCGCGATGTGGTGCTGTTGAAGCATGTCGGCATCAACCCGGTCGTCGTCCACGGCGGCGGACCGCAGATCGGTGCCATGCTCGAAAGGCTAAAGGTCAAGAGCGAATTCATCGACGGTCTGCGCGTCACCGACAGCGAGACCGTGGGTGTTGTCGAGATGGTCCTGTCGGGTTCGATCAACAAGCAGATCGTCTCGGCCATTAACAACGCCGGCGGCTTCGCCATCGGCCTGTCGGGTAAGGACGGCAACTTGATTCGCGCCGTCAAGCTGCGCCGCACCAAGCGCGACCCCGAATCCAATATTGAACGCATCCTCGATCTGGGGCTGGTCGGCGAGCCGAAAGAAATTACGCCCCACATCCTGGAGCTCTGCGAGGAGTCGGAGACCATCATTCCGGTGATCGCGCCGATCGGTGTCGGGCCCAGCGGCGAGACTCTCAACATCAACGCCGATACCGTTGCCGGTTCGATCGCCGGAGCGGTCGGCGCCCAACGCCTGTTGATGCTGACCGACGTCGTCGGAGTGCTCGACGGCGACGGCGTCCTGATCCCCGAGTTGACTCTCAGCGAGGCGCGCCAACTGATTGAGGACGGCACCATCCAGGGCGGCATGATCCCTAAGATCGAGACCTGCATTGCCGCCGTCGAGGCCGGCGTTGACGCCGCCGTCATCATTGACGGGCGGGGCGCTCATGCGCTGTTGGTGGAAATTTTCACCGAACACGGCGCCGGGACCATGATCCGAGCCGATTAAGTAACCCCTACCCTCGCCATTGTGGGAAGAGCGACGGGAGGCGCAGTTTCTCGAAAGTCTTGATGTCCTTGTTGGGCTTACCAAAGAGGTAGCCCTGCACGTACTGGACGCCGCATTCGCGGATGAACTTGAGACCTTTCTCGTCATCCACCATTTCAGCGATGGTTTCAACGCCGAGATCCCGGCACAGGCCGACCAGGGACTTGAGAAATGCCTTTCCCTTGCGCGCTTCCTGGGCGTTGCGCACGGCCGAGCCGTCGAGCTTGACCACGTCCACTTCCATGGTCGAGAGGTATTGAAAGTTGGCCGCCCCGGCGCCGAAGTCGTCGAGGCAAACGGGAAAGCCCTCGCCGCGCAATTTCTGGATGAACTGATTGGCGGCGGCGAGGTCGGTCATACGCGCCGATTCGGTGATCTCGAACAACAGCTTCCCCCGCAGCCACAAGTTCTCAGTCAACAGATCGTGCAGCCCGCTAATGTAATCGAGCGATGCGACCGAGTGGCCCGAGACATTGACCGCGACGCTGGTCGTAGAGTTGCGCGGCGTGCCGTTCAGCCACTCCACCACCTTGTGGACCATGGCCAGGTCGAACTCCTGGATCAACCCCGTTTCCTCGGCGAAGACGATTTGTTCGTAGGGCGATTGCTCGCCGTCGGCGGGGTTAAACCGGACCAGGGCCTCGTAGTGGTGCACCTGGCCCGTCAACACGTCGATGATGGGCTGCAACGCGACTTCGAATTCGGCGTCCGCCACCACCTTTTTGAACGCCTTGACCGAATTTGCCGCCTGAGAGACCAGGGACGAGAGATTGGTCGACAGTTGCTCGACGGAGAAATCGCTGCCCTCGGCGCTGCGGAACTGGTTGATGGCGTAAACCAGGCCGTTGGCCAGATCCTCGTCGCTGGCCGTGTCCAGATCGACCTCGACGGTGGCGGCCTCGACCGTGATCCCCTGACCCGTGGGGTCGGCCTCTTTGGTGAATTCGCCGATCTTCTGTTGTAATTCGTCCAGGTCCAGGTCGGCCTCGTGGACCAGGCCGAAGCGGTCGTCGCCGATGCGCGCCGCTGTGTCGCCGTCCACCGAGTTGGCCTTTAGATAGACCCCCATGGTGTTGAGGAGGGCCTGTTGGGCGTCCGTGTCCATGCGCCCTTGCAGGTCCTCGTAATCAGGTAGCGCGATCAGGGTCATCTGGTCGTGCTCGTCCAAGCCCTCTCCCGATCTGGCTCGTTCGGCAACCACCGAAGAGAACGATTCGGCGTCGTAGAGTCCGCTTTCGGTGTCGCGGACTACAGGCGTGTCGCTACTTCCCACCCGTCCTGGCGAACCGATACGAAAGGCCAGGAAGTAGTGGACGCCAAGCTCGTCGAGACGATAGCCAGAGAACGACAGCGGCTGGGTAGCGCCCCTGGCGCCCTGCAAGCGGACGGCGGCATTCTCGATCCTGCCTTTTTTGCGCGCCAGGCCGAGAAGCTCGTGCACCAAGGATCGGTCCTGCTCGGCGATGAGATCACCCAGCGCCAGGCCCGTGAGCGCCCCCGCATCGCGGCCGATAAGGGGTCCCCAGGGGCCACCGGCGAAGATCACCTTCTCGTCGGCGTCAAGCTCTATGAGAACATCAGCCCAGCAAAAGGCCAGCGCCACGAAGCGGTCCCGTTCGGAACGGATCGCCTGCGCCGAGCTAACTGCTTGGGACTCTTGCTTCTCAGCCACCGAGTGACATCCTATCTTTTCTCAATCATAGGCCAGACCCGACCTCGGCGGGCCTGGCCGGCCGTAGTTTCGTTGAGATCGCCTCCCATCTCAATGGTAAAATTGCAGGGCACGGTGGCACCGTGCCACGGGTGGCCGCTATCGGGACTTGCCAGGACGGCGCCGGCACTCCATGAATGGGGCATGAACCAGCCCGCCGAGCATCAGAGATCAAGCCCGCTTTCAGGACCCGCGTCGGCCACCCTGCGTCAAACAGAAACCTGGGTGTTTGACCTCGACAATACGCTCTATCCGGCATCCACCAACCTGTTCGGCCAGATCGACTTGCGCATGCGCGATTTCATCGCCCGGTCCCTGAACCTGGGGCTCGAAGACGCGCGGACGCTGCAAAAGACATATTTCCACACCTACGGAACGACCCTGCGCGGCCTAATGGAGCACCACGCCGTCGATGCCCATGCCTTCCTCGATTATGTGCATGACATAGACATCGACGCGCTTAGCCCCAGCCCGGCCCTGGATACCGCGCTGACCCGGCTATCGGGGCGCAAGCTGATCTTCACGAATGCCTCGACCGACCACGCCCGGCGGGTGATGAAGCGCCTTGGCGTGGAGCACCACTTCGACTCCATCTTCGACATCGCCGATGCGGATTTCGAGCCCAAACCGGTTCCCGCCGTCTATGCCCGGCTCGTCGAACGTCACCGCATCGACCCCAAGACGTCAGTCATGGTCGAGGATATCGCCCGCAATTTGGAACCTGCGGCAGCGCTGGGGATGACCACGGTGTGGGTGCGCACCGATTCAGAATGGGGCAGCCAGGGCAACGACGGCGCCCACGTCCACCATGTGGTCGACGACTTGGCAGCCTGGCTCGGGGCCTTGAGCGACGGTGTGGCCGACGCGGCGCCATGCTGAGCCTGCGCGAGGCGACGGGCTCGCTCTACGGTGCTTATCGGCTGGCTCGTTTTGACGCTGGAGGCATGGCGTTTTTCGATACTTCAGTCGACGGCTTCTGGCGCTCGTTTTACGCCGCCGCCATGGTGGCACCGTTTTACGCCGTCCTGCTGGCCCTGCGTTACAGTCTGGAGATCGACCCGCCCCACCCCATGCGCTTTTTCCTTCTTTACGCCGATGCCTACGTCATCAGTTGGCTCGCCTTTCCGGTGGTCATGGCAGGACTGTCGGGAATCATCGGGCGCCAGCCCCAATTCACGCGCTATATCGTCGCCTACAACTGGGCAGCCGTCCTGCAAAACGCTCTCTACCTGCCGCTTGCCATGCTGCAAGCCTCCGAAAGCCTACCCCGGGACGCCGGCAACCTTTTCGGCCTGATCGTTTTAGTGGCTGTCCTCGTCTACATTTGGTTCATCACCCGCACGGCCCTTGTCGTCGCCGCAACGACGGCCGCCGGGATCGTCGCCGTCGATTTCTTCCTCACACTAATTATCCACGGCTTTATCGAAGGCCGGCTTTAGTACATCACCTCGACCAGGTAGAGCCCCGCCGCCGGTGCCGTTTGACCGCCGGCGGCGCGGTCGCGGGCGGCCAGGGCCTTTTTCATATCGTCGGGCGTCCATTTACCCTCGCCGACCCATTTCAGGCTGC
>JASLZL010000106.1 GCA_030754885.1 Rhodospirillales bacterium | reverse complement strand
GCAATCCAGGCCTCCTAAACCGGACGGCACCATAGACTGGGAGGAAGTGTTTGAAGACGAGGAATCGGGCCTCGTCGCTTTGATCGCCCGGGCTCGGACGCCGGAGGTTCTCAGGAAAACCATAACTGCCGTCATCCTAGGCCTCTTCATACGTAAAGACGACACTTCGAACATCAAGAGGTTCACTGCCGAATTAAACGGTATCGTGGGCGCTGACGTGCAGCCTTCGGACATCGGCGCCTTGCGCGACCGGGTCACCAAGCTGTTACGTCGTATAAAGGAAAACCGGAAGCGGGTCAGCGCCCGCGCATCCGAAGGGAGATTTGCCAAAGGCGGTGAGCGGCGACTGACGGTCACTCGACGGAAGCCTTTTTTTACTTTGTGGATTTGGGTAGCGGTGCTGGGCGCCGTTACTTTGTGCGGCATCGGGGTCGTTGTCGTCTGGTCCAAACTCTACCAAGACGTTCCACCCTATACGCAGCTGGTCGAGGAGATGGAATCCGCCGCCCTTGGCGAGGCACCTTCATTACACGTATACGGGGGTGCTCTGAAAGTCGAAGCGCAGGGCGACGACATCGTCGTCACCGCAGAAGCAGTTCCGCTCAATGCTTGCGTCAACGCGGCGTGGATACTCAGTCGCAGCGGCAGGGTGGCAGTCAACGGAACGATGCCGCCGCGCCTCATCCCCACGCAACTCACCCAACTCTGTGGCAGAGGCCAAAAGGGCACAACAATCACCTGGTTCCCGGTGAATTAGCCTGTCAGGGTCTGAACCAATTGGTGACTTTAGCGAGCATCGGCACGGCGAAAGAGGTGAACACCGTCGTCGCGCCGACGCCGTTCGATGCCTCCGCCCGCCATCAGGAAGTGAAGATGGGCCAGGCTTTCGCCGATGGCGAAGAAAAGCTCGTGATCGTCCAACTGGCGTTTGAACAGGCGTCCCAGAACATCGACAGCAGTGCTGGGCTCAGTGCAAGCGACCAAGGTGTCGTCGAGACGGTCGTCATGATGATGGGCCAATTGATCGAGGCGTGTCTCAAGGCCGGTAAAGGGTGTGTCGTGACTGGGCAGGACGAGCACCTTGGCGGGCAATCCGCGAAAGAGTTCCAGACTGTCGAGGTAGCGACGCAGGGGATTGGCCTCTGGCTCTTGGGGCCAAACGCTGACGTTGGGGCTGATGCGGGGTAGGATCTGGTCGCCCGAGATGAGGACGCCGAGATCGGCACAGTAGAGGCATGCATGTTCCGGCGAATGGCCGCTGCCGACGATAATCCGCCAGTCTCGACCGCCGATCTCAATCGTCTCGCCGTCGTCGATGCGACGATGGCGCGCTGGGATCGGCGAGACCTGTTGCGCGTACCGGGCGCGGCGTTTCTCCACCAGAGCCATGCGGTCGGCGCCGAAACCGGCCTCGTGATAAAAACGGCGTAGTATCTTGAGAATTCCCTCACCTGTATCGAGGCTGATCATGCGGCCACAGGCCCATTCGCCCAATGTCGCCCATAGCTCAACGCCGAAGCGCTCCGTCAGCCATCCCGCCAAACCCATGTGATCGGGGTGGAAATGGGTGACGATGACCCGCTTCACGGACCGTTTGGTGAAGTGGGTGGCGAAAATCTTCTCCCAAGCCTCCTTGACGTTATCGAGGGCAATGCCGGTGTCAACGATGGTCCAGCCGTCACCGTCCTCCAAAAGCCACAGGTTGATATGGTTGAGGCGAAACGGCAGCGGCATACGCAGCCACAGGACGCCCGGCGCCACTGTAATCGTTTCCCCGCTCTCGGGTAGACGCTCGGTTACGTAGCGCAGGCTATCCGGCACGGCTCTTCCCTTTAGGGGACAACAAGGACGTCGGTAGGAACGCTATTAGTGGGGTTCAGTATAGGGACGATCTTGGGCCACGATCCACTTCAGCTCTTCCTTGATGAGCTCAACGTGGTGGGTCGGCTCGGCGCGCAGGACGGACGTGATGATCGACATGCGGACAGGGTTGGGAAAGCGGTCAAAGTTTTCCAGGAACAAAAACTTGACGCTGGGCCGAATGGTGTCGGATAGCAGAAGGCTAAGCACGAGCTTCTTGCGGATATCGTTGCGCAGATTACCGGCTTCGGTAAGGCGAAAGAATTCCTTGACGAATTGGCGCGGCGCAACGGCCCCGTCCATCAGATCCTTCATATTCTGGCGCAAGGCAGTCGTGTATTGTTGGCGGGTATGGACGATGACCCGCGACGTGCGGCGGCGCACCTCGGCAATGGCTTGGGGACTGAAGGCGTTGGCGCTGACCAGTTCGACGCAGTGGCGCACCTCGTTGTGCTTCGTGATCTCGCCCAAGAGATCGAAGACCTCGGTCACCAATTCGGTCCGGCGCGCCTTGGGGCTAAGCCGCGCCGCGGCCGCCATGGCCATGGGCGGTTCCGGGTCGCGCGACGCCACCATGGCCAGAGGCAAGGGATCTTCGAAGTCGAGTAGATCCAGATTGTCGTTCAACAGATGTTCGGGGATTAAGATGTCATCCCCGTTGCCAGGCAGGCAAATGGGTTGGCCGGATTTATAGTGTTGCTTGATCTTGAGGGCGATCTGAACACCCTCTTCGGTAATGCCGAAACGGTTTTCCATTGCGTCCCTCTTTTCCCTCACGTCACCAATACGGAAGCCAGGTCCCAAGGCGACCAGGCGTCATCGCGGCGGTCGATGCGGCGGGCATTCCACCAGGCGTGAAACTTTTCAGCGCCCTTGCTCAATGCCCCGGAGGGCAGGGAGGCGTTGCGTACTTCCTGGAGGCGCAGGGCGCGCCTTGCAGCCTCCAGGCGAAGTTCCATCGCCGAGCCGCCGTGGCCACCGGGCGAGCGCTCTTCGTCTTCGATCTCGTCGAGCCAATTAGCTAAAAGGAATGTGAGAAAGGCGAGCTTGGCGTGCGGCACTTTGGCTTGACCGTTCCGCCATTTGCTTACCATCGATGGCGCAACGCCGAGCATCGAAGCAATATCCCGCGTCGATACCGTGGCTTCCTGGAGCCCTCGAAACACGGGATGGGCATCCACCATGGTGGAAGCGTTGATCCTGTCATAGGCCGTCATTGTTCCCCCCGAAACACAAATGCCCCTCAAACATCACCTGTCTACTCCACATAAAACCCTAAATAAACAACTTTTTGTGGTTCTCAGAAAATAAACCGCAATATGTAGTAACCAATTCTTTACCTATCGATTGGATTCAAGGTCCCGCCATGAACGGGCAAATGAAATTTCACTTGCTGGTCGGTCGTTTCCTTATTTGCGCCGAAAGCATCCGACAACTGTGAAGAAGCGGTCGAGAAAAATCTTTGCCTAGCGGCAATGGAATCGGGAAGTCGGCAGCATCGAATGTACAAATTCCCGCGATCATCGCTCCTCACTCACCCTAAAGATTCCGCCAAGACTTTGATTGGACTCCCTTTTTATATTTGTGGATGGTTGGAAACTGGTTTCACTAAATGTTCCCGCGCCCGATAATGGTCCTTCACAAGCGCGGATCATAAACGGGTTACTTTCCCTCAATATACAAGATGATGTTGTCACAGTGTTGACAAACTACTGTATATATAATATTGGGATTCATGGAGGGGCATACTTGTAACGTCATTAGCCCTTGGAATATGGCACAGGATACCGTTCGATATACATGTCCAGTCTCGCCGGTTTCGAATTCGTTCGGGGAACATCGATCCGATCCGGCATAGCCAAGAGGAATAGCAGCAAATGCTTTCCAAGGACTTAATGGCAGAGGGTCGGGACCAGCATCGGAAGGCCGCTCTGGCATCGTATAACGTTCACTTTGTCCACGCCGACGCCCCCAAGAACGTTCGTCTTGAACGCCTTTTGGCGCCCAACCTGGCTGCGGCGTTGAATATGGCCGATGGGCTGTTTCCCGAAACGACCATCTTGCGTATCCACAAAGCGCCACCCCGCCCACGGATGGACACATACCCGGACGCCCGTTTCATAAAGGGCGCGTTCCTTCCTGTCCGCAACGACGACCAGTCATCCCAGCCGTCGCCGGCCGATTAGACAGCCGGCGACGCCAAGGCGGTTTCCGCGACGATCATGCGTATCGGCATCGACCTCGGCGGCACCAAAATCGAGGCCATCGCCCTGGCCGGCGACGGCCGCGAGCTGGCTCGCCTGCGCGTCCCTACGCCGATCGGCGATTACGTCGCCACCGTAGCCGCTGTCGTCGACCTGGTAGTCGCGATAGAGGAGCGGACCCAAAGCACCGGCCCCGTCGGCGTCGGCATCCCGGGCACCCTCTCGCCGGCCAGCGGACTGGTTAAGAACGCAAACTCGACAGCCCTCATCGGCCAACCCTTTGACCGCGACCTGGAGGCCGAGCTCGGCCGTCCGCCGCGTCTTGCCAACGACGCCAACTGCTTCGCCGTTTCCGAGGCGGTCGACGGCGCGGGCCGGGATGCAGACGTGGTCTTTGGGGTTATTTTGGGAACCGGAGTCGGCGGCGGCTTGGTGGTGAACGGCTCCCCCCTCACCGGGCGAAACGCCATCGCCGGAGAATGGGGACACAATCCCCTGCCCTGGCCGGCCGACGACGAACGTCCCGGACCGCTTTGCTATTGCGCCAAGAGAGGATGCATCGAGACCTTTCTGTCGGGGCCCGGTCTGGTCCGCGATTACGAAGCCAACGGAGGCGAGGGCGGTCTGGCAGCCACCGACGTCGCCGCCCGAGCTGAGGCCGGCGAGCCCAAGGCCGGAGCGGCGATCGAACGCTACGAGAAGCGCCTGGCGCGGGCCTTGGCCAGTGTTATCAACGTAGTCGACCCCGACGTCATCGTGCTTGGGGGAGGGCTTTCCAACATCGAACGCCTGTATGAAACGGTGCCGCGACTATGGCGGGATTGGGTATTTTCCGACCGCGTCGAAACGACGCTGCGAAAGAACCAGCACGGCGATTCCAGCGGCGTGCGCGGCGCTGCCTGGTTGTGGCCGTCCGACTCTGATGTCACCGATCAGTGACTCTTTACCTCAAGATACCACCTAACACTCGGGTCGGGGCAGGGACTCGACCTTGTTCAAACGCAATTTCAAGGTGATGTCGCCATAGTCTTGTAACAGTCCCTCGGCAATTCCGTCGTCGCGGTATTGTATGTGCAATTGAAATTCGGGCAGAGGGCCCTTGGGGGCCTGCCACGGATAAAACGCGAGACTCATATTCCATCCGGGCCTGGCGCCGAAGCCGGCGCTCGCCGTGGCTTTCCCCAAGATATCCTTGGGCGTCGGCGTAATAGCGGCGTTCACTTCATAGGGATTGTCGGGAGAAGTGCCGTCGAACATGAACCGGTTGAAGTTGAGCCCGCCGGTTCGCCCAGCCTCGATCAAGGCAAGCAGATGGCGAGTCGGAAATACAGTACCGGGAGGAAGCGCCACTTCAAACCGCGATGGTTCGGTGAAATGGGCCTGGCCGGCGCCCCCGTCACCGGGAGTCGTCGCAGTCCCCCGAAACATCTCGCCGGGCTTACCATTGCGTGTCTGGTTGACCCGAAACCGGTAGCGCGACCCGTCCTTCGACTCCCAACTTACATAAGACCACGAGCTGTCGAGGCTACGCCCTTCTTCGTATTCAAATCGCATCAAGGTCTGGTTCTCGACGGTCCATCCTTCACAGCTCTCGTCGAACTTGTAGATCATCGCACCTTCGACGCCGACCACGCCTGAGCCCGCCTCCGCCCGATCCAACCCGATGGAATAAATCCCACGGTGGGGAACCAACGTTGTAGACGCTGTGGCACCCGGCGCCCCCCCAAAGGCAACGACAAAGAAGCCTGCGATGATGCCGGCAATGAGAAAGAAACGTGGAGTCATGGAAACTTGGCCCTTCCTGTTTCCTACGGTGTCGGATCGGTGATCATAGGCAGGCCCGACGGGAACTGTCCACCGCGCCAAAGGCCCAGTCCGTGGCACCGGATTGGACCGGTAACCCGGCAAGAATTCCCCCCCCCGGCCCGGAATTTTTCGGCAAGGCACAACATAAGCCGCTGATTTTATTGCCCCAGCCGTTTGGTACGGGGATTGCGTCACTTATCGCCGAATGTCGTTGACCCATGACAGATCACGAATTGAACACCCGGACCCGGAGTCAAAATCAGTGAATGGTCTGACCGTCGCCCCGTTGAGCGAAATCGATAGCGCAGAAACTCCTGAGCAAATCGCCCTCGTCCGCAAGGTCGGTCGCCTGGTCGATTGCCTGGACTCGGCGGGCGCCATTTCAGACCTCGGTATGACTGCCGCCCACGAGGAGGCAACACTATTCGCATTGGCGGCAGCCAGCGACGCCGAACGCCTGCTTGCCGTACAACAAGAGCGCATCGCCGAGCTCGAACTTCTTGCCCTCACCGATGAATTGACCGGCCTGTTGAACCGCCGCGCGATCGAAGCCGAAATGGATCACGCCCTGGCCGCCGCCAGGCGTTACGACGAGCGTGGCGTCCTGGTATACATGGACTTGGACGGGTTCAAAGCAATCAACGACACCTACGGACATGCGGCGGACGATGAGGTTCTGCGCCAAGTGGCCAGAGTCCTCGAGAAAAACGTACGTGACAGCGACCGGGTCGGTCGGTTGGGCGGCGACGAGTTCGCTATCTTGCTGGCGCGCACCTCGTGGGAAGACGGCCTCAAGCGCGCCGACGCCATAGATCACGTGGTCAACACCACCGTCATCGACTGGAACGGGTACATATTGGCGTTAAAGGCCAGCTTTGGCGTCCACCAATACAACGCCAACGATAGCGACGGCGATATCCTGAACCACGCCGACAAGGCTATGTACAAGATCAAACACGGACGCGCCGATCTTGCCGGCCGCAGAGCCATCGCCTGATTAGCGGCCGCCAGAGAGGTCATGACAATGGACACGAAACCTAAGATTACAATTCCCTCCCCTCCCCCCCCAACTTGCCCCGCGCCGCACCGTGCGGCCGGGGTACTCTTTTTTAACCCGGGGCGGGGCTGGTCGGGTGAATGGAGGATAGATCAATGAAACTTGAACCGAAATTCAACCGCAAGGCACCGACAATCACACCAATCCTCGCCAAGACCAAGAGGAAGCGATCTTCGAACGGCCACGTGCCGGTCGTCGATCTGCCTCTAGGTTTTGATATTCGCAACGCTTCTCCCCGCCATTTGGCGGAGGCAAGCATGGACTTCTACGTGGCCGGGCTGTTGGACTGGGAAGAATACGCCATGCTCGCCTTCCAGCCGGAATTGCATCCCGACTTCGACCGCACCATCGGCGCCCTGACCGGCTGCCGGGCGGCACCCGATCAGGGGCGCGACTGCCTCGCTGAATGGGAAGAACGTCTTGCGTTCGAGCAGAAATATCGGGGAGAGAGGGACGAGACGGCCATGCGCACACTGCACATCGTCACGCT
The DNA here is from genome assembly GCA_030754885.1 of Rhodospirillales bacterium. GTDB lineage: Bacteria > Pseudomonadota > Alphaproteobacteria > Rhodospirillales > JASLLZ01 > JASLLZ01. Next base: position 83,974 of record JASLZL010000106.1, on the reverse strand, counting down.
CTTCCAGCGCCTCGATACGCCATCCCGCATGGTCGCTTGAACTGAGCTTTCGTTATTGCGCCGCTCGCACGCTCGCCACTTCGGGGGGCGTGGCCGCTTGGCCCCGCGCCACCGACCACTCGACCGGATTGAGAGCAATGGCCCAAGCGTCGGTTATCCCGGCGCGACGTAATTGCCGACGCAGGTCCTTTCCGCGCGAGCGTTCAAACGGCCCGACGACCACCCGGAAATGGGTTTCCCCATCCAAGCGTGCCTCGACGATGGTCGGCGCCAAAGACGCATGATCGTTGGCAAGGGACTGGGCGTTATCCAGATAAAGGAAGCTGCCCACGACATAGTAGAAACCGGGCCCCACAGGAGCCTTAACCGTACGGAGCTGCCATTGTGGGCGCCTCGGTGGCACGGCGGCGGCCAACTTGGCGATGGCGGGGTTTTCCTTCACCAACCGGCGGGTGCCGGTCGGGGCCATCGTCGGGGCGCTTTCGGGCGATTCTGCTTTGGCGTATTCGGATTTCGGCGCCACCGTTGGCACGGAGTTCGGCAAATCAGGAGCCGGCCCCGCCGCGGTCTCAAATTCATTCAGACTATCGGCGTCCGCAATGGCCATCACCGTGGTCTCACCATCGCCCGACGTCCCAATATCAGCGTCGCCGCCATCATCTGCCGCGGCAACGGCCGTGTCGCTTGGCACGCCATCGACGCAGAATTGCTTCTGCGTCACGCCACGCAGGATGGAACAGTCCTTCTTGGTCGCCAGGGATATGCCGTGATCGGCGACACTCTTCTGGGTGGCGAGGTAGGAAAGGCCGTCGAGCGCCCACGAGGCAACGCGGACGGGTAGCGGCACGGCGCAACCCGACAAAACCACGGCACACGCCAGGAAAAGTCCCCAGCGACCCATATACCCTCCTCCTCGTTTCGCACCAACACCTGGGGCATTGGAAGCGATTACTTCCGGGCTGAACGCCTAGATTGCCGCATTATGGTCAGGGAAAACCCGATACCGCAAGAAAGAAACGTCATAACCCTTTGACTCGACTGATTCCAACCATGTCCCGGCGGACATCAAGTTTCGCCCTCAGATTTCTTCTTTGGCTTGGGAAGATCGAGCTTTATCGCCAGTTCCTTTAGCCGATTTGGCTCCACCGAGGCCGGAGCCCCCATCAACAAATCCTGGGCCTGCTGATTCATCGGGAAGAGGATAACCTCGCGGATATTGGGCTCGTCGGCAAGCAGCATAACAATGCGGTCGATGCCCGGCGCCGAGCCGCCATGGGGCGGCGCCCCATAACGGAAAGCGTTGAAAAGTCCGGCAAATCTATCCTCCACATCTTGCCGGCTATAGCCGGCAATGGTGAAGGCCTTGACCATGATGTCGGGCCGGTGGTTGCGAATGGCACCGGACGATAGCTCCACCCCGTTGCATACGATATCGTACTGATAGGCCAGGACATCCAGCGGGTCTTGGGTTTCCAGGGCCTCCATCCCGCCCTGGGGCATGGAAAAGGGGTTGTGGCTGAACTGGATGGTGCCTGTCTGATCATCCAATTCGTACATCGGATAATCGACGACCCAGCAGAATCGAAAGGAATCTTTCTCGATTAGGTCGAGCTCCCGGCCGATACGGTCGCGCACGACGCCGGCGAACCTGGCCGCGGCCGGTGCCTCGTCGCACACAAAGAAGACCGCATCACCCGGATAAACTTCCGACTGTTTTACAAGTATTTGTAAACGTTCCGAATCGAGTTCTCCAACCATTTTACCCGCAGCAACAGGAATGGTTTCTTCGCCCATAAATTTTTTAATAATTGGCTGCAAATATTCAGGAGCACTGCTAATGTTATCTGGAATATAATGCAATGCGATCTCAGCTAATACGCCTTCTTGATAAATCACATTATCTTTAGATTCTTCTAATTCGCGAATACGTTCATCTTCTAAATTTTTGGCGATCGGCCCCTTGGTTTCATCTTTTTCATAAACTACATATCCCAAACCTCCAGCGCCCTCTTCACGTGCCCATTTGTCGAGCTTATCAAAGAAACTTCGCGGTTGTGACGCGGCTCCAGGGACAGAAATCGCTCGCACGACAGAACCCTTCTCAATTTTTTTTGCAAACAACCCAAAATTTGAACCACGGAAAATTTCAGTCACATCTATAATTTTTAACGGATTGCGCAGGTCCGGCTTGTCGGTGCCGTACTTCGCCATGCACTCGGCAAAGGGAATTCGCGGGAACGGGGGCTCGGTGACCTGACGCTCACCGGCGAACTCGGCGAAGACCCCGTGCATGACCGGTTCTATGGCGGCGAATACGTCCTCTTGGGTGACGTAGGCCATCTCAAAGTCAAGCTGATAAAACTCGCCCGGCGAGCGGTCGGCGCGGGCATCCTCGTCGCGGAAGCACGGCGCTATTTGGAAGTACTTGTCGAAGCCCGACACCATGATCAACTGCTTGAACTGCTGCGGCGCCTGGGGAAGAGCATAGAACTTGCCCGGATGCTGGCGGCTGGGGACCAGGAAGTCGCGCGCGCCCTCCGGCGACGTGGCGGTCAGGATGGGGGTTTGGAACTCCATGAAGCCCTGCTCGACCATGCGCCGGCGGATAGAGGTGATTATCTGGTTGCGCAGCACGATGTTGCGCTGCATGGCAACTCGGCGAAGGTCTAAAAAGCGATAGCGTAGCCGAATTTCTTCGGATAGATCGGTCTCGCCGGCGACCTGCATAGGCAGGGTCTCGGCTGCCGATTCGACGTTTATTTCGGTGATCGTCAGCTCCACCTCGCCCGTCGGCAGGCTATCGTTCACGGTCTCGGCGCTGCGCCCCACGATCGGGCCTGTCACCGTGATAACGCTTTCCGGGCGCACCGTTTCGGCGACGGAGAACAACGGGCTTGATGTGTCGATGACGCACTGGGTGATGCCGAAGTGATCACGCAGGTCGATGAACAGAAGGTTGCCGTGGTCGCGCTTGCGGTGCACCCACCCCGAAAGACGCACCGTCTGACCGGTATGGCCCGGCCTAAGCTCGCCGCAGGTATGTGTTCGATAGGGATGCATAAGGATTCTCGCGTCGCTGGACCGGCCGGCATAAGCACACCGAAGCCGGCCTTTTGTCAAGCGGCGTTCAATGCCCTAGTTCATGAACGGACCAGACGCCATTCGTCATAAATTGAAGTTGATTCTCTTTAGCTTCTTGGCAATGCGCATTTCTTCGTCCTCGTCGACCATGAACTTGACGGCAACCTCGTCCTCGCGTCCCCGCACCACGCGCCCGGGAAGGCGCCCTAACCCCTCAAGGTGAAGCTCGACGAAGAGGTCGTTCTCAAGCGGTTGGATGCCGTCGAGCAAGGCGCCGCCGCCCGAGACGTCCTTGAGTCGACCCTCATGCTCCACCTCACCGGCCCGAGCCTGAACTCGCCCCTTGAGAGGGTAGCGGGGATGACGGCGCTTGTCGCCGATACCGTCGGTCTTGTTCATCGTTTAAGTCCTTCCCGGCGCCGTGCCGGGCCTCCATGGTGGCCGAAAGCACCGCCATATAGCAAGCCGCCGCCTCTTCCAGCGATTGTGAATAGCCTGGACCTCAATCCTGTGGCACAACAAAAGCACATCCACGGGAATACGCGTTGGAACGGCGGTGCGCGCTATGAAGAAGCGGCCTCCATCGAGCGCCATTGGTTGGCAATGGGCCATCGCCGTGGCTTTGGCGGCAACCCTGACGGCGCCCGCGATGTCACGCGGGCTAGAGGCGGACCTGCTCGACATCCCCGGCGGGCGCTTCGTCATGGGGGACGCGGAGGGGGAAGCCGATGAGGCACCGCGTTCGGTGGCGATCGCACCCTTCCGTCTTATGCGTCTTGAGGTGACCAACCGCCAGTACGCCGACTTCGTCATCGCCACGGGTCACCGACCGCAGCTCGAACGGCCGGGCTTCGGCTACGTCTGGACCGATCGTTGGCGATCTGTTCCGGACACCGACTGGCGCCATCCCCACGGTCCGGTGAGCACTATCGCGGACGCCGACGATCATCCCGTCGTCCAGGTTTCGGCTCTTGACGCCCAGGCATTTTGCGCCTGGCACGGACTGCGCCTTCCCAGAGAGGAAGAGTGGGAGTTCGCCGCCCGCGGCACCGACGGCCGGCGCTATCCCTGGGGCGATGCACCGCCCGAGGAGGGCGGGCGGCGACGCGCCAACTTCGGCACCGTCGCCTGCTGTGCCAAGGACGCCACCGACGGTTACGCCCGCATCGCTCCAGTGGGGCAATATCCCGACGGCGCCTCGCCCTTTGGCGTCCTCGACATGGCCGGAAACGTCTGGGAATGGACCTCGAGCCCGTTCCCCGGACGGCCTGGTTTCGTAGCCTTGCGCGGTGGCGGCTGGGGCAACGATCCGTACTGCCTGCGCACCTCCTACCGCCATGCCAACCCACCTAACATCGGCCTTGATATGGTCGGCTTTCGCTGCGCCGGAGACGCTCGGTGACAGACCGCCGGGCGGCGATGGGCATGTTCGCCGCCCTGGCCTATGCATTGATGGCGGCCACCGCTACCGCCGCCGAGGTGGCCTTCCTCGGCGCCACCGTCATCGACGGCACCGGTCGGACACCCATCGCGAATGCCCAGGTGGTGGTCTCTGGCGAACGCATTGTCACCGTTGGACCACGCCCTCGCCAACCACCGCCCAGTGTGCGCGCCATCGACGTCACGGGAAAATGGATCATCCCGGGTATGATTGATGCCCATGTCCACTTCTTTCAGTCGGGAGGCCTTTATGCGCGCCCCGACATCATCGACCTTAGGGCGCGCCGTCCTTACGCCGAGGAGACCGCCGACGTCCGCGCCAGGATCGGCGAAACCCTGGCGCGTTACCTGGCCAGCGGCATCACCGCAGTTGTCGATGTTGGTGGGCCGATGTGGAATTTCGCCGTGCGCGAGCAGGCGCGGCGGACGCCAACGGCACCCCGGATAGCCGTCGCCGGCCCCTTGCTCGCCACTTTCGCACCGCCCCAATTGACCGGTGACGATCCGCCCATCGTCCGTATTCGCACCGCCGACGAGGCACGCGCCGAAGTGCGCCGCCAACTCGCCCTCGGACCCGATCTAATCAAGATCTGGTTCGTCTTTCCAGGCCCCGACATCGAACCCGAGATGGGTTGGGTGCGGGCCGCTATCAAGGAAGCCCATGCCGGCGGTGCAAGGGTAGTGGCCCACGCCACCCAACGACGTGTCGCCCGCGCCGTCGTTACGGCGGGGATCGACATCCTTGCCCACGGCATCGACGACGGCCCCATCGACGCCGGCCTGTTGGCGCTGATCAAGGCAAAGGGCGTGATCTACACGACGACCTTGGGTGTCCATGGCGGCTACGCCCGAGTCTTCGGCCGCGTCGTGAAGTTGAACGCGATCGAACGCCGCCTAGGCGACCCCCGGGCCATCGCCAGCTTCGCCGACTTGGCAAGGGTATCCCGCCGCCCCACGCCGCCGCCCTTCGATCCGGTGGCGGGGAGTAACCTGGGACGGGTGCGAGCGCATGGCGTCGTTGTTGCCGCCGGCTCGGACGCTGGCAACATCGGCACCCTTCATGGCCCGGCCCTGCATCGGGAACTGGCCCTGATGGTGGAAGGCGGCGGTCTTACGCCGCTTGAGGCCCTCATCGCCGCGACCCGTGGCGGCGCCGCGGTCATGGGACGAAGTACCGAACTGGGAACCCTGGAACCCGGCAAACTCGCCGACATGGTGATCCTCGACGGTGATCCGTTGGCCGATATTCGCAATACCCGTCGCATCTTTCGTGTCGTCAAGGGTGGCGTGATCCTCGACCCATCCGAGATCATTTCCGCCGTATCAGTGCCGTGACGCCCACCACGCCCGCCAGGCGGCAAAGTCGTATGCAAAACGCCGGTCGGTGAGGGCCGTCAGCGCACCCACCCGGTCGCCGTCGAGCCAAGCTGGATCGCCCGGCCGTCCCAAGGTGTCGACCAGTGCACCCACCGTCGTCGCGTCGTCCTGGCCAAGGCGGGCCGCCGCCCACATGGCGAGCGGCGCCGGCTCCATGTACTTTTCGGCGCGGTTCCGGGGCTGATCCCAGGGCGCCGTCAATAACCCGGTCGGCACCCGACCGCTGCCGCTGTAGGCCATTCCCCACAGAAGATACCACTGTCCCAGGGTTGCCGCCGGCACTTCGACGTTGCCACCGAACAGCTTGACCGGGGTGTCGGGACCGGAGTTGGCCAGGCGCGCCGCCAGGGCCTCGCCAATGGCGCGGCCGCCGTACCGGGCCACCGCACGAACCGCACCACGCAAGCCCTCACCATCGCGCGAGAACCCTTCGCCGGCGGCCAGCGCCCCGTCAAGAGCATCCAGGGCGGCGTCGACATCTTTGCCCTCGACCCGCCCGGGTGTAACCAATGGCAGCGGGATTTCTTCGACCTCGGCCGGTGCCGGCGGTGGTGGTCCCCACAAGCTACCGTGCTCACCGGGACCAATGGCACCCATGTAGACATGCCCCCCGTACACTGCCAGCTCCGTCGGCTGCACGCCCTCAAACGATTGACGCAGTGTCCACGTCACACCATCCGGGCTCGACCACAGATCGCCGCCGTCCGTACGCACGCTGACGGCCCAAAGACCGTCATCCGTTGCCGCCAGATCGCGCACACGGGCGCCCTCGAAGCCGGCAATGGACTGAGCCCTGTCACCGTCGGTGCGCCAAAGCACGCTCTCTGATTCGCCGTGTTGAACACCATAGAGCCACCCCTGAAAGGCGGTCAGCGCGGTCACCGCCAAGCCTTCGGGCCAAGTAACAACGGGTGCTACGCCTTCTTGTCCCACTCGAAAAAGCTTGATGCCGGATCGGCTCCAGTTGGTCAGTCCGGCGTAAAGGCGGCCGCCGAGGGTCGCCAGGGTGGTGAAGCGGCTCACCGTGCCGGGCGCTTGGGTGTGGTCATAGAGGATGCGCCACGTGCGGCCGCCGTCGTCGGAACGCTGCATGCCGGCACGCCAGGCAGAGGTGGCGGCGTAGAGCGTATTCTCATGGCTAAGCATGGCGTGCACGTGAAAGGCCTGCCCCTCGGGCAACAGGTGCCAACTCCACTGCTCGCCATCGGTGACCATGAATTCACCCCGCCCCGTCGATGAACGGGGGTCCTCGAAAGGCCAGTAGAGCAATCCGCCGGCAACGGTCGGATCTCCCGCATTTTGGCTGAACAAATGAGTCTCATGGCGCGCGGCGCCGGTCGCCGGATCGTAGGAGTAGACGTCGGCCGAGTTGTGATTGACGAAGAGCACGCCGTTGACGAACCATAATCGGCCGCCATAACCGATCAGGCCGGAGACCGCCGACCACGGCCCCGGCCGGGCAAGCAGGACCAGGGATTCCGCCGCACCCGCCAGGCCACCCGGTAGGCCGGCAAAGACGCCAACCAGGACGAGGACACGCACCACCCCGGCAGCCTTCGAGGCACATGCCACCGCCAACCACTTGAGCCAAAAAACCCTAGTCATTTTCGTCACCGTCCGACGGCACTGGCGGTCCCTGGTGCCGCCGATCCCCATCTTAGCCAACCGGACACGGATGGCCCGTTCACGATCCCTTGATGGGTTTCGGCAATCGTCTTGACGAACCAGGCGTCGTCCAGCCCCTTTCGAGCAACTGCGTTTCCGTGTATAGCTCGCCGCCATGCCTGAAAGAATTATTGCCGACACATCGGCGCTCGCCGCTTTCTGCCATCGCCTGGCGGACGCCGAGTTCATCACCGTCGATACCGAGTTCATGCGCGAGAGCACTTATTGGCCGCGTCTCTGTCTGGCCCAGGTAGGGGGACCGGACGAGGCCCGGGCCATCGACGCCCTGGCTGACGGCATCGATCTCGCGCCCCTATTCGATTTGCTAGCCAACCCCAAAGTTCTCAAGGTCTTTCATGCGGCGCGCCAGGACATGGAAATCTTTGCTCTCTTGATGGATCGACTGCCGGCGCCACTCTTCGATACGCAGGTCGCCGCCATGGTTTGCGGTTTCGGCGATTCGGTGGGCTACGAAACTTTGGTCGCCAAACTGGCCAAGGCACGCGTCGACAAGTCGTCGCGCTTCACGGACTGGTCGTTGCGCCCGTTGAGCCAACGCCAGATCGACTACGCCCTTGGCGACGTCACCCATCTGCGCGTCGCTTACGAGAAGCTTGCCCGCAAGCTGTCGGCCAACGGCCACGAAAGCTGGCTCAGCGAGGAAATGGCGGTACTCAACAACCCCGATACCTACACCCCCGATCCGGCGCTGGTCTTTCGACGCCTCAAGGTACGCAACCCGTCACGGCGTACATTGGCGCTTCTTCGCGAGCTTGCCGCTTGGCGGGAACTGGAAGCCCGACGCGTGGACGTACCACGCAACCGGGTGCTGCGCGACGAGGCCCTGCTTGAAATCGCCCACCATGCCCCGGCGACGATTGACGACTTAAAACGGACCCGCGGCCTGGGCCGCCGGATGGCAGAAGGTCCCGCCGGGCAAGCCATCTTGGAAGCGGTGCAACGCGGCCAGGCGGTCCCCGACGCAGACTGCCCCCGAACGCAAAGCAAACCCGCCTTGCCCCGTGGGCTGGGACCGGTGATCGATCTGTTGAAGGTTTTGCTCAAAATGAAGTGTGAAGAAAACCAAGTGGCGCAAAAGCTGGTCGCTTCGGCAGCGGATGTGGAACGTATCGCCGCCGACGGCGAGACGGCCGACGTGCCGGCGCTTAGCGGCTGGCGGCGTCAGGTCTTTGGCGAAGACGCCCTGGCGCTGCGCAGCGGTGCGACAGCGCTGGCCGCCGACGGCAAGCGGCTCAAGCTGGTGCTGATGGATCGTTCTTAACTATTGTTGCGCATGATCCGGCCTTCGAGGCCAAGCGTGCGGGCAACGGCCTGAATACGGCGCTCAATGACCTCGCCGTCGAAGACGTCACCGTCGGCAGGCAGGATCAGGGTCAACTTGTTCTTCCCCACATTCAGGGCGGTGCTGTTCAAGAGACCCGGAATACCGCCGCAAATGGTAAGAGCCAAGCGCAGCGAGGCGCCGACGACACGTGCCCGCGCCTGGTCGTCCTCGTCCAAGAGCAGGCGAGCCACGGGACCGATCTCGGCGTGACGGTCGTAGCGCAGGTGGACCGAGAGTGCCAGCAGCGCCCGATCCTTGTGGGACAAGCCGGCAAAAGGCAGATGCAATACCCTCTGATAGGCTACGGCGCCACGGTAATCGGGATGTTCTGCCCAGGCGATATCGCTCAGGTGGCAGGCGGCAAGACGCAGCCGCGCCGCCTCGGCGTCCTCGCCGGCAAATAGAGGCCCGATCCAGTCCCACAGTTCCGCGCCGCCGACACCCGAGCGCGGGTGGCGACGGGCCAATTCGGCACAAGCGCCAAGCAAAACATCCTCGTCTGGCGCCCCGGAGGCTAGGTTGGAAACGAATTGTCCCTCGCGCACGCCTTGGGCGGAAAACACGATGCGGGCGGGCTGGGTTATCTCAATCAACCGCTCCAGAAGCAAGGCCGCCATCGGCAAGGTATCCAGGCGACGGCGCGAGACACCCGGAATCTTCTCCAAAGTGCGCCGCCCAAGGCCCGCGATCAGCCCGAGCAATGCCACTGCCTGGTCGCGGCCCAAGGCGTAGTTGTCCAAGATGTGCAGCGGATAACCGGATTGGTTGATCGAGATGCTGGCCAACGTCCGCCAAGCGCCGCCGACAGGAAAGAGGGTCCGCCCGCGGATGGCGGCGAGCCACGCCATGCCGCCAAGCGCGTCTTCAACGATACGGCGTGCCCGATCCAGATCACCGTCGGCCGCCTCGCTCAACCACAACAGACCGAGCGGCAGTGAATCGTGTTCGCCGAAATCCCCTTCGTCGATGGCGACAAGGTCCAGGCTACCACCGCCCAAGTCCCCCATCAGGCCGTCGGCCTTGGGTAGCCCCCAGACGATGCCAAGTGCCGCCAGGCGCGATTCCTCGGCGCCGCTCAACACGCGAACTGCCTCGCCGAAGCGGCGCTCTACGTCGGCGACGAAAATGGCACCGTCCGCCGCCTCACGCACCGCCGCCGTCGCCAGAATGTCAATGCGTGCCACCGCCATGGCCCGGGCCAATCCGATGAAGCGCCCAAGGCTGCGCAGCGCCAGTGCCACGCCGTCAGGGTTGAGGTGCCCACTCGTCCGCAAACCCCGCCCCAAGCCGCAGACCACCCTCTCATTGAACACCGGCACCGGGGTCCGCGACAGGCCGTCGAAGACCACCAGTCGCACCGAATTGGAACCCAGGTCGATGACCGCTACGCGGCCCGCCGGGCGGTCCGAACCGTTGGCGCGAGGCCGCGTCATTATTCAGGTGTTCTTCAGGACCAAACGTGGGGTCTGCTTGCGTTGTCTCTTGAGGGCGCTTCCACGCCCCGAGAAACTGGGATTGGTCATGAAGTAGCCGTGGGTGGCGAAGGGATCATCGGCAGCAGATTCAACGCGCGTATATTCGCCACTCGCCTCCATGGTCCAGGACTGGGCCACGTCGTTCAGGTTGGCGACCATGATCTGGTCCAGCACCTGGAAATGAACGGTGGGGTTCTCGATCGGCACCATGACTTCGACCCGCCGGTCCAGGTTGCGCGGCATCCAGTCGGCCGACGAGATGTACACTTTTGCGTGACGCGACGGCAGCGCATGACCGCTGCCGAAGACGACGACACGCGTGTGCTCAAGGAAGCGCCCGATGATGCTCTTCACTCGGATATTTTCCGAAAGACCGGGAACGCCGGGCCTGAGGCAGCAGATGCCACGGATCACCATGTCGATCCGCACCCCGGCCGCCGACGCCTTGTAAAGCGTATTGATGATCACCGAATCGACCAGGGAATTGAGCTTGACCCAAATGTTCGCCGGCCGGCCGGCCTGGGCGTGTTCAATCTCGGCCTCGATATTGCGCACGATGGTGTCGCGCATATCCATCGGCGAAACGATAAGTTTTTCCAGGGCGCCCGGCTTGGCGTAACCGGTCATAAAGTTGAAGATTCGCGCGGCGTCCCGGCACAGCGTCGGATCACAGGTGAAAAAAGACAAATCCTCGTAAATTTTCGCCGTAACCGGGTGGTAATTGCCGGTGCCGAAATGGACGAACGAACGCATGCCGTTACCCTCGCGGCGCACCACCAAGTTCACTTTGGCGTGGATCTTTTTGTCGATGAAGCCGAAGACCACCTGAGCGCCGGCGCGCTCCAAGTCCCGCGCCCAACGGATATTGGCTTCCTCGTCGAAGCGCGCTTTGAGTTCGACCAACGCCGTCACCGACTTGCCCGCCTCGGCGGCCTCAATCAAGGCCTCGACGATGGGTGATTCCTCACTGGTGCGATAGAGCGTCTGCTTGATCGCCACCACCGCCGGGTCGCTGGCCGCCTGGCGGACGAACTGGACCACCACGTCGAAGCTTTCGTAAGGATGGTGAACGATAATGTCCTTGTCGCGTATGGCGTCGAAGACGTCGCCGCCGAAATCGCGCACGCGCTCGGGAAAACGGGCGGTGAAGGGGTCGAAGACCAACTCGGGCCGCTCGTTACCGATAAGCTGCGCGGTGTCGGCAAGGCCAAGCAACTCGTCGTGGACAAAGACGTCGTCCTGGTCGACGCCTAATTCCCGTACCACGACCTCGCGCAGTTCATCGGGCATGCCGGCGTTGATGGAAAGGCGGATTACCGAGCCGCGGCGCCGACGCTTCAACGCTGATTCGAAGGTCAGCACCAAATCCTCGGCTTCCTCCTCAATTTCCATTTCGCTGTCTCGGATGATCCGGAAACATCCGTCTTGCAGCACCTCAAGACCAGGGAACAGGCGGTCGAGGAACTGCTCGATCAGGTCTTCGACGGGAATAAAGCGGATTTCGTCTCCCGGCAGGCGCTGGAACCGCGCCACCAAATGGGGAATCGGGATAAGCGCGCTGAGTTCGCGCCCATCTGCCGCGTCGCGCACCTTGAGAACCAGCGAGAACCCCAGATTGGGGATAAAGGGAAACGGATGGGCCGGATCGATGGCCAGCGGTGTCAGCACCGGAAAGATATGCTTCATGAAGTGGCCTTCCAGCCACACCATGTCATCGGGCGAAAGATCGGCCGCTTCTACAACGAAGATTTCCGACATACGCAGTTTCTGGCGCAACATGCGCCAACAGGCCTGATGGTCGACCATCAGGCGGCCCGCCGTCTCCTTGATGGCGGCCAACTGCTGCGCCGGGGCTAGCCCCTCTTGGCTGGCAACCGACACGCCGGCATGGACCTGTCCTTTGAGCCCGGCCACCCGAACCATATAGAATTCGTCCAGGTTGGCGGCCGAGATGGACAGAAAGCGCAGGCGCTCGAGCAACGGATGGCGGGCGTTGGAGGCTTCCTCAAGTACGCGATTGTTAAACGAGAGCCACGACAGTTCGCGGTTGATGAAGCGTCGCTTGGGTACAAAATCATCAACGCTTGAATCCGACGACGGGCCGTCGGATTGGACTGTTAAGGATTGTTTCGCCTTGCCTTTGTCTTTGGCACGGCCGCGTCCGCCCGACGAAGGCCGCGCTTCGCCATCAGCGCGCAAAATTCGGTCGTGCTTCTCCATCGCGTCTATCGTCTCCGCCTATGATCGTATTTCGTTATTCGGCGAATCATAGTCTAATATCATCGATCTGTCATAGAGCCTCGTAGAACCTACCCGGAACAACAGTGGGACGACCCAACCTGAAAACCCTTTATTTATACCGTCACGCCAAGTCCAGTTGGAAGGACCCGACGCTGGCCGACTTCGAACGCCCCCTCAAAGGACGGGGTCGGCGCGCCGCAAAATCGATGGCCGCCTACATGGCCGAACACCGGTTGGTGCCGGACATCATCGTTTGCTCGCCAGCCGTTCGCACCCGCGAAACCTTGGGGACGTTGCGCAAGACCCTGGGCGGAGATATCCCGGCGCATATCGACGAAACCCTCTATATGGCCAGCGCCGCCGAACTGCTGCGCCAGGTCCACCACCTTGACGATGGCTTGGCCTCGGCGATGCTCGTCGGCCACAATCCGGGCCTGCAAGACCTGGCCCTCAGATTGACCGGCGGCGGCAAGCCGGAATCCCGGTACCGGATGCGGAGCAAGTTTCCGACGGCGGCCCTGGCCGTCCTCACCTGCCCCGGTCGGAAGTGGCGCGCCATTAAGCCCGACGGCGCCACCCTCAAGGCTTTCGTCTGCCCGCGCGACTTCGACTGAACGCTTAGGCGGGACGCCGAGGGCGACCCTCGAACCGCTCGCCGCGGTCCGCGCCGGCCTGGAACACAAGGTGGCGGGTCAGCCCGCGTACGCTTTTCAAGCTCCCAAGGCGGGCCAAGGCGCGTTCCGTCGCCGCGATGGCGCCGGGCGCCAGGAAACCCTCGACGCAATCGCGGAACTTGCCCTCCAGATCGCCGTCGTCGAAAGGCCGGAAGACGGTGCCGCGGGCGTACTGCACGCGGGTCCTCAGCACCTGTCCGTCCTTTAATCTCACCTTCACCAGGACCGGCTTGCGCTTGGCCGGATCGTTGTTCTCGTCCTTTTGCGGCCGTCCCCGCATGCTGGTGAGGGGCAGTAGGCGGCGCACCCGGGGACGCCCGACGGCCCGGGGTGTGAAGTCGGCCAGCGAAAGCCGCCCGAACAAGAGGGCCACCGCGACGCAATAGTGCATGGAGAAACGGGCCTCCATCTCATTCCGGGGATCGGGGTACATGAGGTTGCGATTGTTGGTAAAGCCGACCAGGGTCTCCACCGCCGCCACGTCGGCGGCGCCAAAGCCGTGGCGGCGTCTGAGTTCTAATAGCCCGTCCAGGGTGCGGTGGGCGCTGCCGCAGCAGGGATAGAGCTTGGGCGCCAGACCGTATTTCTCGATGTAGAGGGGATTGCCGAGGCCGGGTAGGACCGACTTCCAACCCGGCGAGCGGGGCCCGGCGTAAAGGGCGCGGAAGCCAAGTCGGCCTTCCAGCGCGTCGCCGCGTCCGGTAACGCCGTTGGCCGCCAGGCCGGCGGCGAGGACGGCGTTCTGGGCCGCCATGCCAGCGTGATAAGGCTTGGCCATGCTGCCGAACTGCACTTTGGTGCCGGACGCCATGCTGGCCCCCAGACTGATGGCGTTGGTCATGGCCTCGGCATCAAGACCGAGCAGCCGGGCGCAGGCGGCGGCGGTGCCGATGGTCCCCACCGTCGAGGTGCCGTGCCAGCCGCTGTCGTAATGGATACGGTTGACGCCCTGGGCCACCGCCGCCTGGACCTCCGATCCGATAACATAAGCGTCGAGGAAGCAGGCACCCGAGGCACCGATCTCCTCGCCAAGCGCCAGCAGCGCCGGGACCAGGACCGCCGAGGCATGGGTAGACGCCGGGTGATAGTTGTCGTCGTAATCCAGCACGTGGGCCGCCATGCCATTGGCCAGCGCCGCCCAGGGCGCCGGGGCCTTGCGTCTAGCACCGATGACGGTGGCTGGACCTGTACCCCAGGGGGCTACGGTGGCGCGCACCCTTGCCGCGCCGGTGTCGCCTGCGCCCGCCACCATGCAACCGATGGTGTCCCAGATGCCTTGGCGCGCCCGGGTCAGAGCGACGGTGGACTCGGTAATCGCCGTCTCCGCCGCCCATCGGGCCAGGGTGCCAGCGACCGTCATGAGTTGACGCCTTTCCTACAAGGTCCCCGGAAAGCGACCGCCGTCGACCGACAGGCTTTGGCCGGTGATATATCCGGCCTGGGCGCTGCTGAGGAATGCACAGGCCGCGCCGAACTCGGCCGGTTCGCCCCAACGGCCCGCCGGCCCGCCGGCGAGCTGGGCCGATTCCTTGGCCCCGTCGGGATTGCCCTCGTGCTTGGCCAGCTCTTCGCGGTGTACCTTGAAGCGTTCGGTATCCATGGCGCCGGGCAAGAGGTTATTGATGGTGACGTTATTGCGCACCACCTGGCGCGCCAGGCCGGCGGCAAACCCCGTCAGGCCGAGGCGCGGCGCGGTGGCCAAGGCCATGTTGGCAATCGGCATCTTGACGATGCCCGACGTGATATTGACGATGCGCCCGAAGCCGCGCTCGACCATACCCGGCACCGTGGCGCGTATCATCATGAGCGACGTCAACATATGGTCGTTGAGGGCGGCCTGCCAATCCTCCATTTCCCACTGCAGGCAATCGCCGCGGGGCGGCGCGTCGCCGGCGTTGTTGACCAAGATGTCGGGATCGGGACAAGCGGCAAGGGCATCGGCCCGACCCTTCTCGGTTGAAATGTCGCCGGCCACCGCCGTCACCTCGACGCCTGTAGCGGCGCTCAACTCGGCCGCCGCTTTTTCCAGGCGCCCGGCGTCGCGGGCCAGAATGGTCAAATTCACACCCTCGGTGGCCAAGGCCAGGGCGCAGGCCCGGCCGAGACCTTTACTGCCACCGCTAACGAAGGCGGTTCGCCCGCCAATCCCTAAATCCATGGAAACACTCCCTTCAGTTCGACGTTTATCCCAAGCCCCGCTTATACCCTAAAACATCCCCGGATAGCGCCCGCCGTCAAGGAGCAGGTTGTGGCCGGTGATATAACCGGCTTGGGCACCACACAGAAAAGCACAGGTGTCGCCGAACTCCGCCGGATCAGCGATGCGCCCCGCCGGCGCCAGGGCGGCACGACGGGCGTACATCTCTTCAATCGTGCAGCCGGCGTCACGGGCGCGCACCTCCATGTTCTCACGCACCCTGTCGGTGTCCAGTGACCCGGGCAAGAGGTTGTTAATGGTGACGTTGTGGCGCACCACCTGGCGCGCCAGGCCGGCGACAAAACCGGTGAAGCCGGCACGCGGACCAGCCGATAGTTCCAAACTTCCGGCCGGCATCTTGACGACGATCGAGGTGATATTGACGATGCGTCCGAAGCGCCGTTCGATCATGCCGTCCAGCGTCGCCTGGATAAGCAGAACCGGGGCCACCAGATAGGCGTCGAGAAGATCGGTCCAGTCGTCCCGTCCGAGCCGACGAAAGTCGCTCACGTGGGGTGGGCCGCCGGTGTTGGTCACCAAGATATCGGGTTGGGGACACGAAGCCAGGGCTTTGGCCCGGCCCTCCACGCCCGTGATGTCGGCGGTGACTGCGGTCACCCCTACGCCGGTCTCGGCGCGAATGTCAGCCGCCGTTTCCTCCAATGGCCCGGAGCGGCGGGCGACGATGGTCACGTCCACGCCCTCGCGGGCCAGCGAGAAGGCCGAGGCGCGGCCCAGGCCCCGGCTGGCGGCCGAGACCAGCGCCGTCTTTCCGGCAAGGCCTAGGTCCATGGTTTGAAAATCCTTGCCTAAAACGTCCCGGGGTACTTGCCGCCGTCAACCAGCAGGTTCTGGCCGGTGATGTAGCCGGCCTGGACGCCGCTGAGAAAAGCGCAGGCATCGCCCATCTCGGCGGGGTCGCCGAAGCGGCCCGCCGGGTGCGCCGCCTTCTGCTCGGCTTCGACCTCCTCGACCGTTCGTCCGCTTTTTTTTGCCGCCGCCTCCAAATTGCGCCACAGTCTGTCGGTGGCGCTACGCCCGGGCAGAAGATTATTAATGGTGACGTTGTGGCGCACCGTCTGGCGCGCCAAGCCGGCCACGAAGCCGGTCAGCCCGGTGCGCGCACCGTTGGAAAGCCCCATGTTGGGAATCGGCGCCTTGACCGAGTTCGAGGTGATATTGACGATGCGCCCGAAGCGCCGTTCAATCATGCCGTCGAGCGCCGCTTTGATGAAGAAAATAGGCGTCAACATGCTGTCGTCCATGGCGGCGATCCAGGTGTCGCGGTCCCACTTTCGAAAATCGTCGCCGTGCGGGGGTCCACCGCTGTTGTTGACCAAGATATCGGGATCGGGACAGGCCGCCAGCACCGCCGCCCGGCCGGCTTCGCTGACGATATCGGCGACCACTGTGCTCACCTCGGTACCGGTGGCGGTGGAGATCTCATCGGCCGCGTCTTGAAGCGGGCCGGGGGTGCGAGCAACGATAGTCACCTTCACACCCTCGCGGGCCAGGGATTGGGCGCAGGCACGGCCAAATCCGCGGCTCGCCGCGGTTACCAATCCCGTCTTGCCGGCGATACCGAGATCCATCGCTTCCCCCTCAGTCCTCTTCGATCGCTTGATCCAGAACCCGCCGCACCAACGGCACGGTGATGTTGCGCCGTTCGGCCAAGGCCGCCACATCAAGGGCCGCCACCAACCGGCGCGCGGCATCGAACGAGCGTTCCATGCGCGCCACCATAAACGAGACCACATCACTGTCCACTCTGAGCTGGCGGTCAGCGAACAACTTGACCAATACGGCCGTTATCAAGGTGTCGTCGGGTGGTTTAATAGCGATCGCGGAAGCGGCTTTTAGGCGTGAGCTAAGGTCGCTCAACGCCACAGTCCAACGGGCCGGCGGACGACGGGCGACAAGCAACAAATGACGCCCCGCCTCAGCAAGACGGTTGTGGAGGTGCAGCAAGGCCTCTTCCAACCCTTCGGCGAGCACAGTCTCGGCGTCATCGACGACGCAGGCGGGCGCCGTCAGTTCCGCGTGGCCGGCGGCCGAAAGCTCGCGAGCGCCAACGAGGCACGCCCGGTTACCCGCCACGAAAACCTGCGCCAAGTGGGTTTTGCCGCAACCGGGTGGGCCGTGGAGGGCCAGCGCCGGCCCCGGCCAGTCGGGCCAGCGGTCGATCCAGGCAACCGCCTCGGCGTTGCTGGGCGCGACCAGAAAATCCTCGCCACCGAGAGCCGGGCGGTGGTCGAAGTCGAGGGGCAGTTGACGCTGCCCCGTCAAGAGGAACCGTCCCCCTCCCTTTCTTCGAGCTCACCGTAGAGCGGTCCCTTCATGTAACGGTCGAGCGAAAAACGAACCAGAACGCCAATCACCGCCGCCACCGGGATCGCCAACATGACACCGGTAAACCCGAACAATGCCCCACCTGCCAACAAGGCGAAGAGGATCCATACCGGATGCAACCCGACCCGATCACCGACCAGACGCGGCGTCAACGCGTAGCCCTCGATCACCTGGCCGGCGGCAAAAACGGCGGCCACCAGGGCAACGGACCCCATGTCCGCGAACTGGACAAAAGCAATGCCCAGACCTGTGACCAGGCCGACCAGCATACCGAAATAAGGAATGAAGGATATCAGCCCCGTACCCAGGCCGACAAGGAGCCCGAAGTCGAGTCCGACCAGAGTCAGTCCGATGGCGTAGAAGATACCGAGCAGCAAACAGACCGTGGCTTGGCCACGCATGAAGCCTGCCAAGGTGCGATTGATCACGCGCACTTGGGTACGGATTGTGGGCGCCGCGCGGCGCGGCAAAAGGGTGTCGAGGCGCTCCACGATGCGGTCCCAGTCGCGCAGCAGGTAAAAGGTAACAAGAGGCGTAATGACGACAAGCGAAAGCATGTTAAGCAGTGCCACGCCGCCACTCCACAAATTTTTGAGCAGGGTCCCGACCCATTGGATTGCCTCACCGGCGTATGAGCCGGCAGCCCCGCGCAGACGCTCCACGGCGTCAGCGGGAAGGTTTGATTGAAGATGTTCGAGAATGGGTGCCGCCTGCTCGCGCAGTACCTCGGCGTAATGGGGAACCCGAGAGATGAAAGCCACCACCTGGGCCTGCAAAAGGGGGAACAAAAGCACCGCGACGCCCGCCGCCAAAAGGAAGAATAGGGTCGTGATCAAACTGGTCGCCACGACCCGCGAACAGCCCCATTTCTCTAGGCGGTTGGCCAAGGGATCGAGGAAGTAGGCAACCGCCATGCCAGCGACAAACGGCATTAACACGCTCGACAGGAGAGAAAGGAGGAATGCAAAGACGCTTATCCCGACCAGCCAGGCAATGGCACGCATCTCGCGGGTCATTTGCCGTTCTCCAAGAGGGCGGCCATGCGGCCCCAGGTCACCACGTACATGGCCCCCGAGACCAGCGTCGTAGTCGCCACCGCATAGACCAAGATGTTGATCAAAAGCGTGCCCTCGACCCCAAAACCCGAAGACCCCAATACGGCGGCGGCAAGGACTATCTGAGCCGCGGTATTGACCTTGCTGATGCGTAGCGGGCGCATGGATAGGGAATGGCTCAAAGTGTGAAATAAGATGGCGCCGCCGACAATGACGGCGTCGCGGAAAACGACCATGATCGCCAACCAGATCGCCAAGTGACCGGCTTGGGCCAGGCTAACGTATACGCAGACCAAGAGCGCCTTGTCGGCGAGAGGGTCAAGGAACTTACCGAAGGCGGTTTCGGCGTTAAAGCGCTTGGCGATGAAACCGTCGACGGCATCGCTGACGCCGGCCACGATGAATAGCACAAAGGCTTCTGCCAGACGCGCATCAAGAATTAGCCACACCATGACGGGGGCGGCCAACAGACGTCCAAGAGAGATCAGGTTAGGAATATTCACGGGCGCCTGACTACGTTTTTCCTGGTACTGAAGAGGAAGCCAAACCAAGCACCCATTCGCCGTCCTCCTCCGACATTACCAGATCGGCCTGTTCGAGGGCGACGACAAGTTGTTCCTCTGAGCCGAAATAATGAAGGTTGATGCGCACCTCGTCGAGGGAAATCAAGATCATATCGACGCGGCCCACCACGGCAATACGCGAGAGCCGCTTGCGCACCTCAAGCCAGTCATTAAGGCGCCCTATGGGAACCTTTGCCGCTGCCACCGCGCTCGTCTCGAATTGGAGGAGGTTGCCCTTCCTCCAGTTATCCTCGACCTGGCGAGCCAGTTCCAAGGCGGCGCGTCCGAGCAGTCCGTCGATCTCCTCCCCCTCGGTGGCCGAGAAGGACTTGACGATGGTCTGCTCTTGCAACGCGGTACCGTAACGGGTGACGAAGACCTCCAACTCGGGCCGACCGAGGCGGGCGCTGATGCCAAGAGTGCCGTGTGCGACGATCGCGTCGCCGGCGCCGTAGCGGGCGGCTATGGCGTTCAGACGCCGGGCTTCTCCCTTCACCGCCTGTTCCGCCCCAATTGCCGCAATGTCGGCCAAATCACCCAGGGGCAGGGACAGAGGAACCAGGCCATCGAGGGGTGGCACCGCCTTCCAAGCATCACGCCAAGGGTTCGGGTCGTCCCACAAAAGCAGGGCCCCGGCGGCCTGATAGACGGGTAGCACCAGGACCGGCTTGCTTGGGGTCTCCGCGAACGCCACGTTGCTATCGCTCAACAGGCGGCGAATCGAACTAGCCCGAAAACGAAAACTTAAGCGCGCCAGATAACGCACCGCCGAAGTTTTTTCGTCGGCCACCGCGAAGTCTCTAACGTAGACCGATATCTCACGCGGGGTCGGCCTGGGCAAGCGCGGATGGTCGACGCGCAAGGTGAGTCGTTCCAATAGTCTGCGGAAAGCCACGCCCTCGCCCTCGGCCAGGGCCCGCCCGCGTGCCTGAGCGGCGGTTTCCGCCGTCACGTCCACGGCCACCCCCTTGACCTCGAAGACGCCCGGAGCCTGCGCCTCGGCTGCCTTCGCCGTAAAGACTGTGAGGATGGCAGCCAAAAGCCCCGCCTGGACACATCGCCGGACAGAATGAAATCGGTGCCGATGGGTCATTGAAAACCGTCCCGGATACAGTATCTTCGCCTCAATCGAGTGCCCCATACCTTAAGGGCGCTTAACCTACCACGTAGCGGCGGAGGGAAAAGACATTACTCGCAGCCCTTACAAGGATGCCGGCGTCGATATTGCGGCCGGCGCGGCGTTGGTCGAGGCCATCAAGCCGTTAGCCCGCACCACTAGACGCCCTGGTGTTGCCTCGGAACTAGGCGGTTTTGGGGGTCTATTTGACCTCAAGGCGGCGGGATACGCCGACCCCATCTTGGTCGCTTGTACCGATGGTGTGGGCACCAAGGTCAAGATCGCCGTGGAGGCGGGACGCCACGATACCGTCGGTATCGATCTCGTCGCCATGTGCGTCAACGACTTGGTGGTGCAAGGCGCGGAACCGCTATTTTTCCTCGATTATTTCGCCAGCGCCAAGCTTGAGCTGGAAGTGGCACGCGCGGTGATCGGTGGCATCGCTGAAGGTTGCCGACAGGCCGGGTGCGCTTTGATCGGTGGCGAGACGGCGGAAATGCCGGGCCTCTACGCCAGCGGCGATTTTGATTTGGCGGGCTTCGCCGTCGGTGCTGTCGAACGAGACAAGCTGTTGACCGGTGAGGCTGTGACGGCCGGCGATCGCGTGCTCGGCCTGGCCTCCGGCGGCCTCCATTCCAATGGTTTTTCCCTGGTCCGGCGCATCGTCGCCGAGGCCGGGCTGGACTATGCCGCGCCGGCGCCTTTCGATGACGGGCGTAGCCTCGGCGAGGCGTTGCTCGAGCCGACCCGTATCTATGTACCGGGCTGTCTCGCCGCCATCGCGACAGGTGGCGTCAAGGCCCTGGCCCATATTACCGGCGGCGGGCTCGTGGAAAACGTGCCCAGGGTTCTGCCCGCCGAACTGATGGTTGAGATCGACGCCGGCGCGTGGACCGTACCAGAGGTCTTCCGCTGGCTGGCGCACAAGGGCGAGGTGCCGACAGCCGAATTGGCGCGCACCTTCAACATGGGCATCGGTATGGTGGTCATCGCCCAGGCCGATGCAGGCGACACGATTGAAGCGGCGCTACGCAAGGCCGGCGAAGAGGTGACCACGTTGGGCGTGGTGACGGCGCGACAAGCCGACGAACCGGCAATAACCATCAAGGGTATGGAAGAAGCATGGCGGAACGGAAAGGCGGCACAAAACTAAAACTGGGCGTCCTGATCTCGGGACGGGGTAGCAATCTGCAGGCCCTCATCGACGCTTCAGCCAACCCCGATTACCCGGCCGAGATCGCCCTCGTCGTCTCCAACGTCCCGAATGCCAAGGGGCTGGAGCGGTGCCGGCAGCCGAACATCGCGACGGCGGTTATTGACCACAAAGACTTCGACGACCGGGAAAGTTTCGAGGCGGAACTGGACAAAACCCTGCGCGCAAGTGGAGTGGGCCTGGTCTGCCTGGCCGGTTTCATGCGCTTACTCACCGATACATTCGTAAATCGCTGGCATGACCGGCTCATCAACATTCATCCGTCGCTGCTGCCCGCATTCAAGGGTATCAACGTCCATGAACGGGCCGTGGAAGCGGGGGTCCGAATTGCTGGCTGCACGGTTCACTACGTCCGGCCCGCCATGGACGACGGTCCGATCATCGTCCAAGCGGCAGTGCCGGTGCATCCAGACGACGACGCCGACACCTTGGCGGCGCGGGTCTTGACCCACGAGCACCGCATCTATCCGCTGGTCGTCAGCCTGATCGCCGAGGGCCGCGTCCGCGTGGCGAGTGAACGCGTGCTGATCGACGACGTCCACTCGTCCGAGGAAACGCTGATCAATCCCATCGACCGGCGATAATTTTTTTACCCGGCGATTTCGACCTGAGAGAAGAAAAAGGCGATCTCGCGGGCCGCCGTTTCCGGCGAGTCGGAGCCATGCACCGAATTCTCCTGCACGGTGACGCCAAATTCCTTGCGGATGGTTTCATCGGCAGCGTTGGCCGGATTGGTGGCACCCATTACATCGCGGTGGTGAGAGATGGCGTCCTCGCCCTCCAAGACCTGAACCACCACTGGCCCCGAGACCATATATTCGCACAGTTCGTCATAGAACGACCGTTCGGCATGCACTTCGTAGAACGCCTGCGCTTGGGCCAAGGTGAGACGAATTCGTTTTTGAGCGACAATGCGCAAGCTCACTCCCTCGAACTTGGCGTTGATTTTACCCGTGATGTCACGCGCCGTGGCATCCGGCTTAATAATCGACAAGGTTCGTTCGACAGCCATGCCGTGAGCCCCTCCCACTGCCATCAATGATTAATTTGATTGTCCTGCCGGAACTCGTACCAAGTTCTTGAGTGCAGATTCGCTTGAAGCGCCGCCTTATAAACAGATCGAAGGCGCCTGGCAACTGATTCATGACATGGTGACGAGACCTTTGAATAGCTGCCGCCGGCCGTGCTAAGACGCCATCCATGCTGAGAATCGATGGCCTTACATACCGTATCGGCGGACGAACGCTGTTCGACGGCGCCACGATGGCTGTGCCGCGCGGCCATAAAATAGGTCTGGTAGGCCGCAATGGCGCCGGCAAGTCGACTTTGTTCCGGCTTATCACGGGCGACGTGGAGGCCGACGCCGGCACCATCGGCCTGACCCGAGGTGCGCGCGTCGGGTGTGTCGCCCAGGAGGCGCCGGACGGCCCCAAAAGCTTGTTGGATACGGTCCTGGCGGCGGATGGCGAGCGCGCCGCCCTGTTGGCCGAGGCTGAAAATCCCGATGACGCGACGCGCCTGGCCGAGGTCCATGACCGACTGGCTGGGATCGAGGCCCATTCGGCGCCCGCCCGGGCCGCCGCCACCCTGGCCGGCCTGGGCTTCGACGAAACAACCCAGGGACAGCCCTGCGGCGAGTTATCGGGGGGGTGGCGCATGCGCGTGGCGTTGGCCGCTGCCCTGTTCAGCCGGGCCGACCTGTTGCTCCTTGACGAACCCACCAACCACCTCGACTTGGAGGCCACTCTGTGGCTCGAAGCCCACCTGGCGCGAAGCCGCGGCACGGTTATCGTTATCAGCCACGAACGGACCCTTCTGAACGAAGCGGTGGGATCCATCGTCCACCTCGACGACGGCCGGCTCACTCTTTACAGCGGCGGCTACGACCGCTTCGAGCGAACGCGCATCGAGGCCTTGCGCCACCAATCGGCGATGAAGTCGAGACAACTGGCCGAGCGCAAGCGCATCGAGGCCTTCGTCGATCGTTTCCGGGCCAAGGCCACGAAAGCGCGCCAAGCGCAAAGCCGGCTTAAAATGCTGGCCCGCATGGAACCCATCGCCTCGGTCGTGGAAAAGAAAACCGTCGCCTTCGACTTTCCCGAACCCGATTCCCTGGCTCCGCCCCTGATCGCCCTCGACGACGTTGCCGCCGGCTATTCCCCCGGTGACGAGGTCCTGACCGATCTCAATCTACGAATTGATATGGACGACCGCATCGCGCTTCTCGGCGCCAACGGCAACGGCAAGTCGACCCTGATCAAGATAATTGCCGGGCGCCTCCAACCGCTGGGCGGCAAGGTCGTACGGTCGCGCAAGCTGAGCTCTGGATACTTCGCCCAGCATCAGGCCGAAGAGCTAGAGCCCTTGGGAACACCCTTCACCCACGTCAACAAGCTATTCGCGGAGACCACCCGAGAGGGGCTGCCCGAGGCCCGAGTACGAGCCCACCTGGGACGTTTCGGCTTTTCCCAGGAACGGGCCAACGTGCACGTCAGGGGGCTATCGGGCGGCGAAAAGGCGCGCCTTTTGTTTGCCATGATGTGTGTCGGCGCGCCCCATCTGATGCTCCTTGACGAACCCACCAACCACCTGGACGTGGATGCCCGCGAAGCCTTGGTACAGGCCATCAACGCCTATCCCGGCGCGGTGGTTTTAGTCAGCCACGACGCTCACCTGATCGACCTCGTATGCGATCGTCTGTGGTTGGTCGCCGAAGGGACCTGCCAGCCCTTCGACGGCAGTCTTGATGACTATCGCCGGCGCCTCCTCGACCAACGCCGCGTCGAACGGCGCGCCGGCGCTGGCAACGGGGTTGGGCGGCGCCAGGCGCGCCAAGCGCGTGCCGCCGCCCGTGCCGAGACGGCCCAGTTGCGCCGCGCAGCCCTTGCCGCCGAGACCCGCATAGCAAAACTGCAAAAACAGAAAGAGGCCATCGAGACCGAACTTGCCGATCCCGCGGTTTATGCCGGCCGCGCCGACGAACTGACCAAGCGGCACGTCCGCCTGGCCGAGGTGTCAGCGGGGCTGGCGGCGGCCGAGACGGTCTGGATCGAAGCCCACGAAGCCCTGGAGAACGCCAAGATAGCCAGTTGACGGCAACGCCAACCTTTTCACGAATTTTAACGAATCGGAGTAAAAACATGGAAGAGTTCGAGAAAACAAAGCGCACGAAATTGGTCAGGGCGGCCAAGCGGGGCCACTACGACCACAAGACCGTCCATGCCATCTTGGACGAAGCGCTGATTTGCCATATCGGCGCGGTCATCGACG
This sequence comes from Rhodospirillales bacterium, assembly GCA_030754885.1. GTDB lineage: Bacteria > Pseudomonadota > Alphaproteobacteria > Rhodospirillales > JASLLZ01 > JASLLZ01. The sequence continues at coordinate 58,912 of JASLZL010000106.1, read as the reverse complement.
GCAAGCCCGCCGTCATCCCGACCTCCCATTGGCGTTGCGACAACCGTCTTTACATCCACGGCTCGAAGGCCAGCCGCATGCTGCGCGCCGCTAAGGGAAACGAAGTCTGCATCGCCGTCACCTTGATGGACGGACTGGTGATGGCGCGCTCGGGATTCCACCATTCGATCAATTACCGTTCGGTGATCGTCTACGGCGTCGCCGAACTGATCGAGGACGCGGCGGAGAAGCTGGACGCCCTGGAACTCTTCATGGAAAAGATCGCCCCGGGACGCTGGTCCGAGTTACGCCCGACCACCGAGCAAGAGATCAAATCGACCACCGTGCTGGCCGTCGATCTAAACGAGGTCTCGGCCAAGATCCGCACCGGCCCGCCGGTCGACGACGAGCCCGACTACGCCCTTCCCGTCTGGGCCGGCGTCGTGCCGACGCGCCTAACATTGGGGGAACCCATTGCCGACACGCGACTGGCCGAAGGGGTGGACCTTCCCGCCTATCTTCGCCGGGAAGAACCCTAACTCTTCTCCTGCCAGCCGCCACCGTCGATCTGTTGCCAGTAGGTGAGTCCGTGGCCGGCGTCCTTGTAGTCCGACCAGCGGCCGCGCGCCGCTTCGACGGCGGTTGGATCGTTGCCGTCGAAGAGTTCAAACAGACGTTCGTAATCGGCAACACGGGCACTGGTGGCGCCGTCGGTGAGGAACAGGAACCCCGCCCCGTTGGGGTTCTCGTCGTCGGTGGTTAGCCAGATCGGTTGCTCGGCGGGGCTGCCGTCGCGGGCGCTTCCGTGGGGCAGCCAGGAATCTTGTTGATAGGTCCACAGAAGCGCGTTCAGGGCCTCTACCCGCTCCGTCGACGCCGCCATGACGACCGCCCGCTTGCCCGCTGCCAAGGTCTTCTCCAAAAGCTTGGGCAGAGCCGCATCGAGCGGTGAGCGTTGCAAGTGGTAAAAGGCGACCTCGGTCACGCCACCTTCTCTCCTATCGTCCCTCATAGTGATCGGCGACCAGGCGGTCCAAGAGACGCACTCCAAAGCCGGTACCACCCCGGGGCGCCGTCGGCGCCTCCTTTTCCGACCAGGCAACGCCGGCAATGTCGAGATGCACCCACGGGACCTTGCCGACGAAGCGTTGCAGAAACTGGGCCGCCGTGATCGAGCCGGCGGCACGGCCGCCGATATTGCGCATGTCGGCAATTGTCGACTTGAGAGCCTTGTCGTAGTCCTCGCCAAGGGGCAAGCGCCATACCGGTTCGCGGACCGCCTTGCCAGCGGCGGCGAGGCGGCCGGCCAGGACGTCGTTGTTGGAGAACATGCCCGCCGTCTCGTGACCGAGGGCAATGATGATGGCGCCGGTAAGCGTCGCCAGATCGATCATGAACTTTGGCTTGAAACGCTCCTTGCAATACCACAGCGCGTCGGCCAGGACCAAGCGCCCCTCGGCATCGGTGTTGAGCACCTCAATGGTCTGGCCCGACATGGAAGTAACAATGTCTCCGGGCCGCTGAGCATTGCCATCGGGCATGTTTTCAACCAGGCCGACCACGCCGACGGCGTTGACCTTGGCCTTGCGCCCGGCCAACGCCTTCATCAGGCCAATGACGACAGCAGAACCGCCCATGTCCCATTTCATATCACCCATATTGGCTGCCGGCTTGATCGAGATTCCGCCGGTGTCGAAGGTGACCCCCTTGCCAATAAAGGCGATAGGCGCCGACGCCCGGCCCGGCCCGCGTCGCCCTCCACCGTCCCAGCGCATGACCACCAGGCGCGACTCGCGGACACTGCCCTGGCCCACACCCAGCAGCGCCCCCATGCCAAGCTTCTTCATCTGTGCAATGCCCAGGACCTCGACCTTGACGCCCAGTTTGGCCAGGCTTCGGGCGTGGCGGGCCAGGGTCTCGGGGTAAAGCACGTTGGGCGGCTCGGAGACCAGGTCACGGGTGAAGAAGATGCCGTCGGCCACCTTGTCCAATCCCCGATGAATCGCGCGCGCGCGCGTCGTGCCCAAACACGCGAAGATGAGACGCTGCAGGGTCGGCTTCTCTTCTGCCTTCTCCTTAGTTCGGTACTTGTCGAAGCGATAGGACTTAAGCCGCGCGCCGAAAGCCAAATCCGCCGCTATCTGGGCCGCGCTCAGCTTACACTTGTCAACAGCGTCGACGGCCACCGTCGCGGCCTTGACCTTACGCCCAAGCGTCGAGTAGAGCCGCCCGCCAGCCGCCTGCAGGCCGGGCGCGTCAATCTCTTTCGCCTTACCCAAGCCGAGCACCAAGACCCGGTCGAGCCGAGTTCCCGCCGGCACCAGGAGAGAGAGGCTTTGTGACTTCCCGCCTTTGAAGCGGCTGGCCTTGATGGCCCGGGTCAGCCCTTCTTTCATCCGCCTATCAAGTTGCTTGGCGGAGTCGGACAGTTTGGCGCCCTCAAGCGCCGTCACCACAAGAACTCCGGTCTCGGGCAGAGCAGGTTGGGAAAATGCAATCTTCATGGATACCTCCCTCGGGCGATGGCCGCGTCCGGGCCTTGGTGTTCGATGGCGGAGAGAGTACCCGTAACGCCGAAAATGAAAAAGGATTGATCGGCGCCCATTCAATAGCGGGTATTCGCGGTTTCGTTTTTTTGATACCTTCGCGCCGCGAATCGATAGGAAAGACTTGAATGAACGAAATCACCGCGGACAGCACCGCATCACGCCGCACGGAAGCCACCGGGCCATCCCCTGGGCAGGCCACAAAGATCTGCCTGATCCGGCCGTCGATTGTCGTTCCACGGCATAACATTACAACCATGTTCACGCCGCCGCTCGGCCTGGCATATGTGGCTGGGACGTTGCAGGACGCCGGCTATGAGGTCGATGTTATCGATGCCGTCGGTGAATCCCTTGATACCCGCCATCCCTATGACAACGACTGCTTCCTCTATGGCCTTTCGCCCGGGCAGACCATTGAGCGTATTGATCCCGGCTGCACCATCATCGGTGTCGCCGCCGGATTCTCGTTCGAGTGGCCACCGTGCCGCGAGCTCGTCGCCCTTATCCGCGAGCGATTTCCCCATGCCCTGCTGATCGGCGGCGGGGAACACATCACCGCGATGCCCGAACCAAGCCTGAGCGAAAGCGAGCTAGACATCGGGATTCTGGGTGAAGGCGAGGAAACGGTTCTGACGCTCGTGCAAATGTACGCTTCGGGCAAACTCGACCCGGTGGTCATTGAAGGCGTCGTCTACAAAGCCAAGGACGGCACCGTTGTCACAAACCAACGACGGGCCCGAACGCGTCACATCGACGGCATCCCGTGGCCAGCGTGGAATTTGTTGCCCATCGAGGCTTATCTTGAACGCGGATACGGTTTCGGCATCAATCGCGGCCGGTCCATGCCCGTGATGGCCAGCCGTGGATGCCCCTATCAATGCACCTTTTGTTCAAACCCCCAGATGTGGACGACGCGGTGGATCCCCCGCGATGCGGACCTGCTGCTGGACGAGCTTGAATACTACCAGCGTGAATTCGGGGCCGAGAACTTTGATTTCTATGACCTCACGGCAATTGTGAAGAAGTCGTGGATCGTCGATTTCTGCCGCAAGATCAAGGAACGCAACCTGACCTTTACCTGGCAATTACCAAGCGGAACCCGATCGGAAGCCATCGACCAAGAGGTGGCGGAGTTGCTTTTCGAGTCAGGCTGCCGAAATCTGTCTTATTCACCAGAGAGCGGTTCGCCAACGGTGCTTAAGCGCATCAAGAAGAGAATTACGACGGACGCCGTTCTGGCTTCGATCAAAAGCAGCTACCGGGCCGGACTTAACGTCAAATGCAATATCATGCTCGGCTTCCCCGGCGAAACTTACAAAGAGGTTCGCGAATCGCTCGGCTTTGCCATGCGAATGGCCCTCGCCGGGGCCTATGATCTGAGCATCTGGGCGTTCTCCCCGTATCCGGGTTCCGAATTGTTCGACCAAATCTACCAACAGGGCAATATCAAGCTAGATAACGCCTATTACGACAGCTTGCGTTCCTATGCCGATGCGTCGATGACCAAGTCGTACAGTGAAAACTTCTCCGATCGAAATCTAAAGATCATGCGCATATTCGGTCTGTGCCTGTTTTATGGCACCTCGTGGCTCTACCGACCGGGGCGGCCGTTCAAGATCCTTTACAACTTGTACCGGGGCAAGCAGGAGTCTCGTGCCGAGATGGGCATCGCCAACGTGCTTCGCCGCAACCGGCTGCGTAGCGAAGTGGTAGGACAACCGGCCCGTCAAGGCGAACATCAATCGGCGCACTGAAGGCGATCTCCCTTGCATTGTCCGAAAGACGACCTGTTTAGCGGAATGAAAAGTTTTTCACACCCATGAGCCTTTATCTCGACTATTTCTTCTCCGACGGCGGTCAGATCGTCACCCTGGTGACGACGCTGGCGGTCTGGGCAGCACTGACATCCGTCGGCGGACTCGTCGGCGGTCAGGAGCGCTTGAGAGAAGGCGACACGCTCTATGGATGGGCCGCCGTATGTCTGGTTTTCACGGCTCTGGGCGTCATTTTCGTCGCTCCGTTCGAAGCTCTTGCTTGGATGTTTTTCATCGCGGCGCCAATCGCCGGCGTCATCCTCTACCGTCGCGAGGGGCGCCTGTTTTCTCCCGGCGTCGCTAAGGTGCTGTTGCTTGCGGCGCCTCTCTTATTGCTGACCTCGGCCAAGGGGGTATCGGAGTGGGACGAGTTCTCTCATTGGGTTCCCACAGCCCGCTTCCTGGCGGAGACCCATGGCTTTCCCTGGGCCGAGACATCTTCAACCGGCGGTGCCTTTCCCGCCTACCCCTATCACTGGCCCCTGCTCAGCTATCTGGCCAACCGCTTGGCCGGCGGATACGTCGAGAACGCCGGCGGCGTTCTCAATGCCCTTCTCCTGTTGACCTTCAGTCTGGTGGTTGTCCGCCTTGTGCTTCTCGGCGCGGGCCGGGAAGAAAACCAAAGCCGTGGATGGAGTCTGAGTGCCGCCGCCGTTCTGGCCAGCACGATCTTTAATCCAACCTTTGCCCAGAAGGTGGCGCTGACCGCCTATGCCGACGCGAGTAGCGCCGTGGCCGTAGGCTTGGGCGCCGTACTTGGGTGGTTCATGTTGGAAGCCCAGGCCCAGGGCGATCAAATTCGGGCTCGGTCCCTGGCCTGGCAGTTCGGATTGGTCATGCTGGTGCTGGTCAACATCAAACAGGCCAACCCTGTCTTGGTGGTCATATTGGTTGGCGGCATCGGCCTTGCCGGTCTGCGCGATCCCGGGATTCGTTTTAAGGATCTGGTCCGGATGCTGCCGCGCATGGTGGTGCCGCCGCTGCTGATCTTTGGGCTGTGGCGATACCACGTGGTGACCGAAATACCCGGAACCGAAGCGACGTTGAGGCCGTTTGCGGACTGGAATTTTCACATCCTCGGACAAATTTTCCTCCAAATGCTGGTGGTCGCCAGCAAGAAGGGCGTCTATTTCGCCATCATGGCTCTGGCCGTCGGGATTGGCGTAAAAGGGCTGATTCGCTTTCGCGGTAACTTCGATCGCCTGGCCATCATCGTCGGCGGTGCGTTCCTCGGCTACAACGCCTTCTTGTACTTTATTTTCGTGGCCCAGTTTGGCGAATACGATGCGCTGCGCGTCGCTTCTTATTGGCGCTACAACATGCACCTCGGTTTGATGAGTGTTGCCTTTGGCGCCTATGGCTTGGCCGTGCTGTGGAAACAAACGCTCAGCGGGCGGCCCGTCCAGCGCGCTGTCGTGTGGCTGCCGATTATCGTGGTCCTGGTCGCTCCGCTGGCATTTGCCAAAAAGGTTCGCTTCGATCTGGAAGGCCTTAAACCCCTTTACCAGATGGTCGGCGCGAATTTGGCCGAGGTCGTACCAAAGGGATCAAAGATATTGATCCTCGATCTCCGTGGCACGGGAGAGTCGGGCGTCATGACGAAATACCGTCTGGGAGCACGGCGCGACGAGTTGCGGGGCTACTTGGCGGCCTTTCACGATGGCAGCGCAGATGCCATACGCCAAGCCGTCCAGTCCCCCGACGAATTGACGCACATTTTGGTGCATTCCCAGACAGCAGCCGTCCGCGAGGTCCTGGCCATCGACCTGCCGACCAGGGCTTCGCATCTTTTGGAACGGACCGGCGACGACGGCTGGCGCGTCGTCCGCTCGTGGCCTCACAAATAGCGAGCTAACTCTTCCCCCTCGCGCCTGCTTAGCTAGCGCCAGGCTCGCCCGACAGCGCCTTGGATTCGGCGATTACGTCGGCCCGCTTCTCGCCGCTCATCAGCCAGATCAGTCCGCCGGGTACGCTGACGGCGATAACCAAGAGGCCGAACAGGAACGAGAGTACGACGGCGCTGTCCCCGGAGACGCCGACCAGGCCGAAGGCGAACACCATGGCACCTTCGCGCACACCCCAGCCGCCGATGGAAACGGGTAACGTGGTCACCAGCAGCACCAAGGGCATGAGGACCAGGCAGTCGATCCAGGCGACGTCGATGTCGAGGCCGCGGGCCAGCACCAGAATTGCCAGTGCTATGTTGGCATGGCCGATGGCTGCCCAGCCAAGGGCCTTGGCCGCATGCCGTGGGGCCAGGAACAAACGGCGCGTGTCGGTGGCAAGATAGGACAGCCCCCGGATCACCCGCCAGCGCATGAGCCTTTCCGGCAAACGGTCGAGGACCATAAGTAGGGTCAGGCCGCCGACCGCCGCTACAGCGAAAGGAATGAGGGTGGAAAGTATCCACGCGCCCGCCTGATCGTCGACACGGGTCAGAAAAATCGGCATCAAAGCGGCGACCAGGGGCACGATAACGACGACGGTAGCCGCGCGCTCCAACATGACGCCGTTGACGGCGCCGCTCAAACTTAGCCCGCCTTGATAGGCCTTATAGACGCGCACGGCATCGCCACCGACCGACGATGGCAAGGCCTGACTAAAGAACGACCCCATCAAGAAGAGCTTGAGCGCCTTAATGAAACCGAGGGGCTCGCGGATAGCATCAAGCACGGCGCCCCAACGCATGACGCAGATCGCCGCCTGGATCAACAAGAGGGAGACGGCCAGGAGCACCATGTTGAAATCGACTTCCAACAGACGTGCTTTGGCCGCATCGAGATCAACTTTGTAACTTAGAAGATACCAAATCAGTACCGCCGACACCCCGAATTTCAGAATCAGGGCCAGTTGTTTTTTTGACATATCTCGGCCGCACTTGTGGCTTCATGAAATGGCGCGACACGTTTAACAGGTTGGCGGCGACCTGTCATGCACCCTGCGCCGAACGGGGACGGGGCGTCCCATGCGCACCGGCTGACGCTTGCGGCCCCAGGCACCGGGCGGACCGTCGAAGACGCCGGCGCAACGGGTGCCGCAGGCCCGGCAATGGCCTTCGTCGTCCAGCGTCCATGTCGAAAGCTCGTACCAGTCGCGTCCAATGAGCAGGGCGCCGCACGAACGGCAGTAAGTACTGCTGCCGTCGAAGTCGTGGACGTTGCCCAGGTAGACGTGGCCAAGCCCGTTCTTCATGGCGATGGCGCGTGACCGGGTCAGTGTCGAGGTCGGGGTTCTGGTCTTATCCAGCATCTTCCAATCGGGGTGGAATGCCGAGAAGTGCAAAGGCACGTCCGGGCCCAAATTCTCCATCAGCCACTGGGTCATCTCTTCGATCTCGGCCTCCGAATCGTTTTCTCCGGGGATCAGGAGGTCGGTGATCTCGAACCACACGTCGGTCTCGTGCTTGAGGTATTTAAGGGTCTCCAGCACGGGCCCGAGGCTCGACGTGCAGAGCCGCCAATAAAAATCCTCGCTGAAGGCCTTGAGGTCGACGTTGGCGGCGTCCATGTGGCGGTAAAACTCGTGGCGCGGTTCGTCGCAGATGTAGCCCGCCGTCACGGCCACCGTCTTGATACCGACCTCATGGCAGGCCTGAGCCACGTCAATGGCGTATTCAAGAAAGATCACCGGGTCGTTGTAGGTGAAGGCAACGCTGCGACAGCCTAAGCGCCGGGCAGCTTTGGCAATGGCCTCGGGCGACGCCCGGTCGGCCAGCCGATCGAAGTCGCGGGCCTTCGAGATATCCCAGTTTTGGCAAAACTTGCACGTCAGATTGCAGCCCGCTGTGCCGAACGACAGCACCGGCGTGCCGGGCAAGAAGTGGTTGAGAGGCTTCTTCTCGATGGGATCGACGCAAAAGCCGCTGGAGCGTCCATAGGTGGTCAGCACCATGCGCCCATCGTGACGGGCGCGGACGAAACAAAGACCTCGCTGGCCTTCGTTAAGCTTGCATTCGCGCGGGCACAAGTCGCATTGGACACGGCCGTCGTCCAGGGTTCGCCAATAGCGCCCGGGGAAGGCCTCGCCGAAGTCCTCTGGCGGAGCCGCAGCCTCCATAACCGTCTCCCCTATGCGCCGGGTCGCCGATCAACGCCGGCCCCGTATAGTTGGGCCCCCCGGCGGCGCGAGTCAACGTGCTCACGTTAAGCTCAGCCATCCCTTTACAGGTCGCCCTGAGGGTCCTAAGTAAGCACCAGGGAAGGGCAATGCCATGACATCGGTCAGGCCAGCAGCGGTCGCCGGCGCATTCTATCCGGGTAATCCGAAGGAACTGGACGCCACGGTCCAATACCACCTGTCCCAGGTTGAACCGACCGACGCGCCGGTGCCCAAGGCGATGATCGCGCCCCATGCGGGCTACATCTACTCCGGCCCGGTGGCGGCGACCGCCTATGCCAGAATCCGGCCGGCCCGCGACGTGATCAAGCGCGTCGTGCTGCTTGGACCTTGCCACCGGGTCGCAGTACGGGGACTGGCGGTCAGCGGCGCCGACGCCTTCGCAACCCCGCTTGGCGATGTTCCCGTGGACAAAAAAGCAATCGCCGCCATTCTGACCCTGCCCCAGGTCGAAGTCTTCGACGCCACCCACAGCGAGGAACATAGCCTGGAGGTCCACCTGCCATTCCTGCAAGTCATCTTGGGCGCGTTCTCAATCGTACCCGTAGTGGTCGGCGAGGCCGGCGCCGAAAAAGTGGCCGAGGTGCTTGAACACTTGTGGGGCGGACCGGAAGCCCTGATCGTCATCTCAACGGACCTGAGCCACCATCTGGACTACGAAGCAGCGTGCCGCCGCGACCGGGCGACGTGTCACGCCATCGAGGCCATGGACAGCGCCGGCATCGGCCGCGAGGATGCCTGCGGGCGCATTCCCATGAGCGGCCTCCTGGCCCTGGCCAAGCGGCGTGGCATGGGGGTAACGACGGTGGACTTGCGTAATTCGGGCGACACCGCCGGGCCGCGTGACCGGGTCGTCGGCTATGGCGCCTGGATATTCGATGAAGGCGCCAATGAAAAGGTCGAGAAGAACGACTTCGCCCGAAGTACCCGGACGTTATTGAAGACCCACGGCCCAACACTGATGGGGATTGCCGCCGCTTCCATCGAACACGGCCTTGCCCATAACGGCCCGCTGAAGGTCGACCCCGCCGCCTATGCCCCGGAGCTGCGCGAGAACGGCGCCTGCTTCATCACGCTAAAGCGCGACGGCATTTTGCGGGGCTGCATCGGCTCGATCCTCGCCCATCGGGCACTGGCTATGGATGCCGCCGCAAACGGTTTTGCCGCCGCCTTCCGCGACCATCGTTTCAAGGGCCTGAAAGAGGCCGAAGTGGCGGGGCTGGAACTTTCGATCTCGGTCCTCAGCCCGCCCTCTGCCATGACCATCGCCGACGAAGCCAATCTTCTGGCCCAATTGCGCCCCGGCATCGACGGGCTGATCATCCAAGACAAGGGCAAGCGGGCGGTGTTTCTGCCCTCGGTCTGGGAGGGCCTGCCCCAACCCGAGACCTTCCTTCATCGTCTCAAACTAAAAGCCGGCTTCGCCGCCGACCACTGGTCCAAAACGTTCCAGGCCTCGCGCTTTATCGCCGAGGAGATGTCGGCGGCGGACTTAGACGATCCCGCCGCCTTGTGGAGCGCGGCCCAGCAAAAAGGAACAACGCCGTGACGGTTAATTTCGGGCTTGGCGACATCAACAAACTGCGCGACATCGCCGAGCGCGCCGGCAAGGAGATCATGGAGGTCTACAATTCAGACTTCGACGTCGAGACCAAGAACGACGCGTCGCCGGTCACGGCGGCCGACAAGCGAGCCGAGGCTTTGATCACTAAGGAGATAACGGCGATGACGGACGCTTTCCCGATCGTCGGCGAGGAGGCCTTTTCCGACGGCCTGGCGCCGACCGTTGGCGACGGGCCCTTCTGGCTCGTTGATCCCCTTGACGGCACCAAGGAATTCATCAAGCGCAATGGCGAGTTCACCGTTAACATTGCCCTCATCGAGGCCGGCCGCCCCGTAGTCGGCGTCGTCCACGCACCGGTTCTTGAGGCTACATACTGGGGCAGCCACGACGGCGCCTTCGCCACCATCGGCGGGACCGAAGTGCATACCATTTCCGCCCGGCCGGCGCCGGCCAACGGCCTGGTCGCCCTGGTCAGCCGCTCGCACCGTTCAGCGGAGGTGGACACGTTTCTGACCGCCTACACCATCACCGATGAGATCAGCGCCGGCAGCTCGCTCAAGTTCTGCCACGTGGCGGTGGGAAGGGCCGATCTCTATCCGCGCCTCGGACGGACCATGGAATGGGACACCGCCGCGGGGCACGCCGTTCTGAACTTTGCCGGCGGCCATGTGAGGACCCTCAAAGGCGGAGATCTGGCCTATGGTAAGTCGGGGTTCGAGAACCCGCATTTCGTCGCCACCGGGCAAGATTTCGATGACGAAGATACTTGACTGTCGACCCCTTCGGGCGCACAATTAATATTGTATTGGAGGCTCCTAAAAAAAGCGCTCGATACATAGCGGACCGGGGTTCCGGTCACGCCTTAGCCGCCGCAATCCCTTGCGGTGACTGTAGTGCCGGGTCATGACCGCGGATGGTCCGAGCCAAAAGCAGAATGAGAGACATAAGGGCCGTCACTTTGTGGCGGCTCTTTCTTCGGACCTCGTTTCCCGATGCCTCGTTTCCCGATGAGCGACCGAGTGACCCAAATCCACCCCGCCACGGACCAAGCCGTTGCCGAGGCGGCGGCCGTGATCGGTGCCGGTGGGTTGGTTGCCTTCCCGACCGAAACCGTCTACGGGCTAGGGGCCGACGCCACCAACGACAGCGCCGTCGCCGCCGTCTTCGCGGCCAAGGACCGACCTGATTTCAATCCCCTAATCGTACACTTCGCCGATACGCAAGCAGTAGCGCGAACCGTCATCTTCGATCAGCGCGCCCACGCCCTGGCGCGCGCCTTCTGGCCGGGCGCCTTGACCTTGGTGTTGCCGCGCAGTCCTGACAACCCGATCTCACTCCTTACCAGCAGCGGCCTCGACACCCTTGCCGTCCGCGTTCCCGATCACCCGGTGGGCCGGGCACTTCTTGAAATCGCCGGGTGTCCAATCGCGGCTCCCAGCGCCAACCGCTCGGGCACCGTCAGCCCAACCACCGCCGGCCACGTGGCAGCTTCGCTCGGCGGCCGCGTCGCTCTCATTCTCGACGGCGGGCCGTGCCGGGTCGGTATCGAATCGACAGTCATCGATCTAAGCGCCGCCGAGCCCGTCCTCTTGCGCTCCGGCGGCATTGCCGCCGAAGCCATCGAAGCCGAGATCGGCCCCCTCGCCCAACCCGAATCGGAGGCCGGACCCGCCCGTTCACCCGGCATGATCGGATGTCATTACGCCCCGCGAACGCCACTTCGACTCGACGCCCGAAATCCCCGTCTCGGTGAGGTCCTGCTCGCCTTTGGCCCCGATGCCCCGACGCTGGCACCGGGCGAAGTCCTGAACCTGAGTGCGACCGGCGACGTCGACGAAGCGGCGGCCAATCTATTCGCCATGATGCATGTCCTCGACGCGGCCAGTGCCACCGCGATCGCCGTCATGGCGGTGCCCGAAATTGGCCTCGGGCGCGCCATCAACGACCGCCTGCGTCGCGCCGCCACGGCGCCGGATTGACACAGATAATCCTTCAACAACGGAAAGGTGGATCAATGTCCGTTTATGTGATGGCTTTCATTAAGCTACAGAAGCCCTCTTGGACGCCCCTCGGACAAGAAGTCGTGGACCTGGTTCATGAACACGGCGGACGGTATCTGGTGCGTGACACCGCGCCCAGGCAAATCGAGGGCTCGGGCGAGCCCCCCGACGAGGCGGTACTCGTCGAGTTTCCCTCGGTCGAAAAAGCCGAGGCCTATTACAACGACCCCCGCTATGAGCCTTACCGGGAAACCCGCAAAGCCGCCACCGACACGACCCTGGTCTTGGTCGAAGGAATTAACGTACTACGCTCGGCGCATCCGGCGACCGATCTACAACGAAGAGAGGGACTGAAGCCTGTCTATGCCATGGTTCTAATCAAACGCAAGAGTCCTTCTTGGACGCCCCTTGGACAAGAAGTTTCGAACCTGGTTCATGAACATGGCGGACGGTACCTGGTGCGCAATACCGAACTCAGGCAAATTGAGGGCTTGGGCGAGCCACCCGACGAGGCAGTAATTGTGGAATGGCCCACCATTGAGAAAACCGAGGCCCATTACAACCACCCGCACTACGAGCCCTATCGAGAGGCCCGAAAGACCGCCACCGACACGACCCTGATCTTGGCGCAAGGAATCTGACGCACCCCTTACCTAGCCGCTGTAGCGACTCAATCGAGCAGGCGGTCGATAGCGGCAACGAAGCGGGCGCGAATTGCGTCCGGGTCCTTGACCACATCAAGGAACTTGGGATCGCCTGAAGGCGGAAGGTCGGGCAGCGCCGCCTCGAACACCCGGCGGCGGCGCTCGCCGCGCACCGATTTGGGAAGGGCGTATAGCTTTCGGTTGAAGACCGCCATGAGGTCGTCGTCGAAGGCGGCGTCCCACGCTTCGCGTTCTGGCCCGAAGTCGAAGTCGGCACGGACATTATCGCGCAGTCGCGCTGCCCGGGTTCGTCGCGTCGCTGCCGCGTCCACTTTTCCGTCGTCGCCCAAGACGACGCCATAGTCGTTCTTCGCCGCCCGACGGCTTACGAAGCCGAGCGCCACGTCGCTCCAAACTTTTTCCGGCGAGCGGCGATAAGGATCGCCGTAGCCCGAGCCCCCCGGCATGTAAATGGTCAGGGTATCGCCCGCACTCACCGCCAATTCGTCGATCTTGGCCAGGGTGCGCTCGTCCGATCGGCCCTTGTTGAACTGCACCTTCAGAGGCTGTGACGGTTTGCCCCCCATAGTCCCCCAGGAGCGGAAGCGCTGTCGTTCCATACCGCGGGCCAGCACCTTGCCGCCATCGCGCACGATTTCCACCGTGATCTGCTGGCCGACGCCGCCGCGCCATTCCCCGGCGCCTCCCGAATCGGTGCAGATGTCGTAATTGCGGATGATGACGCCGGCATCGGCCTCGACCGACTCCAAAGGATGGTTGTTCATGTTGTTGATGGTGACATCCCTGGCATCGACCCCCTCGACGCCTTGCGCCGCCGCCATTCCGCCCCGCATGGGCTGGATCACCTGAACCTTGCGCTTTGTACCGCTGTCGTCGAACTCGGACAGGACCAAAGGAACGTTGGCCCCGCAGGTGGGGCCCGCCATCAGATCGGGCGCCGCCTTTAAGATACACCCGGTGATCGCGTCCTGAAGCCGCATGGCGGCGGCCGAGCGAATGCCGACGGCGTCCGGGAACTCGGCGTTGAGGATGGTGCCTACCGGGTTGGTGCACGTGATGGGCCGGTACATCCCGGCGTTCAGCGGGATCGACTTATCGTGCGAGCAGATAAAGGTGGTAAGGCGCATCGAAAGCCAGTAGCTCAGCCGGTTCATGGTGGGCACGTTGAACGACGCCGAGACCTGCGGATCGGTGCTGGCAAAGTCTAGATGCACGGTGCCATCGCGCACCGTCATCTTGACCCGGATGCGTACGGGAATGCGGCTCGCCATGTCATCGTCAAGATAATCCCAGAACTCGTACTCGCCGTCGGGAATGCGGCGCAGCACGGCACGCGCCTTGGCCTCGGAATAGTCCTGAAGATCGGATTCGGCGGTGATAACGGTCTCCACTCCGTGGGCCTGGACCACGTCGAGGACACGCTTCTCACAGGTCTCGAGTGCGCCCAACAGTGCCCCGATGTCACCCATGTTGATCTCGGGCGTGCGGCAGTTGGCGGTGAAGATCGTTACGAAGTCCTGGTTGATGACACCCCGGCGCAAGATTTTCATCGGTGGGACAATGATACCTTCTTGGAAAATCTCATGGTTCGACGGCGAAATCGAGCTCGGTACTCGGCCGCCGACGTCGGTGAAGTGGATGAAGGCCCAGCCATAGCAAACAATGCGGCCTTTGTTAAAGATGGGCCTGAGCATGTGGAGATCGGGAAGGTGGGTCGACAGCCCGTTCGAGGAGTAGGGGTCGTTGGTGACGATGACGTCACCATCCTCGACGTTGGGAACGGCGCGGATGGTGTGCGCGCAAGGACGGTCGATGGAAAACATGTTAGCGCCCGGGGGATAGGCGAACATGCGGCCCTCAACATCGACGATGCCGACACCGAAGTCGGCCGCCTCCTTTACATACATGGACCGCGAAGCACGTTGCAGATGCGCCGCCATCTCACCGGCAATGGCCGAAAGCTTGGCGTTCATGATCTCAAGCAAGATGGAATCTAATTTCATGGCTCGCGTCTCTCCTCCGTATCGCCGCGCCCGATTGTAAGGCAAACGAAAGGCAAGTGGTACGGGCCGTTTGGGCGCCCACCAATCGTGCCTTGCACCACGCCGGCCGTTGCCTATTGTGGGCCGCTCTTAAATCACGGAGACATACTTCCATGCCCAACGCCGTTCCTCAATCCGTCCTCGATGCCATCTTGGGCGTAGTCGGCCGCAAGGGTTGGATTGACGACGAAGGCGGGATGGAACCCCACCTAGTGGAGCGGCGCGGCCTGTGGCGCGGGACCTGCGCCGCCGTGGTCCGCCCCGCCTCGACCGAAGAGACTGCGCGGGTGATCAAGATTTGCGCCGGGGCCGGGGTTCCCATCACCCCTCAGGGCGGCAATACGGGTGGCATGGGCGGCGGCGTTCCCGACGGCGGCATCGTCTTGTCCATGGGCCGTATGAGCCGCATCCGCGACGTCGATCCCCTCAACCACACCATGACCGTCGAGGCGGGCTGTGTTCTCGCCACCATCCAAGAGGCGGCGGCCGAAGCCGGCTGTCTGTTTCCCCTCAGCCTGGCCGCCGCCGACGGCAGCTGCCAGATCGGCGGCAACCTGTCGACCAACGCCGGTGGCATCCAGGTTCTGCGCTACGGCAATGCCCGCGACCTGGTGCTGGGTCTGGAGGTCGTGCTGCCTGACGGCAGGGTGTGGGAGGGTCTGCGCGGCCTGCGCAAGGACAACACCGGCTATGACCTCAAACATTTGTTTATCGGCGCCGAAGGGACGCTGGGCGTAATCACCGCCGCCGTGTTGAAACTCTATCCCGCCATCCATGCCCGCGAGGCGGCGCTGGTCGCCCTTCCCGATCCAGAAGCCGTGCTCGACGTCTTCATCCGCGTCCGCGCTGCCTGCGGTGAGGCACTGACCGCCTTCGAGATGATCTCGCGCATGCCCTTCGACTTTGCCCTCAAGCATGTCGAGCGTACGCGCGACCCGTTCGATGCGCCCCATCCATTCTATGCCCTCATCGAATTGACCAGCCCCAGGCCCGGAGGCGCTTTGCGCGACTCCTTGGAAGCGACTCTCGCCCGAGCCCTCGACGATGGTGTCGCCAAAGACGCCGTGATCGCCACCAGCGAGGCCCAGGCCGAGGAATTGTGGACTATCCGTGAAGACATCAACGAGGCCCAAATACCCGAGGGCGGTAGCATCAAGCACGATGTCTCGGTGCCGGTCTCCCGGGTGCCCGAATTCCTGCACCGTGCCACAAAAATTCTGGAAGGCGCGGTGCAGGGCGGGCGCGTTGTCGCCTTTGGTCACGTCGGAGACGGCAACATTCACTTCAACCTGACCCAACCCGAGGGCGCCGATACCGATGCCTTCTTAGCCGAGACCGATCGCGTCGTGCACGGAGTCCATGATCTGATCGCCGAGATGGACGGCAGCTTTTCAGCCGAGCACGGCATCGGCCTTCACAAGCGCGACCTACTTGAACGCTACAAATCCGAAGTCGAGATGGACCTCATGCGAACGTTGAAGAGGACACTCGATCCAAAGTCCATCATGAATCCGGGGAAGGTGCTGTGACGGTGAAGCCTGTACCCGAAGGTGTGACCGAAGCGCTCTTAGGCGTGGTCGGCCGCAAGGGTTGGATCGACGACAAAGGCGAAATGGAACCGCACCTGATCGAGGCTCGTGGTTTCTGGCGCGGCACCTGCACCGCCGTGATCCGCCCCGCCTCGACCGAAGAGACAGCGCGGGTAATTGAAATTTGCGCCAAGGCCGGTGTTCCCGTCACCCCCCAGGGGGGCAATACCGGATTGCAAGGCGGCGCCGTTCCCGACGGCGGCGTCATTTTGTCCATGGGCCGTATGAGCCGCATACGCGACGTCGATCCCCTTAATCACACCATGACCGTCGAGGCCGGCTGCGTCCTCGCCACGATCCAGGATGCGGCCGACGAAGCCGGCTGTCTGTTCCCCCTCAGCCTGGCCGCCGAGGGCAGTTGCCAAATAGGGGGCAATCTCTCAACCAATGCCGGCGGCGTCCAGGTTCTGCGCTATGGAAACACCCGCGATCTGGTGCTGGGCCTCGAGGTCGTGCTGCCCGACGGCCGAGTGTGGGAGCGCCTGCGCGGACTACGCAAGGACAACACCGGTTACGACCTCAAGCACCTCTTCATCGGCGCCGAAGGGACACTTGGCGTTATCACCGCCGCCGTTTTGAAGCTCTATCCCCAACAGCCCTCGCGCGAGACCGCGATGGCCGCCGTCAGCGGCGCCGAGGAGGCCCTGACCTTATTTTCGCGCATGTGCGACGCCTGCGGCGATGCGCTCACCGCCTTCGAGCTGATCCCCCGCTTAGGGATGGAATTCGCCGTCAAGCACATGACCGGGGTCGTCGATCCCTTCGCCGACGCCCATTCCTTCTACACACTCATCGAACTAACCGGACCAGAGGGCGGTACGGGACTGAGAGAGGCGCTGGAGACGATCCTCGCCCAGGCCCTCGACGACGGCATTGCCGAAGACGCGGTGATCGCCGCCAGTGAGGCCCAGAGAGGCGAGCTGTGGCGTGTCCGCGAGGTGCTTTCGGACTGCCAGAAGTTCGAGGGCGGCAGCATCAAGCACGACGTCTCTGTGCCGGTCTCCCGGGTTGCCGAGTTCGTGCGCCGCGCCGGTGCATTAGTCGAGGCGGCCCTGCCCGGCGTCCGCATCCTGGCATTCGGCCACGTCGGCGACGGCAACATCCACTACAACCTGAGCCAACCGGTGGGCGCCGACACCGACGCCTTTGTCGCCCGCTGGGACGAATTCAACCACATCGTCCACGACCTGACTGCCGAAATGGACGGCAGCTTCTCGGCCGAGCACGGCATCGGCACGCTCAAGCGGGACGAGCTGGTACGCTACAAATCGGCCGTCGAATTGGATCTGATGCGGACCCTGAAAAGAACGCTGGACCCCATGAACATCATGAACCCCGGCAAGGTGCTGTAAGGAAGGGCGGCGGCAAAGGGACAACAACCCATCGCGCATTTCGCTCCGGAATTATCAATTAAGCTCACCTTCCTTCTCTGGATCACGCGGTTAACCCTTGATTTACGAGCATTTTTCCCACATTTTGTCGGGAGCGAAAGCGAGCCGGTTCGCCACCATGAACGAATTAACCCGATACGTGCTGCGCCAATTGTTGGTGGGGATGGTCCTTGTCACCATCGGCCTCACCGGCATCATATGGCTAAGCCAGTCCCTGCGCTTTGTCGAGATGATCGTCAACCGCGGCGTGACGGGCGGCATGTTCCTCTATCTGACCATGTTGCTGCTGCCCAATTTCCTCTCCATTATCCTGCCAGTGGCCTTGTTTACGGTGGTCATGTTCACTTACAGCAAGCTGGTTACCGACCGCGAACTGGTGGTCATGCGCGCCTCGGGCATGAGCCAGTTCGCCCTCGCCAAGCCGGCCCTGATGACGGCGCTCTTGGTGGTCTTCGCCGGGTATGCGCTGAATATCTTCTTGGTGCCCCAGTCCTATCGCTTGTTCCGCGAACTACAATGGGACATCCGCTACAGTTATTCTCACATCTTGCTACAAGAAGGGGCTTTCAACACCGTCTCCAAGGACGTCACCGTATATGTGCGAGAACGATCCAAGGATGGACAATTGCACGGCATCTTGGTGCACGATGGACGCGATGGAGAGAAACCCTCGACTGTCATGGCCTCGCGCGGCGCCTTGGTCGAATCGGAGGGATCGTCGCGGGTCATCATGTTCGAGGGCAACCGTCAGGAGAGGAACAAGAAAACTAACAAATTCTCAATCCTCTATTTCGACCGCTATACGATTGAATTGGACAGATCTAAGGATCAGACGGCGGTTCGTTACCGCGAGCCCCGCGAGCGGACTCTGGCGGAGCTGCTTGCCATCAAAAAAGATAGTCTCATGGACCCACGGGATTACGGGAAGTTCGTCGTCGAGGCCCACAAGCGGTTGATCTGGCCCATGTTCGCCGCCTGTTTCACACTCATCGGGCTTGCCTGCCTAATTTCGGGTGGCATCAGCCGTCGCGGTCAGTCCGGGCGCATCGCTCTTGCCGCCGCCATCGTCATCGTCTTTCAGGCTTTGGCATTGGGGCTGGAGAATGTTTCCGCGAAAAGGCTGGAATTGATTCCCTCAATGTATATCGGTGCCGCGCTCCCCCTAATCCTGGGCTACGTCGTGATGCTGCGCCGGCCGTGGCGACCCAGGGGCAGTGCCAGGACCGGTCTGGCCACCCAGAATTCCATGAGATAACGAGAAAGCCGTAAAACATGCGTCTATCCCCCACCCTCTCGGTTTACATAGGACGCCAGTTCCTGGTGGGTTTCGCCATCATTTTCTTAATTTTGGTGACGTTAATCTTGACCTTCGATACCGTCGAACTGATGCGCCGGTCTGCGGCCCGGCCTAACATCACCTTCGCCACGGTGATCGAATTGGCGCTCATGAAGCTGCCCTACATGAGCCAGCAGTCCTTTCCCTTCGCGGCACTCCTGGGCGCCATGATGGTTTTCTGGCGGCTGACCCGCAGTCATGAACTGGTGGTTACCCGAGGAGCCGGCGTGTCGGCGTGGCAGTTTCTTTTGCCGGTCCTTCTCTTGGCGTTTATCCTTGGTGTTATCAGGGTGACCGTGACCAATCCTCTGGCATCGGCCATGCTGTCGCGTTACGAGAATCTTGAAGCCACCGTGCTTAAAGGCCGCAAAAGCCTTCTTGCCCTCTCAGAAAACGGATTGTGGTTGCGCCAATCGAGCGAAGCCGGGCAAGCCGTCGTCCATTCCCAATACATGGTGCAACAGGGATTCGACGTGGAACTTCGCGATGTGATCGTCTTTCTCTACAAAGGATCGGACACATTCATCGGTCGTATCGACGCGGAACACGCGCTCCTGGAGGACGGCTTTTGGCACCTGCGCAATGCCTGGGTGATATCACCCGAGATCGCGCCCCAATTCGAAAAGGAATACTGGTTAGAGACGGACCTCACTCTCGACAAGATTCACGAAAGCTTCGCACCGCCTGAAACCATGTCCTTTTGGACACTGCCGGTGTTCATCAAGACCCTGGAGGAAGCCGGTTTCTCCGCTATCCGCCATCGTCTGCATTGGCATGTTCTTTTGGCGACTCCATTATTGATGTGCGCCATGGTTCTTATCGCGGCCACCTTCACATTGCGTCATGCGCGCCGTGGTGGTACCACCTTCATTATCGCCGGTGGTGTGCTCACCGGCTTTATCCTGTACTTTTTTTCGGATATCGTGTTTGCCCTGGGCCTTTCCGACAGTATCCCGGTGACGCTCGCGGCGTGGACTCCGTCGGGTGTCGCGACCCTCTTAGGCCTTGCCATGTTATTGCATTTGGAGGACGGCTGACAGGCCATGAACCGGGTTCGGGCAATCATACTAGGCGTTCTATGCCTCCTGGCGACGGCGACGTTCGCCCAGGAGGTGCCCGTCCTGTCGGGTCCGCCTATTCTGCTCACAGCCGACGAGATGAGTTACGATTCCGAACGCGGCATCGTTACCGCGCGCGGTAATGTCGAAGTTTCCCACGACGATCGCGTACTTATCGCCGATGAGATGGCCTTCAACCAGGGTTCCGACCTTCTAACCGCGACGGGTAATGTCACTCTGATGGAACCCACCGGCGACGTTGTTTTCGCCCAGCACATGGAGCTGACCGGGAACCTGAAGGACGGTATCATTGAGGATTTGCGGGTTATTCTTAGCGATCGATCTCGCTTTGCCGCCAACGGGGCGCGCCGCTCGGGGGGCAACGAGTTGGAGATGAGCCGCGTCGTTTATTCACCGTGCAACCTTTGTCCCGAAGAACCCACTCGGCCGCCGTTGTGGCAACTCAAAGCCGCCAAGGTGCTCCATGACAAAGAGCGCCAGACCATCGAGTACTCGGACGTATGGTTGGAATTGGCTGGACTTCCCATCGCTTACTCGCCCTACCTCTCCCATCCCGACCCGACGGTCAAACGGCGGAGCGGGTTTCTGGCGCCCAGCATCGGTGGGTCGTCGGACCTTGGTATTGTGACGCAAACCCCTTACTTCTGGAACATTGATCCGTTCAGCGACCTGACCTTGTCACCGTCGTATGCGAGCAAGGAAGGTCCGCTGCTGGCCAGCGAGTACCGCCATCGTTTACAGAATGGCAGCCTGGACCTGGTGACCAGCATCACCCGAGATTCTGAGAGTGAAGTGCGCGGACACGTTGAGAGTAAGGGTCGGTTCGACCTGGACGACACCTGGCGCTGGGGCTTCGATGCAAACGGGGCAAGTCACGATACCTACCTCAGGCGCTACGGATTCGGTAACAAGAGTACCTTAACAACCCGCGTTTACTCCGAAGGCTTCCGCAAGCGCAATTACATGGCCTTCAACGGGTACGCATTCCAAGGTTTGCGCGATGGCGACGATTCGGGCGAAACACCGTTTGCGCTGCCCATGGTCGATTATAACCACATCGGCGAGCCGGACCGGTTGGGAGGCCGCCCCAGTCTCGACGTCAATCTCTTGGCACTGACCCGCACCGATGGGACGGACACGCGGCGTCTTTCCGTCAAGGGTGGCTGGCGCCTCCCCTACGTCGGCCCCATGGGTGATGTTTATGCCCTATCGGCGACGTTGACGGGTGACCTCTACCACGTCGATGAATTGGCGCGTTCGGGCAAGACCGGAACCTACAGCGGGTTCAACGGTCGTCTTCTTCCCCAATTGGCCCTCGATTGGCGCTATCCCCTCGTGCGTAAGGAGGAAAAGGTTTACCAACTGTTTGAGCCCATCGTCTCGGCGGTAGTCAGCCCTTATGGCGGTAACCCAGACACTATTCCCAATGAAGACAGCCTGGATTTCGAATTCGACGACACCAACCTTTTCAGCAGCAATCGGTTCACGGGATTGGACCGTGTAGAAGGCGGACCGCGTATCAATTATGGGCTGAAGTGGGGCGTATTTGGTCGCGGTGGCGGCGCCACCACCGTCCTCGTCGGACAGAGCTTGAGAGCCAAAAAGGATGATACATTCGTCAGTGGTTCAGGGTTGGAAGACCAATTCTCGGATATCGTCGCCAGAGTCCGGGTGCGTCCGGCCGATTATCTTGACCTCGTTTACCGGGCCCGGTGGGACAAAAATAATCTGGCCGCCCGGCGCAACGAGGTCGATTTGAGCGCGGGAACGAGTTCCTTGCGCCTCAGCGCCGATTACGTATTTTTCTCAGCTCAAGAGAACAGCGAATTCGCACCGCGTGAAGAACTCACCGTGGCTCTCGACGCGCAGCTATCGCGATACTGGCGGACCAAAATTTCGGGTATCCGGGATTTGACAGGCGACGGAGCTATGCTCTCGGCGGGCATGGGACTGACCTACGAGGACGAATGCCTGGTTTTCACGTCCGAACTGACTCGTACTTTTTTCCGCGATCGCGACTTAACACCCACCGACGCCGTCATCTTTCGGGTTACGTTTAAGACTTTGGGCGAAGTCGCAACTTCAGTCCGTTGAGGTGTTTCAGAGACGGGTGAATTGCCGGACAACCCCATGTGAACGTAAAATAGATGAAGAACCGCGGCCCACATTCGCTCTCGCGGTCAGCAGGCAGGACAATAATGAGACCAAGCTGGGCACATATCGCCATTTTGGCGCTGATCTTGGCAGTTGCTCCGGCACGGGCACAGAACGTGTTGGGCATCGCGGCCGTGGTCAACGACGAGATTATCTCCGTCTACGACTTAAAGTCCCGCCTATCATTGGTTTTGGCCACCTCGCGACTGGAAGACCGTCCCGAGATCCGCGAGCGAATGGCCCAACAGGTCCTACGCGGCATGATCGACGACCAGCTCAAGCTCCAAGAGGCAAAGAAAGTCGGCATAAAAATCACCGAACGAGACATCGAAAGGGCGTTGGCGTCAATTGAGAAACAGAACAAAATGCCCAAGGGAGGATTGAAGGACTTCCTGTCGAACATTGGCATCGACAGATCAGTGATGGTTGAACAGATCGAAGCCGAGATCGCCTGGGCCAAGGTCGTAAGGCGCCAGAAAGGTGCAGCCATCAAGATCGGCGAAGACGAGATTGAAGAAGTCTTGGCCGAGATCGAGGCCAACCGCGACAAACCCGAACACTTAGTCTCAGAGATCGTTCTCACTTTCGATAGCAAGACCGAAGCGAACGTTCGCACCCTCGCCCAACGTCTAATCCAGCAACTCAAATCAGGCGCCCGCTTCGAGGCCTTGGCGCGCAATTTCTCGCAGAGTGCCACTGCCGCCGTCGGCGGCGATTTGGGGTGGCTGCGTCCCGGACAACTGAGCCCGTCCCTGGATACCGCTTTGGCCAAACTGCGGCCGGGACAAGTTAGTCCGCCGGTACCCATGATCGGCGGCTATCAGATTTTCTATCTGCGTGACAGGCGGACGGCCGCCACTATGGCGCAGAAAAACATAACCGTGGCACTGCGCCAACTGTTCGTGCCCATCCCCTCGAACGCGGACGCCGCAGAACGGGCGGGACAGACGAAGCTGGCCGGAACGATGGCTGAATCGGCAACCTCATGCCAAGAGATTGACAGGTTGGCCAAGGAATTGGGGGCCCCGCTCTCCGGTGATCTCGGGAACGTCCGCTTGAGCAGCATGCCGGCACAACTGCGTGACGTTGTCAGCGAATTGGAGATCGGCAAGGCCAGTGCTCCGCAACCGATCAGCGGCGGCATTTTAGTTCTCATGGTCTGCGGGCGCGAGGGAGACAAGGCCCCGACCGCGGACCGCACAAGCGTCCGCAGAATGCTGACGAACCAACGCATGGCACTGGCGGCCCGTCAGTATCTCCGTGATCTCAGGCGCGATGCCTTCGTGGATATCCGAAAATGACCTCTGCCACCGCGACGACAGACTTCGAACAGCTCCCCATTGCCTTGACCCCGGGCGAGCCGGCCGGCATCGGTGGCGAGATCACTCTCAAAGCCTGGCACCGACGCACCGACAGCGGACCCGTCTTTTTCGCCATCGACGATCCGGCACGGCTTGAGCGACTTGGCGAAAGCACCGGACTTGCTGTTCCCTTGGTCACAATCGATGGCCCTGAACAGGCAGCGGCGGTTTTTCCCACCGCTTTGCCCGTCTTGGCACATTCTCTGGCTACCAATCCGGTTCCGGGCAAACCCGACCCCGCCAACGGCCCCGCCGTCATCGCCGCCATCGAAACAGCCGTCGCCCTGGTTGACGCCGGTCGTGCCAGCGCGGTCGTCACCAATCCCATCCACAAGGCATATCTATATCAGGCCGGGTTCGGCTTTCCCGGCCACACGGAATTCCTGGCCCATCTGGCAGAGGCCAACACCTTGCCGGTGATGATGCTGGTCAGTCCCCTGCTCCGCGTCGTGCCGGTGACCGTCCATGTAAGCCTAAGTCAGGCGATCGCCAACCTTAACGCGGATATCATTGTCCAGACAGCCCAGATAACCGCGGCGGCACTGCGCCGCGACTTCGCCATTGCCCGGCCCCGCCTGGCGATTGCCGGGCTAAACCCTCACGCCGGCGAGGGCGGCGCCATGGGCATTGAAGAAGCCGACATCATCGCGCCGGCGGTCGAAAGGGTGCGCCAGGCGGGAATCGAGGCTCGTGGCCCGCTACCCCCCGACACCCTTTTTCATGCCGCCGCCCGCAAGGGCTACGACGTGGTCCTTTGCATGTACCACGATCAAGCGTTGATCCCCATCAAGACCCTCGACTTCGATGGCGCCGTCAACGTCACCCTGGGATTGCCTTTCGTGCGCACGTCACCCGACCATGGCACGGCTCTCGACATCGCGGGCACTGGGAAAGCCAACGAGGCAAGTCTCGTCGCCGCCTTGAGGATGGCGGCGGACATGGCTCAGCGACGCGCCGAAGCGGCCGGCTGAAGAGGGCTGAGTGCCTAGCGAGCAAGGATCGGCATCGGACCTGCCGCCGCTGCGCCAGGTGATTGCACGGCACGGCCTGACGGCGCGGCGCAAGCTGGGCCAACATTTCCTCCTCGACCTCAACCTGACGGCCCGCATCGCCCGTGCCGCCGGCGATCTCGCAACAACCAATGTCATCGAAGTGGGGCCGGGGCCTGGCGGACTGACCCGCGCCCTCTTGGACGCCGGCGCCGCTCAGGTGGTGGCAATTGAACGGGACCCGCGATGCATCGCCGCGCTGGCCGAACTGGCGGCTATATATCCCGGGCGTCTGAGGATCGTGGAGGGCGATGCCAAGACCATCGATCCAGTGGACCTGGCAGCACCGCCCAGGCGCATCATCGCCAACTTGCCATACAATATCGGTGTGCCACTGCTGTTGTCCTGGCTTGGCCGGGCGGCGGACTACGCGGGCTTGACCTTGATGTTTCAAAAGGAGGTTGCCGATCGTCTCCTCGGCCGGCCCGGAAGCAAAGACTATGGCCGGCTATCGGTCATGGTCCAGTGGCTGTGCGAAGTGCGCCGGGAATTCAACGTCGACCGGCGCGCCTTCACGCCGCCACCCAAGGTGGCCTCGAGCGTGGTAACCCTGACTCCCAGGCGCCAACCCCTGGCCGCGGCGAATATGGCGGATCTGGAACGGGTGACCGCCGCCGCCTTTGGCCAAAGACGCAAGATGCTGCGTTCAAGCCTGAAATCACTGGATCTCGACCCGCAAATGCTGGGTTTGGATCCGACGGCACGCGCCGAGGAACTAAGCGTTGAGGAATTCTGCGTCCTGGCCCGGGCGCTCGCCGTGGCTGGTTAGCGCCCCTCGCGCATACGCTCGACGAAATCGTGAAGGCCGACCAAACGCTCGCGGCGCCGCCGCTCGGCAACGAGGATCGCCTGCACCGAAGCAACGCTCTCGTCGATCTCGCGGTTGACGATGATATAATTGTAGTCGGTGTAATGGCTCATCTCGTCCGCCGCCTTGGACATACGTCTTCGGACCACCTCGTCGCTATCTTGCGCACGGCCCTTGAGCCGCTTTTCCAACTCGACCGTGCTCGGCGGCAGAATAAAGACCGTAACCAAGTCCTCGGGCGCATTCTCCATCACCTGCTGTGTGCCCTGCCAATCGATGTCAAAGAGCACGTCGCGCCCTGCGGAAAGCGCCTCTCCAACGGGCCCCCGGGGCGTCCCGTAGTAGTGGTCGAAGACGCGGGCATGTTCGAGAAGCGCGCCCTCGGCTACCATTTGGTGGAAGGTCTCTTCATCGGTGAAACTGTAGTCCCGTCCTTCTTTCTCTTCACTCCTAGCGGGCCGGGTGGTCACCGAAACCGACATGATGAGATTATCGTCGCCATCCAGTAGACGGCGGGCGACGGTCGTCTTGCCCGCTCCCGAAGGCGAGGACAGGACCAGCATAAGCCCACGCCGCGAGATCGTGGACGGTGAAACATGTGACCCTTTGCCTGCACCGTTACTCAATGTTTTGGACCTGCTCGCGCATTTGTTCGACGGCTGTCTTGAGGTCGAGGCCGATGTTCGTCAGCTCCATGTCGGACGATTTGGAGCACAGCGTGTTGACCTCGCGGTTCAACTCCTGGCACAGAAAATCGAGCTTGCGGCCAATGGCGCCATCCTGGGTCATCAGATCACGCGCCGCCGCCATATGAGCCCACAGCCGATCCAATTCCTCGCGCACGTCGGCCTTGGCCGCCAACAAGGCCGCTTCCTGGACCAATCGCTCTTCGGGTAGTTCCGGCGCCGCATCAAGAAGCGCCGCTACCTGTTCGCGCATCCGATCGCGGATGGCATCGGGTTGTGTGGCGGCCAAGGCGGCGGCCTTTTCGCACAAGCCGTCGATCGCGGTCAATTGATCCGCAAGCACCACCGCCAAGCGCCCCCCCTCGGCGTCGCGCACGGCGGCCAGTTCGGCCAGCGCCGCGTCGAATCCGGCCAGTATGGCTGTTTCAAAGGCGCGGCTCATGTCTTCGTCTTCTTCGGCTTCCACCTGTTCTATGACGCCGCGCAGGGCCAAGAGTCCGTCGACGCGCGGCGGTGCCACGTCGGGCAGGCGCTGGCTCACCTCGGGCACAAGCGAAAGCAGGTGGTCGAGGACCTCGCGGTTGACGCGATAGCCGCCTTGCACCCGCTCACGAGTCACGGTAAGGCCGATTTGAAGGTTGCCGCGCCGCAGGCGCTTGGCCACTCGATCTCGGACTGCCACGTCCAAGCTCTCCAGCCCCTGTGGCACCCGGCAGCGAATATCCAACCCGCGACCGTTGACGCTCTTGACCTCCCAGGTCCACGAAGCTTCGGATTCGCGACCCTGGAAGCGGGCAAAACCGGTCATTGAAGAGATGGGCACGTTAACCTCTAGGCGTCGGGATCGGACCGAACACTTATATCGCCGGCAGAGCACTGCAACAAGCGCGACTGTTTCCAGATACGGCCGGCGCGGCGTATAAGAGGGCCCATGGCCCGACGATACGATCCGCCCCGTTCCATCCTCATCACCGGCGCCTCAAGCGGGCTGGGTGAGGCCCTGGCCAAAGCTTATGCCGGTCCCGGCGTTACCTTGGCACTCTCTGGCCGCGACGCCCCGCGCCTGGAAGCGGCGGCCAAGGCCTGCCATGCCCTGGGCGCCGAGGCGACCGCCATCGTCCTTGATGTGGCCGAAACCAGCGCCATGGGCCGGTGGATCAAGGCCGCTGATGACGCCCGGCCCCTCGATCTGGTCATCGCCAATGCGGGCATCTCGGCGGGCACCGGGGGAACCGATGATCCAGAAGCCCAGGCGCGAACCATTTTTACCGTCAACGTGACGGGCGTTTTGAACACGGTCCATCCCATCGTCGCCCGCATGCAGACGCGCCGGAACGGCCAGATCGCGCTCGTCAGCTCGGTGGCAGCATTTCGCGGCCTGCCCGGCTCACCGGCCTATGCCGCCAGCAAGGCCGCAGTGAAGAGCTACGGCGAGGGACTGCGTGGCCGGCTGGCCGAAGACGGTGTCCGGGTCTCGGTGATCTGTCCGGGATTTTTCGATAGCCGCATGACGGCGATCAACAAATTTCCCATGCCTCTCATCATGCCTGCAGAGCGCGCCGCTGCAATCGTCAAACGCGGCCTGGCACGCAACCAGGCGCGCATTGCTTTTCCCTGGCCGATGGTCTTCCTGGCTTGGTTATTCGGTGCCTTGCCCCCGGCGTGGACGGACCCCCTGCTGGTCCGGGCACCGCGCAAGGAATGAACGGTCAATACCAAGAAGCCGTGTCTATTTATTGCCTTGGCGTTGCTCCGACCGCCACTTGCGCCAGCGGGCGACGTTGCGGTTGTGCTCGCTTAGGGTGCGGGCAAAAACGTGACCGCCCGAACCATCGGCAACGAAGTAGAGCTCATCTGTGCGAGCCGGGTCGAGCGCGGCGGCAATGGAGGCCAGGCCTGGGTTGCTGATGGGAGACGGCGGCAGACCGGCGATCAAATAGGTATTATAGGGTGACGGCGCTCTGAGATCGGCACGGGTCAGTGGTCGACCCAGGGGTCCTTTGCCCCCGGTCAGCCCATAGACGACTGTCGGGTCGGACTGTAGCTTCATCCCCTTTCGCAATCGATTGATGAAGACGCCGGCGATGCGGGCACGCTCTTGAGGTACCGCCGTTTCCTTTTCAATGATCGAAGCGAGGATGAGCGCGCTCTCAGGTGTTTCCAGCGGGAGTTCCCGATTACGCGCCGCCCACGCATCACTAAGGGCTATGCGCATCGCCTCGGCCATACGCCCAACGATGGCCTGGCGCGTATCGCCAAAGGAAAAGTGGTAGGTCTCTGGCAGCAACGCCCCTTCCGTCGGGAGGAGACCAAGATTTCCTTCCAATCCGTCTGTGGCTCTCAACTGGGCGATGATTTCGGCTGTCGTCAAACCCTCCACCACGGTTAAACGGCGGACCACGGTCTTGCCGCTTTCAAGCAGCGCCACCGTCTGGCGCGGGCTGATGTTGGCCTGAAAAGCGTATTCGCCGGCCCGCAACCGCTTATCGGCGCCGGTGATCCGTGCCCCCAACCGAAAGACCAGGGGATCGGAAAGAACGCCGGCCCGCGTTAATTCCAAAGCGATGGCCTCTAAGCCCGTTCCGCGCGGGACGACTACGGTTGTCGCGGCACCCAGCGGACCGGGACGGGCGTATTCCGCGACACCCCAAGTGAGGATCCCGCCGCAAAGAACAGCGAGGGCGAGAAGACAATAGACGATGCGGAGCGCCAGACGCGCCATGGGGACCGTTCAGGCCGCCGCCTTGAGGATCAACGTGGCATTGGTGCCGCCGAAGCCAAACGAGTTAGAAAGCACCGTTTCCACCTTGCGCTCGCGGGCGGTGTGCGCCACCAGATCAATGCCGTGGTCGGCCGACGGATTATCCAGGTTGAGTGTAGGCGGCACAATTCCATTGTTAATGGCGAGGATGCCGTAAATAGCCTCAACAGCGCCCGAAGCACCAAGGAGATGGCCAATTGCCGATTTGGTCGATGACATACTGAGATTGGAGGATTCCGCCCCAAACAGACGCTTCACCGTTGCCAGCTCGATTTCATCGCCGAGCGGGGTCGAGGTGCCGTGGGCGTTGATATAGTCAATGTCCTCGGGGTTCATTTTTGCCCGGTTGAGTGCGGCGCGCATGCACCTATATGCGCCACCGCCATCCTCCGCCGGGGCGGTAATATGATGGGCATCACCCGACATTCCGTACCCCACTACTTCGGCGTAGATCTTGGCGCCTCGCTTGCGGGCGTGCTCGCGCTCCTCCAGCACCACAACCCCGGCGCCCTCACCGATAACGAAACCGTCGCGGTCGCGGTCCCACGGACGGGACGCCTTCTCCGGGGTATCGTTGAAATGGGTCGATAACGCCCGCGCCTGCGAAAATCCTGCAACCCCGGTACGACAGACCGCCGCCTCGGCACCGCCGGCGACCATCACGTCGGCATCCTCCCACATAATTAGGCGCGCCGCGTCGCCGATGGCATGGGACCCGGTCGAACATGCCGTCACCACCGAAAGATTGGGACCCTTGAAGCCATAGCGGATGGAAACGTGCCCCGAGACCAGATTGATGAGGCTGGCCGGGATGAAGAAAGGGCTCAGGCGGCGTACCTTCCCGCCTTCTACCTTCAACGCACCGGAAGCGATTTCGGGCAGGCCGCCGATACCCGAGCCGACTAGCACTCCCGTCCTTTCGAGGGATTCCTCGTCGTCCGGTTTCCAGCCCGAATCCTCTACCGCCTGAATTGCGGCCGCCAGGCCGTAGATTATAAAGGTATCCATGCGCCGCTGGTCCCGGGGGGAAACCCAGGCGTCGACATCGAACAGGCCGTCGTCACCGGCGCCCAGCGGCACCATGCCGGCGATCTTGGACGGCAAGTCGGAAACGTCAAAGGACTGGATGGCGCCGATTCCAGACTCGCCGTTGAACAACCTCTCGTGGTTGCTCTTTACCCCACAACCGAGTGGCGTGAGGAGGCCAATACCGGTAACGACCACACGTCTCATTGTATCCCGTGATTCACTGTGGGCGGAGAAACCGGCCTAATTACCAGGCCGGCGGGGCGCTCCGCCGCTTGTTGACGGGAGTCCTAGGAATTTTGGGAATCGATGAAGGTGATGGCGTCCTTGATGGTCAAGATCTTCTCGGCCGCGTCGTCGGG
This sequence comes from Rhodospirillales bacterium, assembly GCA_030754885.1. GTDB lineage: Bacteria > Pseudomonadota > Alphaproteobacteria > Rhodospirillales > JASLLZ01 > JASLLZ01. Next base: position 28,584 of record JASLZL010000106.1, on the reverse strand, counting down.
AATTTCGCAGCCAAATTCCTCTTCAAAAGCCATGACCAGCTCCACCGTATCCAAGCTGTCGGCCCCCAGGTCGTCGATGAAGCTAGCGGTTTCCACAACCTTCGCCTCTTCCACGCCGAGATGCTCGACGACAATTTTTTTTACGCGCTCGGCGACATCACTCATTAGTCTATTTCCTTGGCCAATTACCCTATGGAATTCAATACACCGGGGATTACGCTTCCGCGCCCCCCCCCAACCCCTGGCAACGTCGCCAAAGGACTCGCTTCGTAACACACTTTTTCGACCTTGCCTAGCAGCCTATCTAAGTATTGATAAAACGCTAGGCTAAACCCCTAAATCATGGCCATGCCACCGTTTACGTGAAGGGTCTGACCGGTGATATAGGCCGCCTCGTCGCTGGCCAGGAAGACGATGCTGGCGGCGATTTCTTGCGCCGTGCCGAGACGCCCACCCGGAATATCCGCGAGCAGGCGCGCCTTGACGTCATCGTTGAGGCCGTCGGTCATGGGCGTGGCGATGAAACCCGGGGCGACACAGTTGGCGGTAATGTTCCGCGACGCAACCTCGCGGGCAAGGGACTTGGTCATGCCTATTAGCGCCGCCTTGGAGGCACCGTAATTGGCTTGCCCCGCGTTGCCGGTGACTCCGACGACCGAGGCCAAGCCGATAACCCGACCCCAGCGCCGCTTCATCATGGGGCGCAGGCAGGCTCGGGTGAGGCGGAAGGCAGCCGTAAGATTGATGTCGAGGATCTGTTGCCATTCCTCGTCCTTCATGCGCAGCATCAGATTATCGCGCGTCAACCCGGCATTGTTGATCAGAATATCGATTCCGCCGAGGGCAGCCTCGGCGTCCTTGGCCAGGGCCTCAATCGCGGCGCCATCGCCTAGATCGCAGGGGATCGCGTGGGCCCCGTCGCCCAACTCCTGGGCGAGCTGTTCGAGCCCCTCGGGCCGAACGTCGGAAAGTGCCACAGCCGCACCCCGAGCTTTGAGAGCCCTTGCCGCGGCGCCACCGATACCACCCGATGCGCCGGTTACGAGGGCCGACTTACCGCTGAGATCGAACATGAGGACCTCCATAAGTTTGCAAAGATTCGAACTGTCTCATCGAAGAGTATCGAGAAAGGATTCGATCCCGTCAGGCGTTCCAACGGTAAAGCGCGAAAGGTCGCGGTCGATACGCCGTGCCAGCCCCGTCAGCACGGCCCCAACACCGATTTCCACCAATTCCTCGACACCGCTTTCCTTCATGTAAAGGACGCTTTCGCGCCAACGCACCATGGCGGTCACCTGTTCAACCAGAAGACGGCGGATTGCGTCCGCATCGCTCACCGCCTCGGCGCTTACGTTGGAAATTAGGGGCACCAACGGTGTTTGAAGAGCGGCGTCGGATAAGGCATCTTCCATGACTTCGGCTGCCGGAGCCATCAAGGCGCAATGGAATGGAGCGCTGACGGGCAACATGACACATTTCCTGGCACCTCGCTCTCCGGCCAGGGCAACGGCCCGTTCGACGGCGGTCCGGCTGCCGCTCACCACCACCTGTCCCGGCGCATTGTCGTTGGCGGTCTCGCAGACATCGCCTTGGGCGGCCTCCGCGACGACGGCACCGACTTCGTCCACGTCTAACCCCAAAAGCGCCGCCATGGCCCCCTCGCCCACGGACACGGCGTCCTGCATCGCCAGCCCGCGGCGCTTGAGCAGTACCGCGGCTTCGCCGACGGCGAGTCCGCCGGCGGCGGCCAAAGCCGAATATTCGCCGAGCGAATGGCCGGCGACGAATTGGCAGGCTTCGGCCACCTCGACATTGCCCTGGCGCGCCAAGACACGCATCACCGCCAGGCTCATGGCCATGAGAGCCGGCTGGGCGTTCTCGGTCAGTGTCAATTCGTCTTCAGGACCTTCGAACATCAGGCGCATCAGGTTTTGTTTCAACGCCTCGTCCACTTCTTCGAACACATCGCGCGCGTCGCGGAAGGCCTGGGCCAGTTCTTTGCCCATGCCCACTGCCTGTGCGCCTTGCCCCGGAAATACGAATGCTCGAACCATATTTCGCCTTTTGCTTCCGCTTAGCGAGCCAGCTGAAAGTGATAACGTCATGAACCGTGCCGGGCAAGCGCGCTTGCGGGACGATCCTATATGTGTATAGTGCGCCCCCTCATAACTCCTTGCCGGGCCATGCCTGGCTATGCCCGCGATGAGGCGACCAGCGGTTGGTCGTGCCGGCGGGTTGAGAAAAGCCTAAGGGAGACCAAGATGCCCCTCTACGAGAGCGTGTTCATTGCACGCCAAGATATCTCCGCGCCGCAGGTCGATTCCCTGACCGAGGAACTCACCAAGCTGATCGAAGAACAAGGCGCCAAGGTCGTCAAGATGGAATACTGGGGACTGCGGTCCCTGGCCTACAAGATCCGCAAGAACCGCAAGGGCCATTACGTCCTCTACGGTATCGACGGTCCATCGTCCGCCATCTTGGAGATGGAGCGCCGCATGCGTCTCAACGAAGACGTGCTACGCTACCTGACCGTTAAGGTGGACGAAATCGAGGAAGGCCCCTCGGTGATGATGCAGCGCGGACCGGGACGCGACGATCGGCCGGGACGCGATAACCGACCGGGCCGCGATGACCGACCAAGACGCGACGGCGGCCACGGTCGACACAATCGTGAAGATGCACCGCAGGCCGATACCGGTACAGATGCCGTAGCGGAAAAAGCCGATTCAGGTGCTGTAGCGGCAAAAGCCGATACAGATGCCGTAGCGGCAAAAACCGATACAGACAAAGATGCCGAGCCGGCGAAGACCAGCACCGGCGACGACACCGACACCACCAAGACGACGGATGGAGGCGAGACATGAGAGCCCCACAGGGCGGCGCGAAGCGGTCGTTCTTCCGGCGCCGGAAGTCCTGTCCGTTTTCCGGGAAAGACGCCCCAAAAATCGACTACAAAGACGTAAGGTTGCTGCAACGCTTCACGTCCGAACGCGGCAAGATTGTGCCCAGCCGCATCACGGCTGTGTCGAGCAAGAAGCAACACGAATTGGCGCGGGCTATCAAGCGCGCCCGCTACTTGGCGCTGATGCCCTACGTGCTGAAATAGTGCGCACCCGGCGCGCCGTCGCGGATGCGTGGCGGACTCCGGGTATGGACCGGGAGAACGGTTTGTCCAAACATATGCTGATCGCCCTTCTCGGCGGCGGCTTGAGCGCCGTCGTGGCGCTGGCCTTCCTGACCGGAACGCCAGGGGCGCTGTTTCTTGCCTATCTGGCGCCCTTGCCCGTGCTCTTGGTCGGGCTGGGGTTCGGCGTTTCTGCCGGCACCGTGGCCGGTGGCGCCGGCTTTCTTGCCACCATTGCCTTGGGCGGCATGGTGACAGCCGGCCTCTACGCCCTGGTCAACGCCGTGCCCGCCTTGGTGGTGGTGCGCACGATGTTATCCCAACGTACCCTTTCCGACGGGACCCGGGCCTGGTACCCGGCCGGCTTCACGCTCTGCTGGCTTACCGCCTTGGCCGCCGGCCTGTTCACGGCAGCTGCTTTCCTGGCATGGAGCGCCGGAAGCGGGGTTGTAGCGGCCATCTCCGAATTTCTCGATCAAGTCCTGGCGACCATGCTGCCGCATGTCTCAAGTGCGAAGCGCGGTGAGTTGGTGGCGCATATGATTCCGCTGTTCCCGGGCATGGTCGGCGCGTCGTGGATTCTGATGACGGCGGTAAACGGAGCCTTGGCACAGGGCATCTTGGTACGCGCCGGACGAAATTTGAGGCCGAGCCCCAGGCTCGCCGACCTTGTGTTACCCGATTGGATGTCGTGGCTGCTGGTCGCATCGGCGGCAATGGCTCTGTTGGGACTGGGGGAATGGCAGTATACGGGTCGCAACCTCGCTCTTATTTCAGCGGTGCCCTTTTTCTTCCTGGGAATGGCCGTCGTGCACACGTTGGTTAGCCGCGTTTCGTTCTCGGGGTCGCTGTTAGTGGTAATCTATTTCATGCTGATCTTTTCCAATTGGGCAGCCGGCGCCGCCGCCGGCATCGGCATGATCGAACAATGGGTCGGACTTCGTTATAGATTTGCCGGGCCGAACAAGAGACAAGGGGACGAGTGATGGAGATCATCCTGTTGGAACGCATCGAAAACCTGGGTCAGATGGGCGACGTGGTCAGCGTCAAGCCGGGTTTCGCGCGCAACTACTTATTGCCTCGAGGCAAGGCGCTCAGGGCGACGGAGGAAAACCGCCGCACCTTCGAACAACAACGGACCCAGTTGGAGGCCGACAATCTGGAAGGCCGCAAAGAGGCCGAAGCGGTGGCGAAGAAGATCGAAGGCCTTTCGATCGTCCTGGTACGTCAGGCCGGCGAGGCAGGCCAGCTTTATGGTTCGGCCAATGCCCGCGACATTGCCGATGCGGTGTGCGAGGCCGGGTGTATCGTCACCCGTCAGCAGGTCCGCCTGCAACGGCCGATCAAGCTTATCGGTATTCATCCGGTACGCATCGATTTGCATCCGGAAGTCTCGGTCGACATCATCACCAATGTCGCCCGCACCCAAGAAGAAGCCGAGATCCAGGCCCGGACCGGCAAGGCCCTCATCCACGCCGACGAGGAAGAAAGCACCCGAGCCGCTCCCGCCAAGACGGATGTCAAGGAGAGCGAGGAGACAGAAGAGACCAAGAAGGCCGAAGACGGGGCCCCCACCGAGACTGAAGAAGAATCAGGCACCGGCGACGAAGAAGCGGGCGAGAAAGAGAAAAAGACCGAATAGCGCCCGGCCACCGCCTGCCCCACTACTCTCCTCCCCTATTTTTTGATAGACTCGAGTCCAAGGACCGCCGATTAGGCTGCGAACCCGTGGTCGCGACCACGGAAAGGAAGAGCGTATAGGGGAGAACGATGTTCTTGCTTGGACGCTTTTTACGCCACCTGATGCAGTGGAACGAGAGTCCACAACAACCTTGCAGGAAGGGCTCATCAAGATCGGCGCAAAGGTTGTCTGCTACGGACTCCTGGTCACCTTCCAGATAGCCGAGGACGCGGTCTTCATTATATTGATCGCCAATACCCGGCGCCCCGTCAACCGGCTCAGACCGAGACGCCGGCCCCGGTATGCGCGGCAACGACGAGACTGCGCGTCCGGAAAACGACCCAAGAATCAGTTTCGTCCACCACTGCCGCTAATTGGACCTTCATCGCGTGGGAGCGGCAAGTTAATGACCCCGGGAGGGGAGCCCCTTGTATGTCGGACGACTTCGAATCAACCTCAAGCTACTGAGCGGAGTCCAAATGGGAAATTCGAGTTGATGGGGATGGCAAGCCATGCATTCCGCCGGATAGGGTGAGGTCCATGGAATTGGGAATTGTTATCAAATGGGTGGTGTTCCTCATCTGCCTGATCGTGCTGATCGCCATGACGGCCAGTCTGTTTGGTGCCCTGAAGGCAGAGACCTATCCAACGGCGAACAAACAACTCAACGGTTTCATTCTCCAACTCCTGAACGGACCCCTGCGGATTATCAAGAAAATCCTCGGCGGCGGCCGTTGGAACACCCAGGGGGTTTTAGTCATCGCGCTGGCCTATTGGGTCATCCTACCGACCGCCGCCATCATGTATCAGCCGGAAGGTATGTTTCCCGCCCGCACGACGTCGGGGCTAGTGATCGCCTTACAAATTTGGCTTTGGCCGAATATTTTCGGCGACTACATCAGCTTGCGGATAACACTTCGGATCATCTCCAGACTTTCGCGGCACGTGAAGGAACGCTTCGAGGCCGGACGCCACGTATCGCTTCTGTTGCTGTGGGCGGGCATCCTGAAGGACGCCGCTGTCGCCTCGCTGATCGCCGCTGCGGTGGTGTTTACAACCAACTTGGCGTTCCTGTTTCAAGTCCACCAGGAACTACTGGCCGTCTTCGGCAAACTGGGCGACATCATGACCTGGGACAACACCTTCCACCCTTATTCCTCGGTGGTCGGCGGCGAGCAGCAGTCGGAGAGCATTCCTGGAAAATTCTTAATCGCCGTTTCCAGCTTTGTTCCTACCCTCATCTGGCTCGGCGCCTTGTTGCTGAGCACCTATCTGGAGTTCCTTTCGCGGTTCCTAAAGATTTCCGTCAGACGTCAGAAAAAGGTGAATTTTGTCAGCGTCTTCGGCGGCTGGCTGGCCGCGCTTATTGGAAGTGTGCAATTCGCTGGCGAACTGGGCATAATCTGACGATGAAGCGATGGCGCCGTCCCGGCATTAACCAAGGAGATGGGTATAACAAATATATGTCGATAGCACGGTATTAGCCTGTACAAAGGTCCAAGCTCGATCACTACCTGGCTTCGCAAACACGATTTTCCGAGCGCCTACACTCCCGCCCTTTCGGAAGCATCTCCACTCGTCGAGAAGGCTATACTATGGGTTACAGACTTAGAAGTCTTGCGTCTGCCCTACGCCGAGACGCTTGGCCATTAGCGGCGCCGATTTCTTGCCAATCGCAGGAAGGCCAAAGCCCTCTACGACGAGCGCTTCTGTCGCATGTGGTAGTACTACCTGGCGGTCAGCGAGGTCTCTTTCCGTCACCTCGACAGCCTCGTCTTTCAGATCCAATTGGCCAAGCGTCGGGACGCCGTGCCTCTGACCTGCGATTACGTCAACGGTTGGCATCGCGGCCGCGTCGGAGGAAACCATCCCCGAAGCCGCCTGCGCTCGGCCTAAGGCGAAACGGACGGCCAGAAAATCGGGCGTGTCTTCTTCTTACACCCGTGTTCCACAGGGCTGTGCATTGAATTAGGCTTGCGCCTCAAGTGCACTTCGTTACGTTGCGCCGATGGCAACCGCATTGACCTCCACCCCTACCGTCTCGTCATCCAACGACGATATCAGCGGTTCTGTTTTCCGCTCTCAACCCCACAACATCGAGGCCGAAAAAGCCTTGCTGGGCGCCATCTTCATCGACAACCGGGCGTATGAGAAGGTTACCGATTTCCTGCAGTCGCAGCACTTTTTCGTGGCCCAGAACGGGCGCATCTTCGAGGCTTGCGCACGCCTCATTGAGCGTGGCCAGATCGCCGACCCGGTGACCTTGAAAATTCTGTTCGAACAGGACGAAGGCCTGCTCGACATCGGCGGTGCGGCTTATCTCGCCGACCTTGCCGCCTCGGCGGCCACCGTCATAAACGCCGGCGAATATGGCCGCCTCCTCCATGATCTCTATCTCAAGCGCCAGCTCATCGCCCTTGGCCAGGACGTCGTCAATGACGCCTTCGGTGCCGAAGTCGACGAGACCGCCGACCAGCAGATCGAGAAGACCGAACACCGTCTTTTTGAGCTGGCCGCCACCGGAGAATTCGAAGGTGGTTTTCGGCCCTTCAAGGACACCTTGCTCGACGCCATCCAAATGGCCGAGGCGGCCCACAAGCGTGAAGGTCGCCTTAGCGGCGTCCCCACGGGTTTACGCGATCTCGACACCTTGCTCGGCGGCCTGCACCGTTCCGACCTGGTAATCCTGGCCGGACGGCCGTCGATGGGCAAGACCGCCCTGGCCACAAATATCGCATTCAACGCCGCCTACACCAATCGAAGAACCAAGGCCGACGACGGAGCCGTCGTCGGGTTTTTCTCGCTGGAAATGTCGGCTGAACAACTGGCCAGCCGCATCATTTCCGAGCAGACCAACATTTCGTCCGACCGCATGCGCAAGGGCGAGCTTACCAACGATGAGTTTAACCGCCTGGCAGTCGGCAGCCAGGAACTTTACTCCACCCCCATCTTTATCGACGATTCGCCAGCCCTCTCGGTGGCCCAGTTGCGAACCCGCGCCCGCCGGCTCAAGCGCACGGAAAAACTTGGCCTGATCGTGGTTGATTACCTGCAGCTCATGAGCCCGGGGCCGGGCAGCCGCAACGACGGGCGGGTCCAGGAGATCTCAGAGATCACCCGTGGTCTCAAGACCCTGGCCAAGGAATTGGACGTTCCCGTGCTGGCCCTGTCACAGCTTTCGCGCGCCGTCGAGCAACGCGACAACAAGCGTCCGCAATTGGCCGACTTACGCGATTCGGGAACCATCGAGCAGGACGCCGATGTGGTCATGTTTATTTTCCGCGAGGAATACTATCTCGAGCGCGATCAACCATCGCAACGCATCGATGAGAAGGAAGATTATTTCCACGAGCGCTATGGTCGGTGGGAATTGCGCCGCGATGCCGTCAAAAACAAGGCCGAGGTCCTTGTCGCGAAGCAACGCCACGGTCCGACCGGCAACGTCACCCTATTCTTCGAGGGCGCCTTTACGCGCTTCGGGGACCTGGATACCCGGCACGACCCCGAGGCCTGAAGCCATCCATGCCCGAGTCCGATCACACCGGCGCCGTCCTTACCATCGACTTGAATGCCATCGTCGCCAATTGGCTGCTATTGAGAGGCATGCTGGCCGGCGCCGAATGCGCCGCGGTGGTCAAAGCCGACGCTTACGGTCTTGGCGCCGACCGGGTGGCGCCGGCTCTGGCCCGGGCTGGATGCAAAACTTTCTTCGTCGCCCATGTCGGCGAAGGGGTGGCCGTGCGACGGGTTCTCCCCAATGCGACGATCCATGTGCTCAACGGGCCCGTTCCGGGAAGCGGGAAGACGTTGATCGACCACCAATTGGTCCCGGTTTTGAACAGTCTGGGCGATATCGAGTCCTGGGGTGATTTGGCCCGCACCCATGGCGCACCTCTGACCGCCGACGTGCACATCGATACCGGCATGGCACGCCTTGGCCTGCCGCCCGACGAAACCGAAACCCTGATCCGCGAGCCCGAGCGCCTCGACGGTATCAAGCTCACTTTTCTGATGAGCCACCTGGCCTGTGCCGACGAGGCCGATCATCCCCTTAACCACCAACAACTGACGGACTTCCTCCGTGTCCGCCAGCCGTTTAAGGATGTCCATGCCTCCTTCGCCAACTCATCAGGGATATTCCTGGGCCCCGAATATCACTTCGACTTGGCCCGCCCGGGGGTTGCACTATACGGCGTCGGACCGCGTCCCGGCGAGACCAATCCCATGGCCCAAGTCGTTCGTTTACAAGGGAAAATCCTGCAAGTACGTGACGTTGACAGGCCCCAGACCGTTGGTTATGGTGCGAGCCACCGCGTGGTGCGGCGGGGGCGCGTCGCCACTGTCGGCGTTGGTTATGCCGACGGATATTTGCGGTCCTTGAGCAATTCCGGCAATGGCTATATAGAAGACATCCGGGTGCCGATTGTGGGACGCGTTTCCATGGACCTTATCACTCTGGATGTTTCCGACGTACCCGTCGATGCGGCTTGTCCGGGGGCCCTTGTCGACCTGATCGGCCCCCACAACCCCGTCGATACCGTCGCCGCCGAGGCCGGCACCATCGGTTACGAAATACTGACCGGACTGGGGTCGCGCTACCACCGGGTCTATCTCGACAGCGCCGACTGAGGACGCCGAAGCCCGATGAAAGTCCTACAACCGATCGGCCGCTTCTTCCTGGTCTTTCTCGCCACCGCCGGACGTTTGGCACATTTCACCGGGCACGGGTTCTCCCTTTGCACCCGGCCGCGCCGAGGGCCCCATCCAAATGGCGGTTCGGGCGTGATCGTGCCGAGCCTGTAACGGAGGGTCTCCTTCGTTGGCCCGTAAAACGTCCTCATACATATGCCAGGAGTGCGGCGGTGCGCACCCGAAATGGGTCGGCCGCTGCGAAGCCTGCGGTGCCTGGAACACGCTTGTCGAGGAGGCGCCGGCGGAAACGGCGCCGCGCGGTCTGGGGCCTAAGCGCGGGCGCAAGATCACCCTTGTCGGCCTTGAGGGATCAAGCGAGACGCCGGCGCGCCGCATCAGCGGCATAAAGGAGTTCGACCGGGTATGCGGCGGCGGCATGGTGGCGGCCTCTGGTCTCTTGGTCGGCGGCGACCCGGGCATCGGAAAATCGACCGTGCTGTTGCAGGTCTGCGCGGCCCTGGCGGACCGCTTCCAATGCCTCTACATCTCAGGCGAGGAGGCCATCGACCAGGTAAGGCTGCGCGCCGAGCGCCTGGGACTGAGCCAAGCGCCGATCAAGCTTGCCGCCGTCACCAATGTGCGCGACATCGTCGCCTCCCTAGACGGCAAAGATGCGCCCGACATCGTGATCATCGATTCCATCCAGACCATGTTCGTCGACAGCCTCGATTCGGCACCCGGCACCGTGACTCAGGTACGCGCCTCGGCCCAGGAACTGATCAGGCTGGCCAAGCGGCGCGGCTTTACCGTGCTGCTGGTCGGCCATGTGACCAAGGAAGGTCTGATCGCCGGTCCCCGGGTGCTTGAGCACATGGTCGACACAGTGCTCTACTTCGAGGGCGAGCGCAGCCACCAGTTCCGCATCATGCGCGCCGTCAAGAACCGCTTCGGGCCGACCGATGAAATCGGCGTCTTCGAGATGACCGGCGCCGGCTTAAAAGAAGTTGCCAACCCATCTGCGCTATTTCTGTCCGACCGCCAGGGCGAGGTCAGCGGCGCCTGCGTCTTCGCCGGCATCGAGGGCAGCCGACCGCTGCTGGTGGAAATCCAGGCCCTGGTGGCACCGTCAGCGCTGGCGACGCCGCGGCGCGCCGTGGTCGGCTGGGACTCAGCCCGCCTGGCCATGATTTTGGCCGTTCTGGAGGCACGCTGCGGCTTGGCGCTGGCCGGCAATGACGTCTATCTCAACGTCGCGGGGGGACTGCGCATCACCGAGCCGGCAGCGGACTTGGCGGTGGCCGCGGCCCTGGCGTCATCGTTTAGCGGCACCCCTTGCCCTTCGCAAACCGTTGTCTTCGGGGAGATCGGCCTGTCCGGCGAAGCAAGGGCGGTGGCCCACACCGATAACCGCCTCAAGGAGGCATCCAAACTGGGCTTCACCCGCGCCATCATGCCCAAGCGGGGGGCCAAGGGGGGAGGCAGCCAAAGCCTGGAAGTCCAGGCCGTCGATCACCTTGCAGATTTGGTACGCCTGTTTCCGCCGCCGCCACGGCTTGCCCAGGGCCGGCGCCATGGATGAGATGGCAATCAACGGCGTCGATATCGCCGTCGGCGTGGTGCTTTTGATCTCGGCGCTCATTGCCTGGGGACGGGGCTTCGTCCACGAGGTCCTGGCGGTGGCAAGCTGGATCGGCGCCATCTTCGGCACCATCCATGGCTACCCGTATCTTAAGCCTTACATGCGCGAACTGATTACCATGGAATTTGCCGCCGACTTCGTGTCAGGCGTCGTCCTCTTTATCGCCAGTCTTGCCATCTTTGCTTTTGTCACAGGGTTCGTCTCCAGGCGGGTCCAGCAAAGCGCCTTGAACGTTTTGGACCGCTCACTCGGCTTTTTGTTCGGAGTGCTGCGCGGTGCCGTCCTGGTCTGCCTGGCCTATATCGCCGTCGAATGGATGGCACCACCCAAGGAACAGCCCGAATGGCTGCGCACGGCCCGCGTTATGCCGTTGGTCGAGGCCGGAGCGGACCTTTTGGAGGCCCTGGTGCCCGGGGACGTCGCCGAGGCCGGCGCCGAATCCGCCAAAGAGGCGGAAGATAAAGCGCTAAAGGCGCTTGATCCCGAGAAGATTCTCCGCGACATGCTTACACCGGATCCAAAAAGCGGCAAAACCGAGGGCACGCCCGGATACGACAGCAAGGAACGCACGGATATGGAGCGTCTGATTCAGAACAGCCGGTAAAAAGGAAATCCATGAAGACGACCCATCTCTGCGACGACGACCATCTACACGAAGAATGCGGAGTCTTCGGCATTCACGGGCTTCCCGACGCCGCCGCCCACACGGCACTCGGCCTGCACGCCCTGCAACACCGAGGCCAGGAAGCCGCGGGCATCGTCACCTTCGACGGTGAACAATTCCATCATCACCGGGCGATCGGCTTGGTCGGCGACAACTTCGGCTCCGAGCAAGTCATTGGTTGGCTGCCCGGCGCCCTGGCCATCGGCCACAACCGCTATTCGACGACCGGTGGCACCATCTTGCGCAACGTCCAGCCCCTGTTCGCCGAGTTCGAATTCGGCGGTCTGGCGATCGCCCATAACGGCAACCTGACCAACGCCTTTAGCGTGCGCAAAAACCTCGTCAAGCGGGGCTGTATCTTTCAGTCCACCATGGATACCGAGGTTATCATCCACCTCATCGCCACCAGCCTCTATTCCACCGTGGTCGACCGAATGGTCGATGCCTTGAAGCAGGTCGAAGGCGCCTATGCCGTGGTTGCCCTGACCGAAGAGGCCTTGATCGGGGTCCGCGATCCGCTTGGCATAAGGCCATTGGTCTTGGGCCGATTGGGCGACGCTTTCATCCTGGCCTCGGAATCCTGCGCCCTCGATATCATCGGCGCCGAGTTTGAGCGCGACGTGGAACCGGGTGAGGTTGTCGTCATCAATGCGGACGGCCTGCACTCAATCAAGCCCTTCATTCCGACACCGGCGCGCTTTTGCATCTTCGAATACATTTATTTCTCCCGCCCCGACAGCACGGTTGAAGGAAAGAACGTCTACGACGTGCGCAAGCGCATCGGTGCCGAGTTGGCGCGCGAGAGTCCGGTGCCCGTGGACATGGTTGTGCCGGTGCCCGATTCCGGGGTTCCCGCCGGCCTCGGCTTCGCCGAGGAAGCGGGAGTGCCGTTCGAGCTTGGCATCATCCGCAACCACTATGTGGGACGCACCTTCATCGAGCCCTCGGACCAGATCCGCCACCTTGGCGTTAAGCTCAAGCACAACGCCAACGCGGCCAAGTTCAAGGACAAGCGGGTTGTGCTGGTCGACGATTCCATCGTCCGCGGCACCACGTCCTTGAAGATCGTCGAAATGGTGCGCGGCGCCGGCGCCAGTGAGGTTCACCTGCGAATTTCCAGCCCACCGACGGCGCACTCGTGCTTCTACGGCATCGATACCCCGGAAACCAAAGAACTCTTGGCATCAAGCTACGATATCGAGGCCATGGCGCGGCACATCGGCGTCGATTCTCTGGCCTTCATTTCCACCGACGGCCTCTACCGCGCCGTCAGCGGGACACCGCGGGACGCAAAGACACCACAGTTCTGCGATGCCTGTTTCACCGGCGAGTATCCGGTCCCCCTGACGGATCGCGACGGCGGGCCGCAAAGTATGCAGCTCTCGCTGCTTGCCGACCAAGGGTAACCATGTCCGGCGGAAAACTGGATGGGCGCGTAGCACTTGTTACAGGGGCATCACGGGGCATCGGGCGCGCCGTAGCGAAGCGCTTCGCCGAAGAAGGCGCGCACCTGATTTTAATCGCTCGCACCCAAGGCGCCTTGGAAGAGTTGGACGACGAGATCCAGGCGCTCGGCGGCCACGCTACATTGGTTCCTACCGACCTCATCGATTATTCCAAGATCGACGAGATGGGGGCCGCTGTCTTCCAGCGTTATGGACGCCTCGACATCTTGGTCGGCAATGCCGCCATGCTGGGCATACTCGGTCCCCTGGGCCATACCGATCCGGCACTTTGGGAACAGACCGTGGCGCTGAATCTTACCGCCAATTGGCGCCTTATTCGCAGTTTCGATCCCCTGCTGCGCCAGTCCGAAGCCGGGCGTGCCCTTTTCGTTACCTCGGGCGCGGCCCACGGCGCCGTCCCCTATTGGGGTGCCTACGCGACAACCAAGGCGGCGCTTGAGGTCATGGTTAAAATCTACGCCGCCGAGGTTGCTAAGACGGCGGTTCGCGTCAATCTGGTCGACCCCGGCGTCATCCGCACGGCCATGCGCGCCGAGGCCTTTCCCGGCGAGGACCCGATGACCCTCAAGCCGCCCGAAGATATAGCTCAGGTTTTCGTTGACCTGGCGTCGCCCGGCGAGACGCGCAACGGCCAAGTCGTTTCCGCCGGTTGAGGGGATTACTCGTCGGTCACCAGAAGTTCGGCGTCCAGGGACCGAAGCGCTTTTTCAAGGGCGCCTTTGGGTTTGCGATCAACCACCAAATGACTGGCCTTTTCCAGGTTGGCGACACGCACGGGGGCTGTACGGTTGAACTTGGTGTGCTCGGCGAGAAGGACACCTTGGCGCGCCGAGACAATCATGCGAGCGCGCAATTCGGCCGCCTCGCGGGAATAGTCCATCAACGACGGCCGCGCCGTTAGCGCCCCGACGCCGATGAAGGAAAAGTCGGTGAAGTAGTTGTCCAGCATGGCCGTTGTGTCGCGGCCCATGGTCGCTCCCTCGGTCCCCTGAATTTCGCCGCCGAGAAGCAATACCTGGTTGTCATTGCGCGCCGCCAGACGCCCGGCAACGTGGATATCGTTGGTATAGACGGTCAAACGGCGGTGGGATTTCAAGGCCTCGGCCAGGCAAAGGGTCGAAGTGCCAGAATCGATGATCACCGAGGCACCGTCGGGAACCAGGCCGGCGGCCAACCGTCCGATCGCCCGCTTGCCCTCGATATTGACCCCCATGCGCTCGGTGAAGGCGGGTTCCACCGAATTCACTGAAAGCGCTCCGCCATGGGTCTTGCGCAACCGATTTTCGCGGGCCAGTCGCGTGATATCGCGGCGGATGGTTTCATGGGACACGGCAAGACGGCGAAATAGCTCGTTCACCGAGACCGAGCCCCGCTCCGCCACAATCTCCAGAATCACGTTGCGCCGCTGTTCGGCCAGCATGGGGCTTCCCTCTGTCGCATCGACTTGACTGTGCCTAAAAGCTTGGTCAAGCGTCAAGCGGCGGCCAGGATGCCCTTCAGGTGGTCGCGGCTCTCCAGAAGCGCCTCCAGTGGCCGATTGGGCGCGTATATCTCAAGCACGAGCGCGCCTTCAAAGTCGTTCATAAAGGAAGCCAGCGGCGCGAAGTCCGCCACGCCCTCACCCAGGGGCAGGTGTTCGCTGACACCCTTGGCTCGGCCGTCGTTGAGGTGGATATGGACGATGCGGTCGCGGAGTACCGCGAACTCCTCTGCCAAGCCGGCGCCGATAAAGGCATGGCCCGTGTCCAGATTGACCTTAATGTCGTCGCGTCCCGTCGCCTCGACCAGGTCAGCCAAAACCTCTGCCGTGGGGGCGGCGCTGTGGTGCACGTGGACCTCGTTCTCGATGGTCAGGGTCAACCCCGCCTCGGCTGTCAGACCGGCCCAGCGGACATAGGTCTCGACGGCGCGCATGCGGGCGTCGCGCGCCAATTCATCGCGGTCGAAGCGCTCGGTCGCGAACGGCACACCCTTGCGCTCAAGGCCGAACAGCCCCTCGACGACACCGGGATGAATACCGACAACCGGACTTTTGAGACGTTGAGCCAGGTCCACCAGGCTCTTGAAAATCTCATCATCGCGCGTGCGTTGGTCGGGCAGCGCGGTGGCCGGGTTGAGGTCGTCCGGTGCATGCACGGTGTAGGCCAAACCCTCCCCCTCGCCGATGGCGGCCAGTTCGGCAACCGTCGCCGCCGCGATGGTGGTCGGCCAAAAACCGAGAGGGTCGCACTCCAACTCGATCCCGGCGAAACCCTCACGGGCACTGAGGCGCGCTGCCGCCACCGTGTCCATGATCGGAAACAAGGTCCAGTTGCAAGTGAAGATACGGGGCTCGGTCATGGTCTGCGCTCGCTCCGTTTCCTATTGGGCTGCCACGCCAAGAATGAAGTCGCGGCTTTCCAGCATTGCCTCGACGGGGCGCTCGGGGGCATAAATTTCAAGCACCAGGGCGCCGCCAAAGGTGTTCATGAATTCGGCCATCGGCGAAAAGTCGGCTATGCCCTCGCCTAGGGACAGGTGTTCGCTGACCCCCATCTTTCGTCCGTCATTGAGGTGGACATGGACTATGCGGTCGCGGAGTACGGTGAATTCCTCCTTCAGGCCCTCGTTGATAAAGGCGTGGCCGGTGTCCAGGTTGACCTTGACGTTGTCGCGCCCGGTTGCCTCCACCATCTCGCGTACCAGGGTCGCGGTCGGGGCGACCGTGTGGTGCACATGGCCTTCGTTTTCCACGGGGATGATGAGATTGGCCTGAGCCGCCGCGTCGGCCCATTCTGCGATCGCCTCGACGGCGCGGGCGCGCGCGTCGGCCAACAGACGCTGGCGGTCGAACCGATCGCTTTCAAAAGGTACGCCCTTGCGCTCAAGGCTGAACAGTTCCTCCGCCACGCCGGGGTGGATGCAAAGCACGGGGCTGCCTAACCGCTGGGCCAAGTCGATGGAGTGCTTGAGGAACTCTTGGTTGCGGGCGCGTTCCTCGGGCAAATCGGTCGCCGGATTAAGAAGGCCGGAGGGATAGAACGTGTATTCGATTCCCTCGCCATCGCCGATGGCGATCAGTTCGTCGATGGTGGACCGCGACGCCGTGGTCGGCCACAGGCCCAGGGGATTGCATTGGATTTCCATTCCCGCGAATCCCTCGCGGGCGGTAAAGCGCGCCGCCTCAATTTCGTCCATTACCGGAAGCAACGTCCAGGTGCAGGTAAAAACCCGTGGTTTAGTCATCGCGTTCTCCATTGATTGAAATTGTCAGGTGCGGCCCGCCGCTCTGGCGCCAAGGCGCGCCCAAGCCGGCCCATGGCGCTCCATCCACCACATGCTCCCCATGACGGCGAAGACAATGAGCAGCATGGTGACGCTCATGGCACAGGCGACTCCGTAGTGGTTCTTCGACGCCGTATCGAAGATCGCCACGGCGGCGAGTTCGTTGCCAGGGCTGACCAAGAAAACGATGGCCGAGAGACTGGTCATGGTTTCGACGAACACATAGAGCATGCCGAGGAGTGCCGCGTGACGCATCATCGGCAGCACCACCCGAGTGAAGCGTTGGGTTAAGGTGGCGCCCAGAATCTCGGCCGCCTCATCGACCGAGGCATCGAGCCTTTGCAGTACGGCGCGACCGACAAGTACGCCGACATAGATATGGCCGAACATCAAATTGAGAACGAGGATGGACTGCGTGCCCGTCAAGGCCAGCTCCTTCTGCCCAAACGGCAAGTTGAAGGCGACGATGTAGCCAATGCCGAAGATGACGCCGGGCAGGATGGCGGGCAGCAGCGCAATAAAGCTTATCAGGTTGGCGCCCGCCGGGCGCACCCGCTCCACCAGGTAGGCGACGACCATTGCCAGAAAGCCGCCGATGGGTCCGCCGATGAACGCCACTACTAAGCTTTTCCACACCACCTCGACTCCGATCCATTCGGACGTGAAAGCCGCGCTCACCTCCTCGGCGGTATACCAGGCCGTGGTGAAGGTGTTGTCGATGCCCCATATCCTGACAAACGATCCAGCGACGATAGCGCCATAAAGAAGGACGATCAGTCCGATGTTGGCCCCGGCCACCGTGGTGATCAGGGCGCGTGCCGGAGCCGGCACCGGCAGTTCGGGCGGCCCGCCGGTGGCGCTACCGGTATGGAAGCGCTTACGCCGGCCGATGCCCTCAAGCAGGAAATAGATCGACAACGCCGGGACGATCATCCACATGGCCAACGCCGCCGACAACTCGGTGTTCTGAAAGCCGATAATTTCGTCGTAGAGAACGCCGGCAAGGACGGGAATGTCGCGGCCGATGACCAATGGGTTGCCGAAATCGGTCATCGACAGGATGAAACTGAGGATCACGGTCTTGATGATGCCCGGCTGGGCGAGAGGAAGTGTGACCCGGGTGAATACCTGCCCCGGTGACGCGCCTTGGCTTGCCGCCGCCTCCTCGACCCGACCATCGTGCTTGGAAAGCACGTTGTCCATGATGATAAAGGCCGGCGGAAGAAAGCTCAGGATCTGGGCCACGACGACGCCGCTGAAGCCGTACAAATTGGTGACGCCGGCATCGATCCAGTGCAGCTGCTCTTCAAGGATGCCGTGGGTGAAGGCGCCGTTGCGGCCGAACAGAAGGATGGCTGCAGTGGCGATCAGAACCGGTGGCGAGACCAGCGGCACCAAGGTCGCGTAGCGCACAAAGTTGGGCCACCGAACACCACCTCGATTAACGCCGTAGGCCAGGATAAAGGCCAGGGCCGTCGTCGCGAAGCACGAGGTGAAGGCGAGAAGGAGGCTGTTCTTGAAGGCGTTGATAAGGCGGTCCTCGACGACCACATCCAGGTAGTGCTTGAGCCCGTAGCCGGCATGGGCACCCGTGCGCAAGCTTTCGAATTCGTCCGGCGAGATCCGATCCTTGATCTTAAAGGCCAGCGGGATGCGCTTATGCAGCATCACATAGGCAATTGGGTACTGGGCCTCGAAGTCGGCCCGCTTCTCGGCCGTGAGACCCGCAATCGCGGTTTTTGCCGCCGCGATTTGTTCGTCGAAGGGTGCCTTGCGATCCCAGGACACGGTCTCGCCGATCAACTCAAGGGCGGCCGCCTCAGCCTCCATGCGCGGGCGCGGCTTGGCCCGCTTTAACCACCGCCCGACCGTTTTCTCACGGGTTGCCGTCTCCAACTTGTCGAGGGCGTCTTGCGTCAATGCGCGCAGCTCGAAGACGGTCATCGGTCCTTCGACGGAGAAACTTTCGACAAGAACGGAACCGATGGGATAGGCAATGAAGACGAACAGCAAAAACGCCACAGTCAGGCTGGCGACGTATCCGGGAATGCGGCGCATTATTGCGCGTCCGTGGCATCGCCGTTATCGACCGGAAAGGCTACGGCACCACCAGGACGCACGCGCCAACCCACTTCGTCACCCGCCTTGAGCCCCTTGGCCAGCCAATCGGCGGTGGCGATGTCGACCTCCAGCTCGGCGCCCCCATCGATTGCCACGCGGGCCCGCACCGAGGGTCCGAGGAAAGAATGGGAGAGCAGCCGGCCACCTAGAGTATCGTCGGTATCGGCGGTAAAGAGATCCACATGTTCGGGCCGGATACAGACCACGCAGCGTTCCAAAGCGGCGACGGTACCCGGCAACCGGGCCGGCAAGACACCGCTGTCAATTTGTACCGTTCCGTTGCCCTTGGGCTTTCCGTCCAGGTGGTTGCTGGTGCCGATGAAATCGGCGACAAAAAGACTGGCCGGCTCCAGGTACACTTCCATGGGCCGGCCGACTTGCAGGACCCGGCCTGCTTCCATGACCGCCACGCGATCGGAAATGGACAGCGCCTCTTCTTGATCATGGGTGACGTAGACGGTGGTGATGCCCAGTCGATCCACGACGGCGCGGATTTCGGCGCGCAGGTGGGCGCGTATTTTGGCGTCCAATGCCGATAAAGGTTCGTCGAGGAGCAAGATGGCGGGATCGGGAGCAAGGGCTCGGGCCAGAGCGACACGTTGCTGCTGACCGCCGGAAAGTTCGTGCGGGTAACGGTCCTCAAGCCCGCCGAGCTGGGTCAGGACGCAAAGCTCCGCCACCCTTTTTTCGATTTCCGCCTTTCCGCGCCGCCGGATGCTGAGCGAGAAACCGATGTTCTGGGCCACCGTTTGGGTCGGAAAAAGCGCGTAGGACTGAAAGACGAAGCCGACCTCACGCTTGCTGGGCGGCAGGCCTTCGACCCGGCGGCCGTCGATGGCCAACTCCCCGCTGTCGGGTTTGGTAAATCCGGCGATGATGCGAAGCAGCGTGGTCTTGCCGCAACCGCTGGCGCCGACCAGGGTCACGAACTCGCCCGAGGCGATGTCCATGGAAACGTCGTCGACAGCAGTCACGTTTCCGAAGCGTTTGGTCACGCCACGAAAAGTCAGCTTCGCCACGGGCCCTCTCCCGACAAGGGGCCACGGCCCCGCCTACACTTTGGCGGTGCCGTGGGATTTGGTGCTGGTACGAATGCTTACTTTTCGAATTTCGACGCCCACTGGCGCTTAAATCCGTTGGCGTCCAAGGGCCGGCGGCGCTTCCACATATGGACCTTGGACAAATCGACATTGCCGTAACCGGCCTGGGCACCGATGCCAACATGGGGGGCGAATACCTTCATTCCCCCCTCGCTGAACAACCAATCGAGGAAGATTTTTCCTTCCGCCGGATGAGGCGCCCCGGCAAGCAGGCCCGCGCCCTCGATAACGTTGGGCGACATACGGCCTATGACCATCTCGACACCTGGCACCGCTTGCACCTGATGCAAGATGGCGGTGTCGTAGCTGAGACCGATGATGGTCTCACCGCCGCCCACCTGACGCGCCGCCGCGCTGCCCGACGAATTGTACTGGAAGATGTTCTGGTGAAGATTGTCGAGAAAGTTCCAGCCAAAAACATCGTGCATGGTCGACAGGATGCTGAGGCCCGTGCCCGACTTGGTGGCCGCTGCGATGGTGATCTGCCCCTTGTAGACAGGCTTGACCAGGTCCACCCAATCGGTCGGCATGGGAAGCTTCTTTTCCTTCAGCAGCTTCGTGTTGACGGCCATCGCCATGATTGTGGCGTTGTGACCGTTCCAGAATCCGTCCTCTTCCTTGAAGGCGTCGTCGATCTTGGTGCCCTTCGGCTCATACGGCTCAAGGGCGCCCGTAGCCTTGAGCTGCTCAAGGGCGATATTGTTAATCATCCAAATTACGTCGGCCTGGGGATTGGCCTTCTCGGCGATGGCGCGTTCGGTGATCGGGCCGGTCGACATGTTCACCGCATTTACGGTGATGTCCGGATGGGCCTTGCGGAACGCCGCCATGATGTCTTTTTCGATTTTTGGATTGGAGGCGGTGTAGAGCACGAGGTCCTTGGCTAGCGCGTCTCCGGCCCCCCAAGCGAGACCCGTGACACAGGCAACCACGGCCGCGACGCTAAATTTTCTGACGAGATCGTGCATAATTCTCATTCCTCTCTTCATGACGAAGGTTCCCAAGGTCTTGGGGTGTGAGCGGCCAGTGTCCCGCCGCAACGTGAAACTCTCTCAACGACATTATTATCCAAATCCAAACGAAACTTCAATAATCCTGGGCAAATGTTGTTTTTTGTTGTTTTTTGTTGTCTTTTATTGACTATCCACCATTTTAAAATTCGACATATTCAAACTAATTTTCAAACTTAGGTAAGTTAAAAGCACTATCGCTAAAATTCTCCAGCTCATGATCCGCGCCTTGGCCGCTCGCCGCCGTCGCCCCTATCTTGCGCCGGCGGTGGCCGCAAGATAAGCTTTCCGCAATCATCGATCGGGGGGATTCAATCGTGGTGGCAACGGGTTCGGGCGCGCCGATGGCGGACGGGCGCCGAGCGCTGGTTATCGGCGCCGGCATCGTCGGTACCTGCTCGGCGCTTTATCTTCAACGCGAAGACTTCGACGTAACGCTGATCGACCGCGACGGTCCCGGCGAAGGTTGCTCGTCGGGCAATGCCGGCGGTCTGGGCATCGCATCGTTCATTCCCCTTGCCATGCCGGGATCGCTCGGCAAGGTGCCGGCCATGCTGTTCGATCCCGATTCGGCGCTTAAAATTCATTGGTCTCACCTACCGCGGGCGCTGCCGTGGTTTATCCGCTTCGCCCAAGCTGGCCGGCCCAAGCGCGTCGAGGAGATCGCCGACGCGTTGAGCGCCGCCCTCGCCGACTTGTTCGAATGTTACGAGTCCTTGCTCGCCGAGACCGACGCCAGTGACCTGGTCCGGCGCGAGGGCAAACTTTACGTCTATGAGAGCGAGGCTTCCTTCTCGGGCGGACAATACTCCCTCGATCTACGCCGTCGGCGCGGTATCGAGGTAAGGGCATTGAGCGGGGACGAGGCACGCGAGATCGAGCCGGCGCTCGGACCGGCCATCAAACGCGGCGCTTACATCCCGGCCGCCGGCCAGACCATCAATCCCTTGCGTCTGACCCAGACCCTGGCCGAGCTTTTCCAGAAAAAGGGCGGCACGGTATTGCGCGAGACGGTCAAGGGCTTCGAGCTCGGCGCGGACGGCCCGCCCAAGGTCGTGACCGACGCCACCACCCACAACCCCGACCTCATCGTCGTTGCCGCCGGGGCCTGGTCCAAGGAGTTGGCAGCCCAGCTTGGCACCCGAGTGTGCATGGAATCGCAGCGCGGCTACCACGCCATGCTGCCCGACGCCGGGGTGACGACCCGTGTCTCGGTGCAGTCGTCCGACCGCCACATCATCATCTCGCAGATGGAACACGGGCTGCGCATCACCGGCATCGCCGACTTCGAAGGCCTTAAGGCGCCCCCCAACTATGCCCGCGCCGATACTATTGTGCGCCACGCTCAGGCACTCGTGCCCGGCCTCAGATCCGACGGCATGACGCGGTGGATGGGAAATCGCCCCTCGACCCCCGATTCCATGCCGGTGATCGGACCGGCACCCGGACATCCCTCGGTGCTCTTCGCCTTCGGCCATTGCATGATCGGCCTCGGCCTGGGCGCCGTCACCGGGCGCACCGTTGGCGAGCTGGCGGCCGGGCGTAAACCAAGCATCGACATCACCCCCTTCCGCCCCGAGAGGTTCTAACCCATGGCCGATATGAAATCCCAGGAAAAGACAGCGCTGGTCATTGGCGCCGGCATTGTCGGCGTGTGCACCGCTCTTTATCTGCAACGCGAGGGATTCAAGGTCACGTTGATCGACAAGGACGGTCCGGGCGAGGCCTGCTCGGCGGTCAACGCCGGCGGCCTTGGCGGCGGAAGTTGCGCTCCGTTCTCCCTGCCCGGCCTGTGGCGCAAGGTGCCCGGCATGCTCATGAACCGGCTGCATCCGCTCTCCGTTCCGCCCAGCAACTTTCTGCCGGCCACACCCTGGTTCATCCGATTCTTGCTTGCCGGTCGGCAACGCCGCGTCGATGAAATTACGGATGCGCTGTTAACCGTCGTCTCCAATATCTTCGAGGCCTATGAGCCCCTCGTCAGCGCCGCCGGGGCACAGGACATGATCCAGCGCCAAGGCCGCCTTTTCGTTTTTACCAGCCGCCAGGCCTTCGAAAACAACCGTTATGAGCGCGATCTGCGCCGTAGCCGCGGTGTCGTGATTGAGGATCTTGACGGCGACCAGACACGCGAGGTCGAGCCCAAGCTGGGACCCAACGTCGTGCACGGCGCCTACCAACGCATCAACGGCCACGTGGTCAATCCGAAGCGCATGGTGCAAGTCCTGGCCGAACACCTGGTACGGAGCGGCGGCACCCTTTTCAGAGAAAAGGTCAAGGGCTTTGAGACCGGCGCCGACGGCCCACCCAAGGTCGTCACCGAGACCGCCACTCACACCGCCGGACTTGTCGTCATCGCCGCCGGTGCCTGGTCCAGGGCCCTGGCGGCGCAACTGGGCACCCGTGTGCCGATGCAAGCCGAACGGGGCTACTTCATGATGCTGCCCAACCCGGGGCTGAAGGTGCCGGTGCAGTGGAATGACAAACTTCTTGCCATTTGTCCCATGGAACACGGGCTCAGGGTCTCAAGCGGTGCCGAGTTCGCCCCCGTCGACTCGCCGCCGGATTACGACCGGGCGCTGGCCATCTTGCGTCAGGCGGATGGCTTGATCCCCGGCCTTGAAATGCGCGAGCTTGAGCGCGGCATGGGCGCCCGTCCATCGATGCCCGATTCCATGCCCGTGATCGGGGCCGCACCCGGACATCCAAAGGTACTGTTTGCCTTTGGCCATGGCCACATCGGGCTGACGCTTGGCGCCATCACAGGCAAGCTGATCGGTGAGCTGGCAGCCGGACGGCCGACCAGTATCGACATCACCCCCTTCCGTCCCGACCGGTTTTAGTCATGGCAGAGACGCAAACTCCCGACCGCACAGCACTCGTCATCGGCGCCGGCATCGTCGGCGTCTGCTCGGCCCTTTATTTGCAACGCGAGGGTCTCAGGGTAACGCTTATCGACCGCACCGGCCCAGGCAAGGGCGCGACCGAAGGCAACGCCGGCAACCTTGGCGTGGCATCATGCGTACCTGCCTCGCTGCCCGGCATGCTGCCCAGCGTACCGAGGCTGCTGCTCGACCCCGAAGAACCGCTGTCGGTGCCGTGGACGAAGCTTCTCGGCATGACACCTTGGTTCCTGCGCTTTGCGCTGGCCGGACGGCGCCAGCGCGTCGAGGACATTGCCGACGCCCGCTATAGCCTTTTGAGCAAACTGTTCGAAGCCTATGACCCACTGCTCTCGGAATCCGGCGCCGAGACGTTGATCCGGCGCGACGGGCTTTTGCAAATCTTCGAGGACGCCAAATACCTGGCCGAATCGAAATACGTCATCGACTTGCGCCGGCGGCGCGGCATTCGGATCCAGGAGATGAGCGGCGACGAGGCGCGCGAGATGGAGCCGGCGCTCGGTCCCGGTATCGTCGGCGCCGTTTTCCTGCCCGACGTGGCGGTGACCGTGAATCCGCTCCGCCTCGCCCAGGTCCTGGCCGAGAACTTCGTGCGCCAGGGCGGAACCCTGCTTACCGAAACCGTCAAAGGCTTCGAATTCGCCGCCGAAGGCCCACCCCGCGTAGTCACCGACGGTGCCACCCACACGCCCGATCTCATCGTTCTTGCCGCAGGCGCTTGGTCCAAGCCGCTGGCGGCACAACTTGGATGCAAGCTGCCGCTGGCGGCGGAGCGCGGCTACAACCTTATGTTCCCCGAACCCGGAATCCAATTGCGGATGTGCATCAATTCGCGCGACCGCCACGTCGCCGTTACGCCCATGGAGCACGGGCTCCGGTGTTCCTCCATTGCCGAGTTCACCGATCCGGACGCGCCCCTCAACCCGGCCCATACCGATGTCATCGAGAGAAAGGCCAAGGCCCTCTTCCCGACCCTTAATACGGAAGGTGCTACGCGCTGGGTCGGTCCCCGGCCGTCGCTGCCCGATTCCAAACCCGTCATCGGCCCGGCGCCGCGCCATCCGAACGTTCTCTTCGCCTTCGGCCACGACCACATCGGCATCGCCGTTGGGGCGATTACCGGCAAGCTGATCGGCGAGCTGGCGGGAGGGCGCCCGCCCAGCGTCGACTTGGCGCCTTTCCGCCCCGACCGTTTCTGAGCGTTTCCACGTTAATAAAATCAGTACCGGCCCGCTCCCCCACCCGGCCATTCTTGTATATGCGCGGCACCAGCCCACCCCCCCACCCGGCCACCCAGTGCCATTGTATGCGGTGGGGGGCCGGGTGGGGGTGTGGGCTGGAACCGAGCAATCATAAAGTTCTTCACCCGGTGAGCACGACGACCACGATGCCGGCGGCAAGCAAGACGGACGCCGCCAGGCGGAGCGCCAACCCCGCCTCCTTGAGCCACAGGCCGCCGATAAGGACGGAAATAGGGATCGAGGCCTGGCGCAGCGACGATACCGCTGACACCTCGCCGCCCCAGGCAAAGCCGATCAGGATCAGGGAATAGGAGCCATAGGCAATCAAGCCTGTGCCGGCCGAACGCCAGGGCGTGCGGACCCAGCCAAAAAGAGCGCGCCATCCCAGGCGCGGGCCAGCGACGGCGCGCATGACCGCCATGTAGGCGGGAATGAACATAACCATCACCCAAAACAGGAATACCGGCGGTTCCACGACCTGCATGGCGAAGGCATCGGAGATCGTATAGATGCCGGTGCTGCTCATGCCCAACAAGGCGTACGTCAGGGTCCTCGGATCATCCAAAAGCCGTGCACCCGGCCGATACTGCACGAAGAAGGCACCGACGATAACCATGACAAAGCCGAGAAGCACCGGCGCCGCGTAGGTTTGACCAAGGAAAACGACGCTCACTATGACGATGAAAACCGGCGAGGACCGGATGATGGGGTAATAAGCCGAGAGGTCGCCGCGCCGCAACGTCATGACCAGGGCGGTGCCATAAAGCACCAGGCCGAAGGCGGAAATGAGGACGAGATGCCAGACTTTCCAGGCCGCCATCAAATCGGCACCGATGACGACCACGGTGGCCAGCGACAGCAGTGCGATCACCACCATTAAGCCCATGAACGAGGCTTCGGGCACGGCGCCACGCTTAATTAGCGCGTTCCACAAAGGATGCAGGGCGGCCGACAAAAGGACCACGGCGGCGACGGATGGCTCCATGAGGTCTCCAGGAGTATGAACCGGGTGGCGGAGCCTATCGCGCCGGGAACGAGGCGTCGAGACGCAGTATCAGACGGTGCGGACTATGGCGCCCGGACGGCGAAGCCGCTAGGCTTAAACTACAGCGGACCCAGCCATTGGAACGAAACGCCATGTGGGAAACCGGCCTTTTTGCCTTTACCACTTTTTTCGCCACTATCGGCCCGGTCGACGCGGCGGCGGTGTTCGCGGCGCTCACGCCCAACGCAACGCCCCGCCAACGACGCGCCATGGCGATCAAGGGAACGCTTATCGCGGCCGCCGTGCTGATCGTGTTCATGTTGTTCGGCAACGACCTCCTGGCGCACCTGGGTATCACGCTTGCGGCGATGCGCACGGCGGGCGGTATCCTGCTTTTGCTGATCGCCATCGACATGGTGTTCGCCCGTCACTCAGGCGGAACATCCGCCACCGCCGACGAATCCGAAGAAGCGGGGCACAAGGCCGACATCTCGGTCTTCCCCCTAGCGACGCCGATGATCGCCGGACCGGGGGCCATGGGGGCCGTCGTTCTTCTGAGCGCCGAGAGCCAAGGCGATCTGGAGCGTCAAGCGGTGGTAATGGCGGCGCTTCTCGCGGTGCTGGCGCTCACCTTCCTACTGCTGCTCATCGCCGGGGGCGTACAAAGAGTGCTGGGCGTGACAGGGAGCAACGTGATCACCCGCGTCGTCGGCGTCCTCCTGGCGGCGCTGGCCGTACAGTTCATTTTCGACGGCATCGCCGCCAGCGGCCTAGTGGCCTAAGCTCAGCGCCTGTTTACCAAGACCTCGATCTTTTTTTCAGCCTGACCGATCTGGAAACGGTTCATCTTGCGCTCCAACTTGTCGCGCCTCGGCCCCGGATCGTACTTAGGGTTGCGCGCCTTGGCCTGCTCGGCCTTGCCCATGGCCAGGGTGTACCAGGCATAGGCTTCGACGGGATCCGCCGCGCGCCCCCAGCCCTCCTCGGTCATGGCGCCCATGTGAAATTGAGCGACCGCGTGGCCCTGGCGGGCCGCCTTGCGATACCATTTGATCGCCGCGACGTAATCATGCGGCACGCCGCGACCATGATAATAAAGGGTGCCAAGATCATATTGGGCTTCGGCATGATCGCCGATGCCGGCCGCCAACCTGTACCACTTGGCGGCTGTTTGGAAGTTCCGTTTAACCCCCTGGCCGGACTCGAACATCCGGCCCAACGCATGGCGGGCGGCCACATGCCCCTTATTCGCCGCTTTGAGATACCACTGGGCGGCCGTCCGGGCATCCTCCTCGACGCCCCTGCCCGCCTGGTAAAGCCCGGCAAGGTCGTATTGGGCGTCCACATCGCCCTTTTCGGCCAACGGTTCGAGCGCGCGGAAACGCTGGATCTGGGCCTCGACCGGATCGTCTGTTGTCTTCCCGTTCCAGAGGAACACCGCGAGGATCGCGAGTGCGGCCAAGATGAGGGCAAAGAAGCGTTTCATCGGAGGATGCGGTTCGGCCAGGCGGAAACCACTCCCAAAGCGATCACGGGCGGTTCAGCGTCCCACTGCCTTGGTCGGATTTTCCATTTGTTCGTCCATGATCTGCTGACGGCCGTTGAAGGGGTTGGGCCGGTCATAGCAAGTGACGTTGCCAAGGGTGCGATAGCAATAGGCTTCGTATTTGGGCGCCAGTTCGTCCTCCTCGCAATAGGTGAGGTCGGCTTCGATGCGCAATGTCGAGCAGTTCTTACCGCTACCAAGTGACACAATGTGATCGGTAAATGTCTTGTCGGTGACAATCACCGAGGCCCCCTCGGCGCCGAAAAACTGCCCACAGGCGCTAAGCAGAAACAGACAGGCGATGACACTTAAGAGCCGCATGTGGAACCTCATTTCTTACGCAGTTTCCCACCAATCAGGATAGGGATGCAAGGTTAAGGAGCTGTTAAACGACGAACCTTCCGCCCCATTCGTGACGGGCGGCGACTGAATAAGGTAGGATCGCCCAGATACTCGTATCGGGAGACAATCCATGACGTTGCAAGTCACCATTGACGGATGGGAAAACGGAGTCGCCATCCCTGAGCGGTTCGCCTTCTGTCAGCCGGCCCAAGAAGGCCACGTTACCTTGGGTGCAAACCGCAGCCCCGGCATCGCCTGGTCCGAAGCGCCGGCGGGCACCGCGTCGTTCGCCATCATTTGCCATGACCCCGATGTTCCCTCGGTTGGCGACGACGTGAACCAGGAAGGACGGACCATCCCCGCCGATCTCCCCCGGGTGGACTTTTATCACTGGGTCCTGGTCGATATCCCGGCCAACTTGAGCGAGCTGGCCGAGGGCACCGACTCGGACGGCGTCACCGCCGGCGGCAAACCGCCCGGCACCACAGATCACGGCACGCGCGGCATCAACAATTACACCGATTGGTTCGCCGGCGACGCCGACATGAAGGGCGAATACGGTGGCTATGATGGCCCCTGCCCGCCGTGGAACGACACATTATTGCACCACTACCACTTCACCGTTTACGCCCTGGATGTGGCGACACTCGGCCTCACCGGCACCTTTGGCGGCGCCGAGGCGCGTGCTTCCATGGAGGGGCACGTGCTGGCAGAAGCCGAATGGATCGGCATCTATACTCTTAGCGCGGCGCTACGCGGGACATGAACCAAGAGGGCTGGTAAATTTAATTATAATTGATTTAGCGACCAAACACCGATTGGCGGAACTGCCCGACAAGACCATGGCGACCGTTCTTCCCTCGACG
>JASLZL010000105.1 GCA_030754885.1 Rhodospirillales bacterium | reverse complement strand
CGCAGGAAAAGCGAAGGATGCCTGGCGGCGCATTTACGCCTTCTTCAAAAAACGGCTGGGCTGATCAACGGTCAGTCCACCCCCTTCACAGCGTCACGTATCGGGGAAGGCGAACTAAGGCCCAGCTGCGGTATCCAAGCTAAAAAGCGAAAACTTAGCGAACCCCCCCGCTTCATCGAGATGGGGCTACTTTTGATTCCCATCTTCTCTGGTGATCGGGTTGTCACCACCATTCAAATCCAGATCAAACTGGAAACCATGGGCACCGAGAGAGAAGAGAAAATTAACAAGATGATGCCCCGCATCAATGATCTCTTTTTGCGCGATTTATACGCCTTCATTCCACGTCTGGTGAAAAAAGAGGGCAAGATCAGAGCGATCGTCATCAAAAAGCGTTTGGAAATGCTTGCCACTAAGGTGGCGGGCCCGGACCTCATTAGCAACGTTCTCGTCCAGTCGATCACCGACACTTCACCCTCAAAAAAGAAATCCAAACCCAAGGGCTAAAAAGTCTCATGCCCGGCTGTTGCGTTATCGCGCCCGTTCTGGCATTTTCCCGGCGGTAATTCCACGGGTACCCCCAATTGGCGCCACCGGGCCTGGCCATCGGCCGGGTTCTCCCGGATCGCCCAAACGCAAAAGGAATTTTGGCATGTCGGTTGAGTTCTTGTTGATCTTCGCCTGCGGTGCACTTGCCCTTCTCTATGGCGCCTTTGCCGTTCGCAGTGTCCTTACGGCGCCGGCAGGGACCGATCGCATGCGCGAGATCGGCGAGGCCATCCAGATCGGAGCGCGCGCTTACCTCAACCGTCAATACGGAACCATCGCCGCCGTCGGTGCCGTCATCGGGATCCTCTTGGGGTGGCGCCTGGGCCTGCCAGTGGCTTTCGGCTTTTTCATCGGCGCGATCCTATCGGGAGCGGCGGGTTATATCGGCATGAATGTATCGGTACAAGCCAACGTGCGCACCGCCGAGGCAGCCCGATCCAGCGGTCTTAGCCAGGCGCTCGACATCGCCTTCAAGTCGGGCGCCGTCACCGGCATGTTGGTTGTGGGCCTAGCCCTTCTGGGCGTCTCGGTTTACTACTTCGTGCTGCGCGGCGTATTGGATACGAGTACCGAAGAAGGCCTGCGTCATGTGCTTGAAGCCCTGGTGGCTCTTGGCTTTGGCGGGTCCTTGATTTCTATCTTTGCCCGTCTCGGCGGCGGCATTTTCACTAAAGGGGCGGACGTGGGCGCTGATCTGGTCGGCAAGATTGAGGCCGGCATCCCCGAAGACGACCCACGCAATCCAGCGGTCATCGCGGATAACGTAGGCGACAACGTCGGCGATTGCGCCGGCATGGCCGCCGATTTGTTCGAGACCTACGCGGTCACCGTGGTCGCCACCATGCTGCTTGGCGCCATCTTGTTTACCGGCGCCACGCGCGAGACCATGATGATCTTCCCCCTCGTCATCGGCGCGGTGTGCATCATCGCTTCGGTCATCGCCACCTTTTTCGTGCGCCTGGGCACGGGCGACAGTGTCATGGGGGCGCTGTACAAAGGGTTCATCGCCAGCGCCATCATGGCAGCCATTCTCATCGCCGGTACCATCGCCTGGCTGCTCGGCTTCGACACCGTCTTCCAGATGAGCGACCGCGCCATCACCGGTACCCAGTTGTTCATCTGCTCGCTGACCGGATTGGCGGTGACGGGGTTGATCGTCTGGATCACCGAGTACTACACAGGCACCGAGCACCGGCCCGTGCAGAGCATCGCTCAGTCCTCGGTTACGGGACATGGCACCAACGTAATCCAAGGGTTGGCCATTTCTATGGAATCGACGGCCTTGCCGGTCCTTGCTATCTGTGCCGGCATTATCGTCGCCTTTCTAGCGGCCGGCATATACGGTCTGGCGATAGCGGCGACCACCATGCTTGCACTCGCCGGCGTGGTGGTTGCGCTCGACGCCTTCGGCCCGGTCACCGACAACGCAGGCGGCATTGCTGAAATGGCGGACTTGCCCGAAGACGTGCGTAAAATCACCGATACCTTGGACGCGGTCGGCAATACCACCAAAGCGGTAACCAAGGGCTATGCCATCGGTTCCGCCGGGCTAGCCGCCCTGGTGCTGTTCGCCGCCTATACCGAGGATCTCGGCCACTACTTCCCCGGCCTTGAGATAAACTTCCAGCTACAGAACCCATTCATCGTCATCGGGCTCTTCGTCGGTGGCATGCTGCCTTATCTCTTTGGCGCCCTTGGCATGTTGGCCGTGGGCCGCGCCGGTGGGCAGGTGGTTATCGAAGTCCGCCGTCAGTTCAAGGAGATTCCCGGCATCATGGAGGGCACCGGAAAACCGGATTACGGGACCTGCGTCGACATGCTGACCAAGACGGCGATCAAGGAAATGATCATCCCCTCACTGCTGCCGGTTCTGGCGCCTGTCGCCATGTATGGTGTCATCAATTTAATTGCCGGTCAGGCGGCGGCATTCGCGGCGCTTGGCGCCATGCTGCTGGGAACCATCGTCACCGGGATTTTTGTCGCCATTTCCATGACCTCGGGGGGTGGCGCCTGGGACAACGCCAAAAAACACATCGAGGACGGTGCCCACGGCGGCAAGGGCTCAGACGCCCACCACGCCGCGGTGACCGGCGATACCGTGGGTGATCCCTACAAGGACACCGCCGGGCCGGCCATCAACCCGATGATCAAAATCATCAACATCGTGGCCATCCTCTTGTTGGCCATCCTGGCGGGGTAGGGGCACGGCGGCACGGCCCGATTCTAACGCGAATGGTGAATAGGCGTTACTTAGACGTCGCCACTCGGACGCCCTCCCAGTCCTTGGGCGGGTTCTTCTTGTAGCCCTCGCACCACTCAACGTAGGTGTGCGATAGCTTATCTTCGGGGTGCAATTTCAGGCATTCCTTGAACGACTTTATGGCCTTGTCCCAATCGCCCTTGCGGTAGTGCCCTCGCCCTTCCTTGAAGTGGTTCACGACCTCCATCAGGTTGGGGAACGTCTCATCGGTGTGATAATCGAGGACCTCAAACACGCGCGCCGGTTCGGTTTTGCCTTTGACCACCACGTCGTCGATGTCGCGGATACGATAGGTTCCCTTGAGTTTGTCGTAGGTGTTCTTGCTGATAAGGAGTCTGGCCGAGTACTGCTTGCAGGCGCTTTCCAGACGCGCCGCCAGGTTCACACCGTCGCCGATCAAGGTGTAGTCCATGCGCTTGGGCGAGCCGATGTTGCCCGACACCACCTCGTCGGTGTTGAGGCCGATACCCATGTCGACCGGCAACTGGCCTTTCTCGGCGCGCTCCACATTCCAAGCATCAAGGTCGACGAGCATGGATATGGCGGCGCGGATGGCTCGGTCCTCGTCATCGTCGTGTGCCACGGGTAGGCCGAAGGCGGCCATGATGGCGTCGCCGATGAACTTGTCGAGCATGCCTTCTTCGCGCGTGATGCAGTCGACCATGATGGTGAAGTAGTCGTTGAGCAGCGCCACCGTGCCCTGCGCGCCCAACTCCTCGGTCAGGGTCGTGAAACCGCGCACGTCCGAAAATAATACGGTGGCCACGGCGCTGGTTCCGCCGAGGACGTCCTCGCCACCGCTCTCCATGAGTTGATCGGCGAGGCCGGGGTCCATATAGCGCGACATAGTAGACTTCATGCGCTTTTCGGAACTGATGTCCTCGATCATGATCATGTTGCCGAGTTTCTTCTTCTCGGCACTGATCAAGGGCAGCACGGTCAGGTTGACCGACAGCGTCTCTTCGCCGAACACGATCTCGGCATCCATGGAGATGTCCGAAACCTGGGTCTCCTCGACCCTTTTCACCTTTTCCATCACCCAGGCGTTCTTATCGATGAAAAACTCGTCCGACTTCTTCTCCAAGATGTCGTCGGTTTCGACACTCATGATGCGTAGTCCGGCGGCGTTGCAGGTGACGATCTTGCCATCCTCGTCCATGGTAATGACGCCGTTCGACATGCTTTCCAGCATGCTTTCGTTGTAGTTCTTCATGTTCTGGACGTCGTCGAACAGCTTCGCATTCTCCAGGCCAATGGCGACCTGGGCGGTAAACGCCTTGAGCCGCGTCTCGTCCTCGTCAACAAAAGGGCCGCCTCGCTTGTTGAGAACCTGCGTCACGCCGATCACCTTGCCGTTCTTGTTGACCACCGGAACACAGAGGATGGAGCGAGTAAAAAAGCCGGTTTTCTTGTCGAAGGCGGGATTGAATCTGAGGTCGGCATAAGCGTGCGGGATGTTGATGGTCTTGCCCGAGGTAAAGACCGCGCCGGCGATACCCAAGTGGTTGGGCAGGCGGATTTGAACCATTCCCAGGCCTTCACCCACCTGGGTAAACAGCTCGTTGGTCTTCTCGTCATTGAGAAATAGCGTCGAGCGTTCGGAATTCAGCATGCGCGTCGCCTCGCTCATGACCTTGGACAGCAACGCGCCAAGGTCGATCTCGGAGGTAACGTCGGAGACCACGTCAAGAAATTCCATTTCCTGTTCACGCGATTTCTTCATGCGCTCGACGAACTGGGTACTTTGCAGGGCGACCGCGGCCTGCGTAGTCATGGCTTCAAGGAGGTGAAGGTCGTCGTCAGTGAACTTTCCCTTTTTCTTGTTGAGCACCTGGGCGACGCCGATGACCTCTCCCTTGACCGTTCTGACGGGCGCGCAACAAATGTTCCTCGTGACGTAACCGGTCTGCTCGTCGATGGAGCGGTTGAAGCGCTTGTCCTTATAGGCCTCGTGGATAATTGTGCCTTCGTTGGCGGTGAATACGTGGCCGGCGACACCACTGGTGTTTAACAGCCGGATCTCACGTCTTAGGTTCAAGAGCGCGACTCGCGAGTAAAGCTCGCCCGACTGGGGGTCGTTGAGGAAAAGGCTGCCGCGCTCGGCGCCCAATTCCCAGGTGGTCAGCTCGACCAGGGTTTCGAGCACCTCGTCGAGGGACTCCATGCCCGCCATTTTCTGGGAGATGTTGAGCAGCATCTCCGCCTGTTGCAACCGCTTGGCCTCGCTTGATTGGCTGCGTCGCCGGCTGCGTTTCGCCGCCACCTTACCCTGTGTACCGTTCCCGCCCGCGCTTTTCGTCTGAATGCCATTCGCCATGATACAACCCTACTTTTTCTTACGGGACTTCCCCTCGAGGCTTTTCCTGAGCGTCGCGATAGATTGTTGCAAGTGGGTGATTTCGTCACGCCTCTCGCGCTCGATGTCCTGGACAGTCTGCTCGTGAATGCCCTGTCGGCGTTCCAGCTCGTCGCGCAATTCGGTCACAGTTTCTTTGAGCTGGACAATTTCGTCGTTGCCCGTGGCGATTGCCTTCTGGACGCTGTCCTCCTTGTCGAAACGTAGTTTCTCAAGCTCGTCACGCAGATTATTGGCGGTGCCCTGGAGCTGGACGATCTCGTCGTTACCTGCGGCCACCGCCTTCTGCACGGCCGTGTCCTTATCAAAACGCAGCTTCTCCAACTCATCACGCAGCGTACTTGTGGTCCCTTTAAGTTGAACGATCTCATCATTGCCCGCGGCGACGGCCTTCTGCACGGCTTCGTCCATTTCAAATCGCAACTTTTCCAACTCGTCGCGCAGTGCGTTGGCAGTGTTTTTGAGCTGTACGATCTCGTCATTGGCCGCTGCGGTTGCTTTTTGGACAGCCTCGTCCTTCTCGAACCGCAATTTCTCCAATTCGTCGCGCAACGCGTTAGCGGTGCCCTTGATCTGGGTGATTTCATCGTTGCTGCCGGCAACCGCCTTCTGGACGTTCTCCTCGTTGGCGAAGCGCACCATTTCCAACTCGTCGCGCAGCGCGTTGATGGTAGCCTTGATTTGCACCATCTCGTTGTTGGCCCCGGCGACCGCCTTCTGGACGCTATCTTCCTTGTCAAAACGCGAGGTCTCCAGTTCCAGGCGCAGGGCTTCGATGGTGTCCCTGAGTTGACGGATATCGGTCTGGGCCTCGTGCAGTTCCTCGGAATCGGCCAGATAGTGTGTTTCAGCCTCCATTTTCATTTGCTGCCTGTTCGTCGTTCGCGACCGCGCCGGCCGCACCCGTTGACGCTGCTGTATTCTACCATAGTCGCCAGGCAGAGCTAGGGGGGAAGCTTTTGTCCGGCCTGGGAGGGGAAAATCGCCCCGTTGACAGGGATGTCCTTTCGGCGGCATCGTCGCACACAATGGGCCACAGCGGCGCGGCGATGAAACGGATGGTAGCGATGAACGAAATCACGGTCGACCTGTACAGCGATACCCAGACGCGACCCACGCCGGGCATGCGCGAAGCCATCGCCCAGGCGCCGGTTGGCGACGAGCAGCGCGATGAAGACCCCAGCGTTAACCGCTTGTGTTCCATGGCCTGTGAGCTTCTTGGCAAAGAGGCGGCGGTTTTCATGCCGTCGGGCACCATGTGCAACGAGATCGCCATCCTGGTCCACTGCCGTCCAGGCAACGAAATCATCTCCGACCGCACGGCCCACATCATTTCTTCGGAAGGCGGCGGGCCGGCGGTCTTTGCCGGCGTCCTGGTGCATCCCCTAGAAGGCGCGCGCGGCGTCTATGGCGCCGAGCAAGTGGAGGCGGCGATTCGCGAGGAATCCCGCCATACGCCGCGCACTACCCTCATCTCGGTGGAACAGACGTCGAACCAGGGCGGCGGCACCGTTTGGCCCCTCGCCGCCATCGAGTCCGTGGCCGATGTCGCCGGCCGGTATGGAATTCCGATGCATATGGACGGGGCAAGGCTGATGAATGCCGTCGTCGCGTCCGGCGTCCCTGCCCGCGACTTCGCCAAGTCCTTCAATTCTTTGTGGTTCGACCTTTCCAAGGGCCTCGGCTGTCCGATAGGCGGAGTACTGGCTGGCTCGCATGAGTTCATCCAGCAGGCCTGGCAATGGAAACAAAGGATGGGTGGCGCCATGCGCCAAGCCGGTATCGTGGCGGCAGCCGGTGCCTATGCACTGGAGAACCATGTCGAACGACTGGTCGAGGACCACGCCAACGCGCGCCTTCTGGCTGACCGTTTGGCCACCGTGCCGGGAGTCGCTGTCGAGCCCGAGGCGGTCGAGACGAACATCGTCTTCTTCGATGTCAAGGGTACCGGGCTGACAGCCGCCGACGTCTATCAGGCCCTTTTGGAACGCGGCGTGCGCATCGGCCGCATGGGCCCGTTTCGTATGCGCGCCGTAACCCACTTAGACGTGGACAAGGCCGACGTCGAAACGGCAGCCGACGCGGTTAGCACGGTGGTCGGCTCAGCTGGTTGAAAGCCGACAATCAACCAGCGACCGCAAGCACCCGTGTGCGCTCCCGAGGGATCATCCGGCCACATTCAAAGTCAGAGACCTTGGGTAAGGGTTTCGGCAAGTCTTCCAGCGGTTTGAGCGGCAAGGACATGCGCTGAAGCGGGAAGCCTTCGCGACGAGATTGCCGATAGTGCTATCATGGCACCATGAAGTTTCCGAAGGCGATTTCAGTCCTTCTCATCATGGCGACGACCGCGGCCGAGGTGGTCGGCAAGGCGCGAGTAATCGACGGCTCCACTCTTGAAGTGGGCGGCCGGACGGTACGCCTTTACGGCATCGACGCGCCGAGCGAGGCGCAGAGCTGCACTCAAGACGGTAAAACTTGGCCATGCGGCCGCGAGGCCTCCTTCGCTCTGGTCTCCCAGGTCGGAAACCATTGGCTGACGTGTGAGGAAAAGGGGCGCGATAGCGAAGACCGCATCCTCGCCCTTTGCCGGGTCGGAGGCAAGGACCTGGGCCGGTTCATGGTAGCGCAAGGCTGGGCCCTGGCTGACCGCAGGGTCAATAACGAATATGCGGCCGACGAAGGCCAGGCGCGAAACGCCCGCAAGGGGGCATGGCGCGGTGACTTGGTGGTACCAAAGGGCTCGGGCTGGCAGTCCCTGGTGGATGTAGAAAAATTGGCAGGCCACTCACCAAAGGGCTACCCGCTTTGCATCCTCGGCGTGGTTGAAGCGGGAGGCGTCGAATGTCCTGCCTTTCGGGGCAACAACGGCGGTCTCTACGCCTTACTGGGCAATGTCGGCCAGCCAAGCCCGGGGATGGAAATTTGCGTTTGCGGCTCCATCGCCGCAGTCAGCCACTGCATGCGGGGCACGGCGCTTAGCGTGGCGTGGAGGGGCCGGCCCGAGGAATGCCCGGCATCCCGCGCCGCCAAATAGGCGGCGCTTAGCTCTCGTCGGCTTTCAGTCCGCTTTTATACTCACCAATCCGGCGCACATAGCGCTTCATCGGTTCCGCCATATAGGTGCGGTCCCGGGTCGTCGTCTGGCGCACCACACGGCCCGGTGTACCCAGCACGACCGAATTGTCGGGGATTGCTTTGCCCTCGGGGATCAAGGTTCCGGCGCCCACCAGGCAGTTTGCTCCCACCGTGGCGCCGTTAAGGACGATGGCGCCGATGCCGATCAGCGAGTCGTCGCCAATCTGGCACCCGTGCACGACAGCCATGTGACCGACGCTGACGTTGCGTCCAATGGTCAGGGGGAAGCCCGGATCGGTATGCAGGACGCAGCCGTCCTGAACATTGGAGTTTTCGCCGACGGTGATCCATTCATTGTCGCCGCGCAGGACGGCGTTCCACCAGATGCTCGTGTTCTTCGCCAGGCGCACCCTGCCGATGAGGACGGCACTGGGGGCGATGAAGTGGTCCTCTCCGTCCGTGACGACGTGGGCCTCGTCCAGGGCGTATTTCATGGGTCGTATTCCAATTCCGTCAGCAACGGCCGGCACCCTAGCAGAAGCAGGGTTGCCGTCAAACGCGGCGAAGGATTGCACCGGTGTCGGATAACAGTGTTAACTTCGCCAGCACCTGACCAAAATTGGAGACCCCACCACCGTGCCCAACGCGCCCGTAAAACGTCCCCGACGCAGTACTGGAAACGCCGCCGTCGTGCTCCTTGGTGACAGCCGGATGATGGAATTCACCCAGATGCCGGAAACCATGTTCGCCGCCCTCGGCCATTTCGGTATGCCGTACCGCTTATTTGATCTGGCACGCCGCCGCCCAACTTCCCGGGACCTGGCCGGTGCGGCGGCGATCATTATCGGCCAAGAGAACCTGGGTCTTTCTATTGACGCGGCGGAACAAGGTTTGATCCTAAGCGCTGTGAAGGACGGAACGGGGCTGGTCAACTTCGATTGCAATCTGGCCAATTATGATGATGCCTTCACGGACGCCCTCGGGCTGGCGGCGCCTGGCAAGCGTTTCGAGATTGACGGCGTCTCGGCAATTGGTATTACCGGCAACGAGCACACTATCGCCAACCAACAGGAAAACACCGCCCATCACCGCCTGCACGTGCCGCTGGCCGGCGTTCCGACGCGCGCGAAGGGAACCGAAACCACGGTCCTTGCAGAGTGCGAAAGCGGCGCTCCGGCGGTCATCGCCACCACCATCGGCCGGGGCCGCGCCGTGCAATGGCTGGTCTCACCAAGGCTCTGGACCTTGCGCCATTTCGGCCATGCCCATGGCCTTGATGATCTTTTCTGGCGGGGCATCGTGTGGACGGCGCGAAAACCCTTCGCCATGCTCGCCATGCCGCCCTTCGTCCGGCTGCGCTTCGACGACTGCAACGGCCTGTGGCGTGGGCCCGAGGACTTGGCTTTCATTGACGTACTCAACCGCCACGGCCATACACCCAACATCTGCCTCTGTATGAAGGCGGTCACCGGGGACGGCTGGGGGGCGATGAAACGCCTATACGACGAAGGCCGGGCCGAATTCGCCCCACATATCTGGAAGGGTGGCGTCAGCCTCTTTTACGGCGACGAGGACGGCGAATACTCGACCGAAACTTTCC
The DNA here is from genome assembly GCA_030754885.1 of Rhodospirillales bacterium. Classification (GTDB taxonomy): domain Bacteria; phylum Pseudomonadota; class Alphaproteobacteria; order Rhodospirillales; family JASLLZ01; genus JASLLZ01. The sequence continues at coordinate 4,194 of JASLZL010000105.1, read as the reverse complement.
GCGAGCTGATTTCCGAGACCAAGACCCTGTTCGCCGAGGCCGGAATTACGCCATCGAAGATCCTGAGCGACCACAACCACGAATGCAGCTCGCGGGTGCTGCCTTTCCTGGCTGAGCTTGGCATCGAATACAAGATGAACATCATGCTGCCCGGCGAGACCCGCGACAGCGTGCATATCGACTGGCGCCCACTGCCCTATGGCTCCATGAGTTATGCCTTTGACACCATGCCGGGGCCTTACCCGCTTTTCGCGGTGTTCAACCACCATCCCCACTTTGGATATTCCCATTCCTATATTGCCCGCAATCGTTTCGTCAGCAACCGCGACGGCGGCCCTGGGCCCTACAAGTGGGACTTCCTCAACGGCCTAACCAAATCCACCTTGGGCGCCAACGATCTAAACGCCATGGCACGGCGCATGGCCGACCACACCCGATTGGGCGTGAACAGCTTGTTTTTTGGCGGCTCGATCAGCCATTCCCATTTCACCACGGCGTTGACGCCGGGCGAATGGGACGAGGTGCTGGTTCGCTACGAAGCCCTGACCAACGACATGGAGACGATCAACGCCGGCTACGACCACATCGCGGCTTACGCACGTAGCCGCTTTCACACCCATCTAGACGCTTCGACACGGCGCGGCAACGACATGGCCATCAAGCTTGCCGGAGAGGCGCGGGTGCCTCTTGAACTTTCGGTCTATCACGACCGCGACAACGGCATCGAGCGCCAATTTAAGGCCGTGAAACCTTTCTCGGGGCGAAGCGAGACCTTATTTACTGTCTAACCGGCTCTTACCCAACGCTCGAATCATAAAATAACTGAACACGTTATTTTTTACGTTGCGCGATTCACGAAAAGAGATATATCATAAGTGGGCTTACTTTACGTCGCCTTAGTGTATTTTAGCTTGGCCCCACATGCTCTCAAAGCAATTCGACCAGCGCCTTGGATTTCTTCTGCACGACGTCTCTAGGCTGCTTCGTAAACGTTTCGATAGCCGGGCCCGCGCCGTCGGGGTGACCCGTGCTCAATACCGGCTGTTGGCACACCTTGGGCGGCAAGAGGGGATCAACCAATCGGCGCTCGCCGATATTCTTGAGATCGAAGGCATGAGCCTTGGCCAGCACATCGACAGGCTGGAAAAAGGCGGGTGGGTGGTGCGCCGCAAGGACCCGGCCGACCGACGGGCGTGGAAGCTCTTTTTGACCGACAAGGCCCACTTAATCCTCGACGATATGCGGGCACTTTCGGCCCAAGTTTGGGAAGAAACACAGGCTGGTCTTTCGGACGCTGACCGCGAGCGCTTCATCAAAACGCTGTTGATGATCAAGGACAATCTTTCACAACTGGATACGGCCGTACCCGATACATTCGACGACGTCGAAGACCCAAGTGCGGTCAGGAAAATCAATGTCGGATGACACGCCTGTTACCTCGCCCCGTCGCCGGGGTTGGGGACGTATCCTATTCGGTTCGACCCTGTTCGTTCTCGGGCCGGCTATTGCCGTCTTTGTGGCTGGTTACCTCTATGTCACTGGCGGGCGCCTGGTAACGACCGATAACGCCTACGTAAAGGCGGACCTGATCGCCGTCACCACCGACGTCTCGGGCCGTGTTACCGAGATCGCGGTGGCCCAAGACGATGTGATCAAGAAGGACCTGCTGCTCTTCCGCCTCGATGATGAGTCGTTTCGCATCGCACTTCAGAGCGCCGAGGCGGAGCTTTCCGCCGCCCACCAGCAGGTCAAGGCGCTGCGCGCCCAGTACCGTCAGAAAGGAGCCGAGCTGAAGATCACCAATGACGATGTGGAGTACTATGCCGCCGCCTATGAGCGCAGCCGCAAGCTCAAGGACAAGGGCATCGTGTCGGAGGCTAAGTTCGACGAGGCACGGCTTAAACTGCGTACGGCGCGCCAGCGGGTCGTCGCGCTGGGCCAGGAGATAGCCGGCGTGGTCGCCAATCTCGGCGGTGATCCCAAACTGCCGGCGGCCCGCCATCCCGCCGTTCGGGCGGCGACCGCTGCGCGCGATCAGGCGGCGCTCAATCTCAAGCACACGGCGGTTCGCTCACCTACCGCGGCCACCGTCACCAAGATGCGGCTTCAGGTCGGCGAGTACGTCGAGGCCGGGACCCCGGTGTTCAGTCTGGTCGCTACCAAGACTGTGTGGATCGAAGCCAACCTAAAAGAGACCGACCTGACCTATCTGGAGGTCGGCCAGCGGGCATCGGTGCGCGTCGATTCCTATCCCGATCGCGCATGGTCCGCCATCGTCACCTCCATCAGCCCAGCGACGGGAGCGGAGTTCGCCCTTTTGCCGGCGCAGAACTCTTCGGGCAACTGGGTCAAGGTGGTACAGCGTCTGCCCGTGCGTCTGGAGTTGATGACCGGTCCCGATGATCCGCCGTTGCGCGCCGGCATGAGCGCCGCCATCGAGATCGACACCGGTCACGAACGAGTCCTTCCCAGTATCATCACTTCCGCCTTGGCTTGGGTCCGGATCGATTAATGAACGACACCCGGGTTGCGGCCCTGCCGCCGCCGGGGCAGCGCCGTCTAATCCTGATCGCAATCGTCCTCGGTACCATCCTACAGGTTCTCGATTCGTCGGTTGCCACCATCACGCTACCCCACATGCAGGGCTCGCTTGCGGCAACCCAAGACCAGATATCTTGGGTCATGACGTCCTACATGGTGGCCGCAGTCATAATGACGCCGTTTACCGGCGCCGTAGCGGGCCGCATCGGACGCAAGCGGCTGCTGCTGATCTCGGTCGTCGGATTCACCATGACTACCATTTTCGTGGCCCAGTCCAACTCGCTGATCGAAATCGTCGTTCTGCGCTTCATCCAAGGGGCTTTCGCGGCGGCTTTCATGCCAGTCGGCCAATCCACCCTTCTCGCCACCTTTCCCCAAGAGGAGCTGGCCCTGGCCATGGGATGGCGGTCCTTGGGCACCATGTTTGGGATGTCGCTGGGGCCGGTCATCGGAGGCTACATCGTCGAGTTCGAGAATTGGCGCTGGGGGTTTTACATCAATCTGCCCATCGCAGCGGCAGCCTTCGCCATGATTTACGCCTTTGTTCCCGAATCGACTCGGCGTCACGATGATCCCTTAAATTGGTTTGGCTTCCTCATGCTTGCTACCGGTTTAGGAGCGCTCCAGCTCGTCCTCAACCGTGGACAGCGCATGGACTGGTTCGACTCTGGCGAAATCGTCTTTGCGGCGGTGGCGGCGTTGGTGGGCTTCTATTTCTTTACCATCAACTCGGTTTTGTCACGCCGGCCGTTCATCGACCCTAACATCTTCAAGGACCGCACCTTCACCATCGGCATGAGCTTGGTTTTCTTCTTCGTCTGGATGATGTTCACCCTCCTCGTCTTGATGCCGGCCTATCTTCAAGATATTCGGGGCCTTCCCATCTCTGAAGTGGGAAAGGTCATGGGGGTACGCGCCGCTGCCACTATGTTTGCCAGCGTCATCGCCGGCTGGCTTGTTCAGAGAATGGGTCCCAGGCGCATTATCGTCCTTGGCCTAATATGCATCGCCACCGGTGAGTGGCAGATGTCGCTGTTCACCACCGATGTCGGCATGAATTTCATCTTGATGGCGTCCGTGTTCTTCGGCCTTGGATCCGGGTTTGCCTTCGTGCCCCTTAACGTGACCTCTTTTTGGACCCTGGATCCCCGTCACCGGAACATGGCGACAGGTCTGTTCGCCCTCATGACCATCCTGGGCGGCAGCATCGGTATCTCGGTCATGGTCACCAATCTGGTGCGTAGCGCCCAGTCAAACCGCTCGGCCCTGATTGAGCACGTGACGCCCTACAACGAAGTCCTCCGTCACACGCCCTTGCCGCCGGGCTGGAGCCTCACCGATCCGGTGGGGCTTACCGCCGCCGCCGACGAAATTCAGCGTCAAGCCATGATGATCGCCTACGTCAACGACTTCCGTTTGCTGGCGATCCTCACCTTGATTTGCATACCCTTCGTCTATTTCATGCGCAAGCCGCGCTCCGCCTAGCAGGCCGGGGACTGACGCGCCGGGTGACCTGAGATAGACTGGCCAGCGTCAAAGTTGTCCGTCATCAAAACAATTGGGACGCCTGAGCCTGTTTGATAACTGAGGATCTGGCTCATCTTGGTTTGATGTTAAGCCGCTTGGCGTTGATGTTTCAAGCGGCGCTTCTGG
>JASLZL010000104.1 GCA_030754885.1 Rhodospirillales bacterium | reverse complement strand
ACCATCACCTCAACCGCAGCTCCGCGGTCAACGGATCCCTCTATGCGGATCGACATTATCCCCAATCTCCATTTGTAAACGCTCAACGTGATTGCCCGCGACACTATTGGCTCGGCTTCCCATCGTCAACGCCGGACGGTGCATAGAGAGACCGGCCGTCTTCCTTGCCTAGGGGCAAGGGCTCCTCTATATGTCCGTTCCCGCGCCCTACACTGCGGACAAGGACCAACTATGCCCAGATTCTGCGCCAACTTAGAATTCATGTTCTCCGAGCATCCCTTCATGGAGCGCTTCGCCGCAGCCGCCGAGGCTGGATTTCATGCCGTTGAGTTTCACTATCCCTATAACAAAGATGTTGATGAATTGGTGGAGTACCTGGGTACTCACAACTTGGAACAGGTACTCATCAATGCGCCAAAGGGGGATGTGGAGGGCGACCACGGATTAGCCTGCAATCCCGACCGACAGGGCGAGTTCGAGGACAGCGTTGGCCTTGCCATCGATTATGCCAAGGCCATGGGTACAGGCCACGTTCACGTAATGGCGGGCAAGCGGCCCGAAGGCTCCTCCGCCGACGTCTTGCTAAAGACCTATATCGACAACATACAGTTTGCCGCTCGGGCGCTGGGCGGGCACGGCATCAAGGCGTTGATCGAGGGGGTTAATAGCAAGATCGACGTTCCCGGCTATTTTCTCGACCGGCCGAGCGATGCGCTGGCAATTCTCCGTTCGATCGAAGAGCCCAACCTCTACCTGCAATTCGATTTCTACCATGCCCAGATCATGGAAGGCAGCCTGACGGGCTTGTTCCACAACGCTCTGCCCGTGACCGCACACATCCAAATCGCCGACACCCCAGGGCGCCACGAGCCGGGGACGGGCGAAATCAATTATTCATACGTCTTCAAAATGATCGACGACGCCGGTTGGGACGGCTGGGTAGGCTGCGAATACCGGCCCAAAGGCGCGACCCTGGAAGGGTTGGCGTGGATGACGTCCTACGTCTGAAGACGGGGCGCCGCCCGCCTCTTCTCGGAAGCGGCCATCGGGATCGAAGTCCGCGAAATGGGCTTTAAAAATCGATTCCCGACTTGCCGGTTCCGCTGCCGACCGGATTTCCCCGCACTTTACCAAAACCGGTATCAGGCCGATTGCCAGCGGCAATGTCAGCCAGCAACTTGTCGGCATCCTTGTTTCCGTCCTCCTTGGCCTTCTCCGCCCATTTCTTTGCCTTGGCGTCGTCTTGCTTGATGCCCCAACCGGCGAAGTAAAGTTTAGCGAGTTCTAACTCGGCACCGACGTGACCCTTCTGCGCGGCCTCGTGGAACCACTGAACGGCGAAGCCGTAATCCCGGGCAAAGTACTTGATGGCCGTGCCAACGCCGAGCCTAGCTGTTTCCCGGTTGCCCTCGGCCTCGACGGCATAGTCCTTTGCGAGTTCATATTGGGCCTCGAGGTGCCCACCCTTCGCGGCCTCCTTCAGCCACTTGAACGAGGACTGCAGGTCCTTCTGGATGTCCTTGCCTTCACGATAGGCCATGGCGAGGTCGAACTGCGCTTGAGGATCGCCACTGTTCGCCTTGCTTATCATTTCGCTATCGCCACAAGCAACCAGCAGGACCGAAAGACCGATCGCAATTAGAAAATGTTTCATCGTGGGACCTCTCAATTCTAGCATCAAAAACATTCGTTTCTTAATGGCCTGAAGTTATCCGTCCCGCAGCGGCAAAAGCCCTGATCAGGAGTTTCGGGATGCCCCGCGAGGAACACGGACGGACTAGGTTGGTGTCGGCTCCTTTTGGTTCATTTTCTTGATCATTTGAAAGATAAAGCGGACGATCAAATAGACGACAAACGAGCAAAAGGCAGCGTAAATCATCACTCGAACCCATGAGTATTCGGGATTGAGATTACCGAATTGATCCCTAGCCTCAAGAATGGCCTTCTCCGTCTGGGGAGAGGTCGACAATTCCCACCGGTGGGCATAATAAGCAGCCGCGATAGAGCCAACCAGCCATAGAGAGAAACTGTGCCACCGGTACGGATCTTTTTTTCTTCGACTCATGCTTCGACCTCGTCAACTCGTTTTAAAGAATTTCATAAAGTGGCTCAAGCCTTGGCACCCCGAAAAGCCGCGCCGTCTCCACCCTCCGCGTTTAACTCCGCGCAGCTACTCGTTTGTACGATGGTGCGGCATACAAACATTTTCCCGGTCATTCCACAAGGATTTCTCTCCTGGAACTGACGGAGCGACATCATTTTCGTCCTCGCCCCGGCACGCATGCCCACGCCTTCTTTTTTCTGGGATACTCCTGGTGAAAGGAGATCGCTAAATGGGCCTTGACCCCAAGGTCCCTGGCAGTGCATCATCCGGCCAAGTTTCTGACATCTGGGGTGCCTTTAACGTGCGGCTTCCAAACATTGTTGGAAATGACGTCGCACTGGGCGACCAATCCCCATTTAGCGGGCAATAACAAGATGTTCAGATTATCAACTCACTTAGGGAGACACAGATGCGTATGAAATCCACATTGGGCTTGGCGACCATGGCAGCTGCGGCGTTCGCGTTCGCACTTACCACGGTGCCTAGCACGTCCAACGCCCAGAGCACTTGGGATCGGATCAAAAGCAGCGGCAAACTAAATGCTGGCTGTATCCTTCATGTGCCTTATTGGTACAAGAAGAAAGGTTCGGACGAATGGGTCGGTTGGGCCATCGACGGCACCAAGCAGATGGCCAAGGACTTGGCACCTGTAGGCGTCAAGGGATGGGATTGCGAGATGACCACTTGGGGTACCGCGGCTCTTGGTATCCAGGCTGGCAAGCTTGACTATCTCTTTGCCATGCAGGCGACGCCCATCCGCGCGACGGCTATCACCTTTGCTGGTCCGCTCTACAATCACGGCTTCATGACGGTCAACAACAAGAACTTTAAGGCTCGCACTTGGGCCGACTATGACAAGCCGTCCGTGAAGATCGCCGTCACCGGCGGCACCAGCGTCGCATTGGTGCGTCGTTTCGTCGCTCCTAAGGCGACTGCCGTTGAGCTGCCCAAGGCGGCTGAGGTTCCGTTGTCCGTTATCGCCGGTCGCGCCGACGCCATGATCACTACGGTCATTAACGGCGTTGTCGCCAAGCAGAAGAATCCGGACATGGGCGACTTTGTGATCCCGACGCCGTTGTTCTCGTTCCCCGCCTACGTCGGCGTGGCCAACGAGCCCGACAAGCGTTTCCGTGACTTCGTCCACTGGTGGGCCGAGTGGTATCGCCTGCGTGGTCAAGTCGAGCGCTGGGTCAAAGACGGCCTGATCGGCATCGGCATTACCGAAGACTCGCTTCCCGAGAAGTTCTACTTCTAAGTTTCGGGAATCTAATTTTTGGCCTCCGTCCTTCGGGGCGGGGGCCTTTTTTTTATGTCTCGGACGTTTTTTTACCAGGCAGCGCTGTCGCAACGGCGATAACCATGAAAATCGCCATAACCCAGAATATCCCTTGTGGATCGCCCTGATCCAGCATCCATCCGAACAACGGCGGCGTCACGATGCCGCCCACCGATCCGCCGGCCGCCATGAAACCGAACGCCTTTCCCGTGGCGCCCGGCGGTGCCGCGGCACGAACCATCATGTCACGCGCCGGCATGACCAAGCCCAGGCACAGGCCAACCAGGGCAAAAAGACCGACGATCAGATAAATGGGCAGGGAAACCAGCCCCACCAAGGCAATCATCGCGGCGGTCACAAGGAAGGCCACGCAGGCGATGAGGTCGTGGCGCGTCGTGTGATCGGCCAGGGCGCCGCCAACGAGAATGCCTCCGGCGACGGCAAAGAGATACGCGGTCAGCACCCAACCGGCCAAGGTTACCGTGGTGTCGTTCATGGCGACAATGGCAACGACGGAAAATGAGGAAATACCCGATTGGGCGAGGCTGGTGGTAACCCAGAAAAGAAACATCATTATCATCGGTCGCGAGACCAGTAGCTTGAGCCCGTCTGTCAGTGAGGCGGCGTCGCCACCCGCCGCCGTCGAACCCTGAGGCGTGCTGTCGTCTTTGAGGACGGCGCCGCCGGCCAGAATGGCGAAGGCCGTGGCGATGCCGACCACCGCGGCCAAACCCACCGCCCAGCGCCAACCCCACAGCGTGGCCAGAAAGATGATCGTCAACGGTGAGATCGCGGTGCCCAGGAAACCGGCGAATGAATGCAGGCTGAAGGCGCGGCCCATGCGCCCCTCGTCCACCGAAGAAGACAAGATAGCGTAATTGGCGGGGTGAAAAACGCTATGGCCCAGGCCGGCCAGGAACGCCAGCAATAAAATCCATTCGAATGATGGGACGACGGCCATGAGTCCGATCGCCGCCGCCTCAAGAAATAGCCCACCGACAAGAATGACGCGGGCCCCAACACGATCGACCAGAAAGCCGGTTGGCACCTGGCTGACCCCATTGGCGCCCATGAATAAAGTCACCGTTAGGCCGAGCGCCGCATAGCTGACGTCGAATTCGGCCCTGAGGAAGAGGAACAGCGGCGGCAGGATAATCTGGTAAAAATGGCTTATGAAATGGCCGGTGCACACCAGCCCTAAGACTCGGGCATCGCGCCGCAATGGAATGGTGGCGGCGTTCGTCATGAGCTTGTTTTACCGCAATCAGCCGACATGAGAAACAGTTGCGAAATCCCGCTACTCATTCGGCGGCCGGCGAGAGAGCGCCGGCAAGCTGTCGCGATACCAGATGGGCATAGAGATCGCCCCGGGCAAGGAGTTCTTCGTGGGTCCCCGTCTCCACCACCCGCCCCGCATTGAGAACGACAATGCGATGGGCGGTGCGAATGGTCGACAGCCGATGGGCGATGACCACGCTTGTTCGATGGAACATGAGCTGTTCCAGCGCCTGGTGCACGGCTTGTTCGTTGACCGCGTCCAAATGGGACGTTGCCTCGTCAAGGATAAGGACCGGCGCATCCTTGAGGAAAGCCCTGGCAATGGCCACACGTTGACGTTGACCGCCGGACAACTGCACGCCGCGTTCGCCGACCGGTGTCTCTAGACCTTCGGGCAGCGAATCCACGAATTCAGTCAAGGCCGATCTTTGGATGGCCCCCTCCAGGTCAGCTGCGCACGCATCGGGGCGGGCGATCATAATGTTGTCACGCAACGTCGTGTTGAACAGATATGTGTCCTGGGTCACCAGGGCGATGCGACGGCGCAGATCATCAAGACGGTAGTCTCGCAAATCGTGGCCATCCATTGTGATGTCGCCCCGGAGCGGGTCCCAGAATCGAAGCAACAGATTGGCGGCGGTTGTCTTTCCGGCCCCCGACGGCCCGACCAAGGCCACTCTTTGCCCCGGCGGCACCGAGAATCCGACATCCGCAAGAGCCAGGCTGCTGACCCCCGGGTAAGCGAAATCGACATCTGTGAACTCCAAATTGGCGCCCTGGGAGTCACGGGGGCGTCCCCCAATAGCCCCCAGGGCATCGCCGATGGCCGCAAAACCCGGGCCGTCGGCAATGAGGACGGGTTCGTTGTGAACGGCGTATAAACGCCGTGTCGATCCCAAAGTATCGGCCAATTGACGCCCGATGTTGGAGATCTCTGAAAGTGGCAGGAACGATGCCATGGCAAGTAGCGCGAGAAGGGGCAGATAGGCCGGCTCCAGCATACCCGCCGCGACCAGGTTTGCCCCGCTGACGACTATGGCTAGGCCGCCAAACCCGGTCGCGGCCTCCACCAAGGCCGTTTGTATGGTCAGATCGCGAAAGAAAGGAAGGCGCACCCGGTGGTGATTGCGGATGCGCTTAACAAACTCGCGACGGCGGGACACGGTCGCTTGGAAGGCAACGATTTCGGCTAGCCCCTGAACGGTATCGACGGCGTGGGCATTCAACTCGCCCAGGGCCTCGCGGGCACGTGAGCCGAGTGCGTCGATCCGCCCGCGCATAAAAAACGGACTCAATGCCACCAAACCAAGAAAGGGCAGTAACGCCACCGCCATCGGCCAGCCAGCCGAGACCAAGATGGCAAGAACCGCGCTAGGCACAAGCACGGCAACGGCGACGGGCGCAATGGTATGGGCGAAGAAGAATTCAACCAATTCCGTATCATGGGTCGCCATAGCCACCAAGTCACCGGTCCGCCGGCGCAAAAGATACGCTGGCGCCAACCGGTCGAGCTTGTTGAACAGGTCAATGCGCATTTCCGAGAGCAAACGGAAGGCAAAATCGTGGGCCAACCACGATTCCAACCAATGCAGGACGCCGGCCATCGGCGCAACGATCCATAAAAGGACGAGAAGATCGTCGAATGGCGATCCGGTCTTGATGGCGGCCACGGTTAACGCACTCACCACCCCGACGCCGATGAGGGTGCAAACCCGTGCGATCCCCAGAACGAAGGTCCCCGCCAGCTTCACCTTCCAAGGCATCGCCAGGCTCATAAGTTCACGGATGGCATCAAACCATCCCATGCCTTCGGCCCGCAGGATGGCGTCGGTGGGCTCCATCTGGGCCGACGCATCGTAACCGGGCAGATCGGCGGCGGCGATAGGATCGGGTTGATCGTCTGTACCGGCGTCGATAAGAGGCTCGGCCGCCATGCTGTCCTCGGCCTGACCAGCCATAAGTCGGTGATAGGCGCCTTTGTGCCCCATCAGCTGGACGTGGGTGCCACTTTCCGCGACCCGTCCTTCATCGATGACGACGATTCGATCGGCACCGATGACACTGGAAAGCCGATGGGCGAAGATCAGGGTGGTACGCCCCTTCATCAGGCGGTCCAGGGCCTCCAGAATAACCGCCTCATTCTCAGAATCGACCGAGGACAGGGCCTCGTCGAGGACTAAGATGGCAGCGTCGCGCAGGAGCGCCCGGGCGATAGCGATGCGCTGGCGCTGGCCACCGGAAAGACGGATTCCCCGTTCGCCAATCACCGTTCGGTAACCCTCGGGCAATTGCGAAACGAATTCGTGGGCGTTGGCGGCGCGAGCAGCCGCCTCCATCTCGTCGTGGGTAGCGTCGGGCTTGCCCAGATGCAGGTTGTCTTCGACGGTGCCGTGGAAGAGATAAGTGTCTTGGTTCAGAATGGCCAAATTGCTGCGTATCTCATCGAAGCTCAACTCCCGCAAATCGCGGCCGCCGAGGCGGATACATCCCTTTTGAGGATCGTAAAGGCGCAGCAAAAGGCGCACGACAGTGGACTTGCCGGCACCGCTTGGACCAACGAACCCAACCCGCTCGCCAGCCTTCACGGCAAAGCGAAGCCCGGAGTGGGCGCCGCGCCGGCCTCCGGGATAGGCGAACTCGACGTCGTCGAACTCCACGGTCGGCGCCAGCCTCTCAGCCGCCTTCACGGCGACCGAATCACGGATCATGGGCTGGGTATCGAAGAGCTGGAATATGGCTTGGGCCGCCGATTGGCCGTTCATGCCCGCATGCAACAGCTCGCGCAGCTCGCGCAGGGGCCGGAAAGTCTCGATTCCCATCATCAAGATTATCAAGAGCGCCTCAAGACTCATGGTGCCGGCATCCACCCTCCAAGCGCCAAGCGCGAGCGCCGCGGCGGCGCCAAGCGCGATGCCGACGTCGGTGATTCCCCTTTGCAGCTGGTTGGTCGCCAGCACCCACATAGTGCTGCGGAACAGCTCGTGAGCCCTGTCCGCCAACAAACGCACGCGCGCCGTGCTTTGACCGAAGGCCTTGAGCGTTGCCAGACCCTGGATCGAATCCAAGAACTCGGCCGCAAAGTTGCGATAGGCAACCTGGCGACGGCGCGCTCCGACCCGATCCAGCCTCTTGATAAGAAGCGGAGCAAGTAAGGTGACGAGCGAGAAGGAGAGCAGAACCGCGGCAACCGGAAGATCAAGGTAAGCGACAAAGGCAAAGATACCGAGCGGCGTCAATAAAGAGACGAAGACATGAGGCAGATATTGGCCGAAATACGTCTCCAGTTGCTCGACCCCGTCGATCACCGAAAGGATGACGCCACCGGTACGTTCAAGGGCGAAGTGACCGGGTCCCAGCTCGACCACTTTGTCGTAAAGGCGTTCGCGAAGGTGGAGCTGCACCACGGCGGCGGTGCGATGGGCGACCATGTTGCGCCAATAGTCGAAAAAGCCACGCAAAAGCATGGCCCCGGCTACCCAGGCAAACGGGACGGTCAAGGCGTCCAGTGGCTCACCCCTGAAGATCAGGGCGAGCAGCCAGCCCAATAGGGCCAAGCGGCCGACGCCCGACGCCGCCGCCAACAAACCGACGGCCGCGGCGCCCGCGATTCGCAGGCGCACGCCTTTGGTCAGACTCCATAATCTTAAGTCGAAATACATGCTCGTCGGCTCTCCCGGCTTCATCCTTGATCTTAGATATAATGATTTTGATTAGCATCAACAGGGGTGCTGGACCACTCTCAACATCCTTCCCCATCCGGCGGGCGCGGCGGCGAGATAAAGCCTGACCCGTCCACCGAGTATCGTTGGTTGACATGGCAATTTGCAAGACGATAGCGTGACCGGGAGCCTTGATGGGGAGGGGGTTGGCCATGACGTTCATGAAAGGCGGCGAACTGATCGCTGAGTTCTTGGTGCGCGAGGGTGTGCCTTACGTCTTTGGCCTCTGCGGACACGGCAATGTCGGCATGCTGGACCCTCTCTACGACCGCCGGGACGAAATCACCCTGATCTCACCTCGCCACGAACAGACCGCTGGACACATGGCTGACGCCTATTTCCGTGTTGCCCATAGACCAGTGGCGACGCTCACGTCGTGTGGGCCGGGTTCAGCCAACTTGGTCATGGCGACGGCCTGCGCCCAGGCCGATTCGTCGGGCTTCCTGGCAATCACCGGCAACGTCGCCACCGGCCAGTTCAACCGCGCCCCGTTTCAGGAAACCTATCGCTTGAACGGCGGCGACTTTCCCGCCGTCATGCGGCCCTATGTCAAACGCAGCTTCCAGACAACGCGGGTCGACATGCTGCCGCTGGCGTTGCGCCAGGGGCTAAGCCTGGTGACGGCGGGCCGTCCGGGACCGGTACAGATCGACGTGCCCTATAACGTCTTCCAGGAAGCCGACGAGGTAGAGGTCCCCGCCACCGACGGCGACGCCACCAGTTGGCGCCCCGGTGCCTCGCCCGAAGACGTCGCCAAGACCGCTGAACTGCTGCTTGCCGCCAAGCGGCCGCTCATCTTCGCCGGCCACGGCATGACCTTATCGGAGGCAGGACCCGAACTGACGGCGCTGGTCGAACGCTTCTCCATCCCCGTGGTCAATTCGCCCAACGGCATGGGAACGCTGGACATGACGCACCCGCTGGCGCTCGGCTTCATCGGCCGCAACGGCGCCTATCCGGCCAATCAGGCGGGGCGCCGCTGCGACGTACTGCTGACCATCGGCGCCCGCTTCGACGACCGATCGGCGTCGTCGTGGTTGAAGGGTTATTCGTGGAACATCCCGCCGACACGCCTGATCCACGTCGATATCGACACCGACGAGATCGGACGCAACTATCCGGTGGCGCTGGGCATCGTCGCTGACGCCCGCACCTTTCTACGCCAACTCATTACCGAGCTTGAACAGCGTGCGACATGGAACGGCGAACGGCTGGCACCCTGGCACGGAGCTATCGAGGACTGGAGCGCAGAGTGGGAGGCGCATGTCAGACCCAACTTCTCCATCAGCGGCTCGCCCTTGCGTCCCGAGGCAGTGGTTGGCGGCCTGCAAGACCTGCTGGGGGAAGATGCCATTCTGTCCCTTGATTCCGGCGTTCACCACAATTGGTTCATGCAGTTCTGGAAGCCCCGCCGGCCGCAACGCATGCTTAATTCCTGGGGCTTTTCATCCATGGGCTTCGGCGTCAGTGGCATTCTAGGCGCCAAGTTGGCGGCGCCCGACGTTCAATGTGTCTCGGTGTGCGGTGACGGCGGTTTCTCCATGACGCCCCATGTCCTTGCCACCGCCGTCGAGTACGACATCGCCGCCGTCTGGGTGGTGTGGAACAACTTCGCCTGGGGTGCCATCCGCGACATCCAGTATGGCCTCTATAACGGCCGCGAAATTGGCACCGGCTTCTACGCCGGCGACGACAAGCAGCCCTACAACCCGGACTTCGCGGCCATGGCACGTTCCTACGGCGTCGAGGGCATCCAGGTGACCCATTCCGATCAGTTCGCCGATGCGCTCAGTCACGCGCTTGACTTGGGAAAACCATGCCTTCTCGACGTGCACGTCGACGCCGACGTGCGGCCGACAGCCACCGGCACCTGGCAGTTGCCACCGACACCTTATTCCGAGCCGACTTTCGGCAAGCGCTACGTCCCGGGTAAGGAGCCTATCTGAGAATTCCCGAGGCGCCCCATCCCGAACCCCAAAAAGGACCCGAACCTATGGCCGCACTACCCATCGGTATCAACACGTACTCTTACGTCTACACCCACTCGGCGCTTGAGTGCATGATGCATCTGGCCGGGCAAGGCTACCGGCGCTTCGAGATCCTGGTCACGCCGCCTCATTTTTGGGTGCCCGACCTTGATGCCGGCGTACGCCGCGACATGCCCAGGACCCTGGCTGACCGGGGCCTCGCCATCACGTCGCTGAACCTGCCGCTTCTCGACGCCAACCTGGTGGCGCCGACGCCCGAGGTGCGCCGGTTCACCATCGACACCTTCCTCGGCCTGATCGACGTCGCCGGCGAATGGGGGGTGCCCAACATCATCGTCATTCCGGGCCGGGTGTCGGCCTTCCTTCCGGCCCCGGCCGATTGGCTGAAGGGTTGGCTGGCCGAGGGGCTGGCCGAGATGGCCGACCATGCCGAGAAGGCCGGAGTCCGTCTCTTGATCGAGAATGTTTCGCTCGCCTACCTGCCGACCACCGGAGACATCCTAGCCGCACTCGACGACATCGGAGATGAGCGCATCGGCTTGATCTATGACGTCGCCAACGCCGTCTTCTCCGGCGAGGACCCAGCCGAGTGGCTGCCCAAAGCCAAGAAGCGGCTGCGCCTGGTGCATCTTTCCGACACTCCCACTGACCGCTGGCGCCACGACCCCGTCGGCACCGGCGATGTCGATTTCAAGGACGTGGCAGAGACACTGCGCGCCATCGGCTACGATGGGCCTTCGATGTTGGAGATCGTCTCACCGACCCCCGACCGCGATATCGCCGAGAGCCAGCGCCTGCTCGCCCAGTGGGGTTGGGAAGGACCGGCGGACTAGGGTACGCACTCATGAAGCAAAATACAGTTATCGCCTTCTTGACTCTTGCCTTCTTGGCGACGGGCTGCCAGGGCGGCCCCGCCAAGCGGCCGGCCCTGTCGGCCAGGGCACTCAACCTACCGATCGTTGATGCCCACACCCAGATCGATGGCGAAACAGACATGAACGTGGTGATCGCGACCATGGACCGAGCAGGCATCGGCCGGGCGCTGCTCTCGGCACGGTTCGGCCGAAAGCCCGACGACATCCTCGCCTTGGCCAAGGCTCACCCCGACCGCATCACCGCCACTGCGCGCACCAAGACCAAAAATTATCTAAAAGGCTTCAAAGGCACGGAATTCTTTCGCAACTCCTTCACGCGCGAGATTGCCGCCGGCGAATACGGCGCCCTAGCGGAGGTAATCCTTTGGCACGACCAGAAGGGCAACAAAGCCGGCAAGGCGGTGATCGCGCCCGACCACCCCCGGGTACAGGTCTATGTCGACGCGGCGGTGAAAAATGATTGGTCCTTCATCTTTCACATTGAGTTTGGCGGCGCCGGCTCCGACCGGGAACCGTTCATGAAAAAGATGAAGGCGGTCCTGAGACAACACCCCGACCACCCCATGGCCCTGATTCATATGGGACAGATTGACGACCCGGCCGAGGCCCGCCGATTGATTGAAGATCACCCCAACCTGCATTTCATCACCTCGCACTGTAATCCGCTCACCCACGGCAGACCGGAATTTCCTTGGGCCAACCTTTTTGACGGTGACCGGCTCCACCCGACCTGGTCCAAGCTAATGATCGACCATCCAGATCGTTTCGTGCTTGCCTTCGACAATGTGTTTCCCGATCACTGGGGCGACTATTATGTCGATCAGGCCAATCTTTGGCGGCGCGCGCTGACGGACCTACCCGAACCGGTCGCCCATGCCATCGCCCACAAAAACGCCGAACGCCTTTGGAAACTGCCGCCGACGCAATCAACGCCGCCCACGGGATAAGTCGATTTTTTTTGGGCGATCACGTCCGCAATCTAGGCGGCGGCAAAGGCTTTATCCAAGGCAGCTCATCGATGGGCAACCGTTGACTGCCGCCGCCGCAAGCTGCTTTCTTGTCGACTGAACGTTTGTCAATATCAGGATCGTGCCGCCAAGCGCGTCGGCGATCAGGGGGAGGACGGCAAGGTGAACAAGGTCAAGGAGAAGTTGGAACGAGGCGAGACGGTGGTGATGGTGAACCCCAACTACCCGTCCCCTGGCATCGTAGAATTCATTGGCAAGCTTGGGTTCGACGTCGCCTTTATTGACACCGAACACGGTCCCATCGGCATGGAACGCATCGAAGACATGGTGCGTGCCGCCAAGGTCGCCGGAATCTCAACCGTTCTCAGGCCCGCCGAAAACAACCGGCCGATGATCGTCCGCTACCTCGACCGTGGGGTGGATGGGCTGATGGTGCCCCATGTGGATACGGCGGAGGCCGCCGAGCGTATCGTCGAGACGGTACGCTACGCCCGCTTTGAAAATCCCGAGGATACGCTGATCATCGCCATGATTGAATCGCCCGAGGCCATCGCCAACTTGGACGGTATCCTGGCCGTCGACGGCATCGACATGGTGTTCATCGGGCCCTCCGACCTGTCACAGACAATGGGTTTCCCAGGGCAACCCAATCACCCGGAAGTGGCGGCCGCCATGGACGGTATCATCACTAGGGCCCTGGCCGCCGGGAAACCGGTCGGCGCGGCAGTCGACTGGGACAACACCCGCCCGCTAATCGAAAAGGGCGTCCGCTACGTCTATATCCACGCCAACCGGTTCTTGGAGTCCGGCGGCGCCGCCTTCCAGGCCCTGGTAACCCCTTAGCATGACACCCAACAAGGCCGTTGTCGCCGGCGCCACGGGAACGGCGGCGACGCGATTGGTAGAGCTGTTGGCCGCTGATGGCGACTTCGACGTGGTCGGCCTCTGCCGTGTCCCGCCGATGTCCGGCGGCGGCGTTACGTATCTTTCCGTCGACCTCAGCGACACAAACGACTGCCGCACCAAACTTGGCACCCTTTCGGGCACCACACATCTCTTCTATGCCGCCCGCGCTCCCCATGACGAGGACGCGCCCGAGGACGTGGCCGCCAACCTGGGCATGCTGCAAAACGTCGTTGAGGCCATTGAGGCAACGGCCAAGTCAATGCGCCATGTCCATGTGGTCCACGGCACCAACTACTACGGCGTCGGCCTTGGCCCCTATAAGACGCCGGCGCGCGAGGACGCACCCCGGCGGGACATGCCCAACTTCTATTACGACCAGCAGGACTATATCGTGGACCGCCAGAGCGGCAAGGCATGGACCTGGTCAATCGCGCGCCCCGACGTCATCGCGGATTTCCGTTCCGGCCGGGCGCGCAACATGATCTCTATCATCGCCACCTATGCCGCCGTCCGACAAGAGATGGGCTTGCCGTTCTCGTTTCCCGGCACAGCGGGAAACTACGCCGCACTGATCGAGATCACCGAGGCATCGATGCTGGCCCGGGCGAGCAAGTGGATGGCAACCACGGACGCCTGCGCCAACCAGGCTTTCAACGTCACCAACGGGAGCACCTTCCGTTGGTGCAACCTGTGGCCCCGGATGGCGGAGTTCTTCGGCATGGAACTAGGCCCGGTGCGGACCGAGACCTTGGCCCAGTCCATGGCTGACAAAGGATCGGTGTGGGAGCGCGTCGTCGCCCGCCACGGTCTGAAGCCAACGCCTTACCGGGACATGGCGCTTTGGGAGTACGGCGACGCCAACTTCCGGCGCCCCTACGACATGTTCTCCGACACTACCAAGTGCCGGCGTTTCGGCTTTCACGACGTTATCGACAGCGAGGAAATGTTCTTTCGCCTGCTGGACGAATACCGCACCGCCCAGCTGACGCCATAGTCACTTTCTGCTATACTACTCAACCCGTTGTTGCGTACCGAACGAGGGGACGATGGCAAAATATAAACATAAGCCCTTGACGATCGAGGCCGAGCCATACGTACCCGGCATGGAAGACGGTTGGGGGGTAGTGAGCGAAGACGGCGCCGTTCAGTTCCATGCCGACACCCAAGCCGCCGCCGAGACGTGGTACCAAGACTTCGACGCTTCGGCAGGGCGCGTCGCCCCCCTGATCAGGGCCCTCGAGGGTTGGCAAGTCGTCGAGAGCAGCGACTGGATCGTTACCGGCGTGACGGGCCAGCGCCATCCAATGAAAGACGAAATTTTCCAATTGACCTATGAGCCCGTTGACCCGGAAATTGAGGAACACCACCGCAATAATCCCGAATTACGCCGCTTCATAGACGATAGCGGCCTCGTTTAGGCCGTCAGGTGCGGGGTTGTTTCGCTGGGGTGGCGGACAACTGCGTCTTCACGTCCGCCCACAATCGACCAGGATGCTTTCGCCGGTGATGGCGCTGGCTGCGTCGGAGGCCAGGAACAGCGCCGTCGAGGCCACTTCCTCGGGCTCGACCCATTTTCGCAGGGCGGCCGTGTTGGTGTAGCTCTCCTTGATGATGTCTTCGACCGGGCGGCCTTCTTTCTCCGACCGCGAGGCGATGACGCGCTCCATCAACTCACCGTGGACGGCACCGGGGCAGAGCGCATTACAGCGGATGCCGTCGGCGCCGACCTCGAAGGCGATCGACTGGGTGATGCCGATGACGGCGAATTTGCTCGCCGCATAGGGGCTACGCATGGGATAGCCCTTGAGACCCATGCGCGACGACAGGTTGATGATCGAGCCGCCCTGGCGCTTGAGCATCGGCACCGCGTGCTTGGCGCACAAGAGGACGCCGCGCACGTTGATGGCCATGGTCTCGTCCCACTCGGCCATGTTCATGTCCTCGGCGTTGGCAACCGGACCGGTGATGCCGGCATTGCTGACCAAGATGTCGAGCCGCCCATGGGCTTCCTCGCAGGCCTTGAACAGGGCCTTGACGCTATCTTCGCTGGAAACATCGGCGGTGACGGCAAGGCCCGAGATGTCGGTCGCAACCTGCTCTATGGGCTCTGGGCGCCGGCCCGAAACCACCACCTTGGCACCCTCGGCGGCAAACATACGCGCAATCGCCTCGCCAATACCCGAGCCGCCGCCCGTGACCACCGCAACCTTGCCGTCGAGAATACCCGCCATTGAGTGCTCCTTAATGGGATTGTGATTACTAGATAACGCCGGCGCGGCGCAAGGCAGCGATGTCGTCGACACCATAGCCCAATTCACCCAGTACGTCGTCGGTGTGAGCGCCCATCGCGGGCGGCGGCGTATCGACGCGTGGACCGCCATGGGCATAACTAAAGGCCGCCACCGGCACGGTCACCGGCTTGTCGGCGCCGGGGACCTTCTCGAAGCGGTGAAAGAGGGCATCGCGGTGATCAATCTGGTCAAGATCCAGGGACTCAGGCAGGGTGCGCACCCGCGCCGCCGGCACACCGATGCCGTTTAGGTATTCCTCCCATTCGTCGGCCGTCTGGGTAAGAAATACACGCTTCAGCTCCGCCTTCATGGTGTCCTCGATGCCTTCCCATTCCTCGTAACTCGACTGTGCCGCCAGGTCGGGGTGGCCGAGCGCCGTCCACAGGCGCTCGTGTTGGCGGGGATTGTTGACGGCCAGCATGAGAAGACCGTCCCTGGTCTGGTAACAGCATCCGTTGGCGCTCGGCAAATCATTGCCGCGCGGCACCGACAACAGCTTGCCGCCGTAGAGATAGGCGGTCACCGTCGAAGTCAGCATGAGGAGCGAGGTGTCAAGCATGGAGCAATCGATATATTGGCCCAGACCCGAGCGGGAACGCTGGAAGAGGGCGCTGGACACCGCAAAGGCGGCCATGGTGCCGGATGCATAATCGACTACCGGCGCCCCGACCTTGAGCGGCGTTACCTCCGGCGTACCGGACACGCTCATCAAACCCGAGGCCGCCTGAATGGCTCCGTCGTAGGCGGTATAGGGGCCCATCGGCCCGTCCTGTCCGTAGCCCGTCATGGAGCAATAAACGAGCGACGGGTTGACCGCCTTTAAGTCTTCATAGCCAAGGCCGAGCCCCGCCATGGCGCCAGAGCGGTAGTTCTCCATCAAAACGTCGGCACCGGCCGTCATGCGGCGCAGAACTTCACGCCCTTTTTCCGTTTTCAGATCCAAGGTCATGGAACGCTTGTTGGCGGCTTGGCCCAGGAAGTTGGTTCCCATCCCGGCTCGATTAAGGTCCTTATCCGTACCGCTCTTGCGCACCTGGTCGGGCTGGTCCGGCGGTTCCACCTTAATGACGTCGGCGCCCAGAACAGCCAGTTGGTAGGCGCAGAACGGCCCCGCCAGTACATGGGTCAGATCGACAACCTTGATGCCCTCGAAGGGACGCGCCTCGGCGCTGATTGGTTCGTCATTCATCGTCGTTCCCTCCCCTCGCGGCTCAGATTACGCCGGCGCCGCGCAGCGCGGCGATCTCATCCGCCCCGTAGCCCGCCTCGCCCAGCACCTCGTCGGTGTCGGCGCCCATCGCGGGCGGTGGGCTGTCGGCCCGGGGCCCGCCGTGGGCATAGCGGAAGGCAGCGACGGGAACGGTCATCGGTCCCTCGACCCCGGGGGCATCATCGAAAGTGTGCAGCAGATTTTCGCGGTGGTCGAGCTGGCCCTGATCCAGGGCCTCGGCCAGGGACCGGACGCGGGCTGCGGGGACCGCGTGATCGTTAAAGAACGCCTCCCACTCCGCCGCCGGGCGCGTCACCAAGATACGCGCAAGCTCGGCCGACAATTTCTCTCGGTTGGCCGCCATTGCGTCCCAACTGGAAAGCTCCGCCAGGTCGGGACGGTCGAGCGCCCGCCACAGGCGTTCATGCTGACGCCGGTTGAAGGCGCCCAACATAAGAAACCCGTCGGCGGTCTGGTAACAACTGTTGCCGGCGTAGGATTTCTTGTTGCCGCTCGGCTTGGGCAGTGTGCCGTCATGGAGGAATGCCGTGACGCTGGACGCCATCAAAATCAGCGCCGTATCAAGCATGGAAAAATCGATGTATTGCCCGCGTCCCGTCTGAGCGCGTTGGTAAAGCGCGCTGGCGATAGCGAACGCCGCCATGGTGCCCGACGCGTAATCGACCACCGGCGCCCCCACCATAAGGGGGTTCACCTCGGCGGTTCCCGACACGCTCATCAAGCCCGAGGCCGCCTGGATGACCTGGTCATAGGCCGTGTGCCCGCCCTTGGGACCGTCCTGGCCATAACCGGTCATGGAACAATAAACGAGTGTCGGGTTGAGGGCGCTTAGGTCCTCGTAGCCAAGGCCGAGCGCCGCCAGCGCACCCGAGCGGTAGTTCTCGACCAAAACATCGGCGCCGGCCACCAGGCGTTTCAGTACCTCGCGCCCCTCGATCTGCTTCAAATCGAGGGTGACGGAGCGCTTGTTTGCCCCCTGGGCCATATAAAGGGTGCCCATGCGGCTTTCGTTCAAGTCCCGGTCCGATCCTCCCTCGCGCGCCTGGTCGGGCTCATCCGGCGGCTCCACCTTGATGGTCTCGGCACCGAGCACCGCCAACTGATAAGCGCAGAAAGGACCCGCCAAAACGTGCGTCAGGTCGATCACGCGCAGCCCTTCGAAGGGCCGGCTCATACCGTGGCCACCGGGGTAACGGGTGAGCCCGCGGCACCAGGCAGGCGCAAGGGCGGCGCGGTGAGTAGGAACCGATAGCGGCCGTGTTCCTTGAGCCAGGCGTTGAGCGGACCCAGGTGCCATAGCTCGCCCAGATGAATGCCAAGCTTGAAGATGCAAAGTTCGTGCAGACCCTCATAGGCTCGGCCCTCGACGGCGGCGCTGGGCGGCACTGCCTCAACGGAAAAGTTATCGGCGGCGATCGCCACGACGCCGCTGTCGTCGATCCAGCGCAGCAATCGTTCGTCGCAGCCGTCAAGGTGGGAAAAGGCGTCTTCCAGGGTCTCGTGGTCGGGATTCTTATTCATTTCCAGGATGGCACTGACCTGGCCGGTGTGCAGGCACAGCATGTCGCCGTCTTCGACCGTGACGCCGTCTGACTCTATGACACGCATCAGAGCGTCGTAGCCGACGATGGTGCGCTCGCGGCCGCAGGCGGCAAAGAGGTCGACCATGACGCCGCGCCCCTGCACGCCGGTCGCCGCCATGTTTTCGATGCCGAGCGCCCGGGCGCCGGCGAAATCGTCTTCGGCAACCGTCGGCCGGGCGACGTGCTCGCCGCCGCGATAGCCGTTATAATAGACCGTCTCGGCGACGCCATCGCCATCGGCATCAAATGCCGAGCCGATATGGCAAAGCGCGTCCCATTGTGTGGAGTACTGGGTGTAGAACTCGACCCAGTCGTCGCAAGAGGCATCCGGATGGCGCTCGCTGCCGCGGTCGTCGTACTTGATGCGCCCACCGCGCACGACCGGATGAAGCTTGGGCGGCTTGCGGCCCAGGTCGTGGTAATTGCCGCCTGGATAGTCAAGCGGCATGGAGAGGCAAAAAACGCGTCCCTCCCGCACCTCGGCCACGGCGCGGCGCACGCGCTCAGGGGTCAGTAGGTTGAGCCGCCCGATTTGGTCGTCGGCTCCGAAATCACCCCAGTTCGAACCCTCGGGCCGCGTCTTCCACCTAACGCTCATTGCATCTCCCTAGTGTTCTGGATCGGACTTATGGTGCCCATACGATCGCTTTTCCCGTTCGCTCGGCAGGAAGGGAGGTGGCGGCGATGCCTTTGCATCAGCAAGCCTTCCTGACGCACCGAGGGGGCGGGGAAAGCGACCCAGAGGGCGGCCTTCCGAGCCCCCCGGCGTCGTTGCGTGATGCTTGTGATGCTCCAGCATCAAGGCGCACCACGCGCCTAGCCGGATGAACTCGGAAGGCCGTCGTATGGGTACCATAAGTCCGATCCAGAACACTAATAGCGATCGGCACGATAGGGGGTCAGATCGACCGAAGTCGGACGCCCGGCGACCAACTCACCGATCAGCTTGCCGGTGATCGCGCCGGTGGCCAGCCCCACATGATCGTGGCCGAAGGCGAAGTAAATCTTGGGATAGCGCGGCGACGGGCCGATGATGGGAAGAGAATCGGGCAGAGACGGCCTGGGCCCCGCCCATTTGGACTCCACCTTTCCCTTGAGGCCCGGCACGACAACACGGGCGTTTTCGAGAACCCGATCCGCCAAAGTGTAGTCGGGCTCGGAATGCAGGCCGGAGAACTGAGCGATTCCCGATACCCTGAGGCCGTGTTCCATTTGCGTCAAAACGACGTAGCGTTCGTTCGATGTGATCGAGACGCTGATCTCGATGCCGGGGTCCGTGATCATGTTGTGGTAGCCACGCTCCGCCTCCAAGGGTGGGTTCAATCCCATTTGCTTAGCCAGTGGTATCGACCACGCACCGGTTGCGATGACTACCTTGTCCACTTCGTGGCTGCCGGCGTCGGTAATTATGCGGCTGGGCCCGTCGGCGCCGATTTCGAACCCGCTAACCGACTCGCGAAGAAGTGTGCCGCCGCGGCGCACAAAATGCTGAGCGAAGACCTGCACCAATCGCAACGGATTAATTACCGTATGAACGTCGGGAAAGAAGGCCGCGCCCTTAATGATCGGCGAAAGCACCGGTTCCATCTCACGCGCCTCATCGCCGCTCATCTCCTGGACCTTGACGCCACGCCGGCGGCGCATCTCAAGCGCATAGGCCGATCGGGCCAAGCCATCGGCGCGCTCGTAGACGTGAAGCTTGCCGTGATGAGCGACCAGGTCCTCGGCGCCGGCGTCGTCAAGCAGCGGCTGATACCCCTCGAAAATGCGGCTTAGAAGCGCGTTTCGGCCATCAGCGATCTGTTCTACCTTCGACCGCCGGCTGTTCCACATAAAACGCAGGAACCAGGGCATGGAACGCAGCATGTAAAGCCTGTCGACGGCAAGCGGAGTGAGGGGGTCCAACATCATGCCGGGCAGCTTCCAGATCAATCCCGGCATTGAGCCAGGCGGGATGGAGGCCACTCCCAGACTACCGGCGTTACCCAGCGATGCTCCTTCTCCCGGGCCGTCCCGGTCGATCAGGGTCACATCGAAGCCCTCGCGCTGCAGGTAAAGGGCCGAGCACGTCCCCACGATGCCGGCGCCAATGACGGTAACGTGGCCGCCGGCCGAACCGGATGTCGAATCACTCATCGTTAACGTTCCCCCGTGAATTTGGCGCCACGATACGGCAAGGCCGGGGCGACGACAATACGCGCCACCTCACTCAGGGGATCGGCGTCGGCAGAGGTTGGCCGGCGAAATGGGCATCGAGGTTCGCTAAGATCATGTCCCTCTGGTCCTGCTTGGCCTCAATGGCGGAGCTGGCCATGTGGGGGGTCAGGACCACGTTCTCCATGGCGAGAAGGACGTCGGGCAAGTCGGGCTCGCTTTCAAAAACATCCAGACCCGCGCCGGCGACGGTGCCGTCTTCCAGAGCCGCTATCAGGGCGGTCTGGTCAATGGTTTGCCGTGCCACGTTGACCAAAAGCCCTTCGCCGCCAAGGGCTTGAAGCACGCGCCCATCCACGATGTGGCGCGTATCCGGCGCGGTGCAACAGGTCACCGCCATGAAATCGACGGCTGCCGCCATTTCCGCCAAGTCGGCGTAATAGCGGTAGGAGACGTCGTCCTTGCGCCGGGGCCCGTTATAGCAGACATCAAGGTCGAAGGCCTCGGCACGCCGGCCCACCGCTCGGCCAATATGGCCCAGACCGACAATGCCAAACCGCTTGCCATGAACCTGGGTGCCGAAGCCCATGGGACCGTGCAACCAGTTGCCGGCGCGCACGAACCGGTCGCCCTCGCACATGCGTCGCGCCACGTGGAGGAGAAGCGAGATAACATGATCGGCCACTTCTTCGGTCGTAAGCTGTGGCGTATATGTCATGGGCAGGCCACGCGCGCGCACCGCTTCCACATCCGTGCTGTCGTAATGTCCACCGCCGTTGATGACGATCTCCAAGTTAGGCAAGGCATTGATCAAATCCGCATCGGCGCCGAAGAAAGTGCTCACCATCAAGGCCCGGATGCGATCTGCTATGCCGGCAACGAAGGCGTCGCGGCCGTCTCCTGGGTCACTTCCCTCAGGCGGCCGATGAACAACGAAGCGTTCCTCCAACCCCGGCAACACCATGGGGGCGGAGGTGTGTATGAGCAGAAGATCCGGTTTGTCGGATGTCATCTTGTGGTCCTCGCTCATGGCACCGGGTCGGGCAGCGGCGCGCCGGCGAAATGAGCACTGAGGTTTGCTGCCGTCCGGGTGGCAAAAGTACGCTTGGTTTCCCACGTCTTGGTGCCCATATGGGCCGTCAAGACGACGTTCTCCATGGTCGTAAGCACGTCCGGAACGCGGGGCTCATCGGTGAAGGTGTCAAGGCCGGCGCCGGCGATAACGCCGTTCTCAAGCGCATCGATCAGGGCAGGTTCGTCAACGGCGCACCTCGCCATGTTGACGAGAAACCCGCCGCTGCCAAGAGCCTTGAGGACCGGACCGTCGATCAAGCCATCGGTTTCGGGACCCGACGAGCAGGTAACAACCAGAAAGTCGACGGTTCGGGCAAGATCGATCAGATCGGCGTGGTAACGATACGGGGTGTCGGCCAATTCGCGGGGCTCGTGATAGTGGACCTCCATAGCGAAGCCCCCGGCCCGCTTGGCGACGACGCGGCCGATGCGGCCCAGGCCGACGATGCCGAGCCGCTTGCGATTGACCCGGATGCCGAAACGCAGCATTCCGTCGTGCCAGCCACCGGCGCGCACATAACGGTCGCCCTCGCAGGTCAGCCGGGCGGCGCTGAGCAATAGGGCGAAGGCCAGGTCGGCTACCTCGGCCGCTGAGATATTCGGCGTGTAGGTCACGGGAATGCCGCGCGCACTGGCCGCCGCCAGGTCGATCCTGTCCAGGTGCGCCCCGGCATTTGCAATCATCTCCAGGTTGGGCAGGGCTTCGATCAGGGCGCCTTCGACCCCTTTGTTGGTGGTCGTCACCAGGGCGCGGATGCGTTTGGCGACAGCGGCGGACACGTCGTTCGGGCCGCCGTCCTGGGGCAGGACGTGGACCGTGTAATGGGGCTCCAGAAGCTCCATGATGGGGAGTGCCGTGGAAATATCTTCCACCAGTAAAATATCGGGCTTCATGGCATGGCTCCGCTCGCCGTCATGGCGGGCACCGGCGAAATCAAGGGCTGTCCGGCAAAATGGGCGCAAAGATTAGCCAGCGCCAGTTCCAACATTTGCGCCTTGGTCTCAACCGTAAAAGCCGCCTTATGGGGGGATAAGATAACATTGGGCATAGCGCGTAGTCGCGCAGGCACATGGGGCTCGTTTTCGAACACGTCGAGCCCGGCGCCGGCGATGGCGCTGGTCTCCAAGGCCTCGATGAGTGCCTCTTCGTCAACCACCAGACCGCGTGCCATGTTGACCAAAATGCCTTCGGGGCCAAGGGCCTCAAGAACGGCGCGATCAACCAAGTGGCGGGTCTCCGGCCCGGCCCGGCAATGAAGGCTGAGGAAATCCACATGGCGCGCCAATTCGACCAAGCTATCGAAATAACGGTAGGAAACATCGGGCTTGCGCTTGGGTTCATGATAACAGACGGTCATATCCAATCCCTCGGCCCGCCGGGCGACGATGCGCCCTATCTCGCCCATACCGACGATGCCCAAGGTCTTGCCCGATACCCGTGTACTGAACCCCATGGGACCCGACGTCCAGTGCCCGGCGCGCACGAAATCGTCCCCCTTGGCAATTCCGCGCGCCACGGCGAGGAGGTGAGCGATGGCAAAGTCGGCCACGTCGGGTGCCGAGATGCCGGGTGCGTTGGTCACCACGATGTCGCGCTTGGCGGCAGCGGCGCGGTCGATAGCGTCGACATGCGCACCCGGACAGACGATGATCTCGAGACTCGGCAAAGCGTCGATGAGAGCCGCGTCGGCGCCCGCCTGGGTCGTGGTTACCAAGGCCCGCACGCCGGCACCCAGATTCGCCGCGGTCCGGGCCATATTGCCGCTCATCGAAATCGGGTGCACCACGAAGTGTTCTTCCAGGGCCTCGATAATCCCGGGTGGATTGGACGGTGCGAGAACAAGAAGGATTTCCGGTTTCATGGTTCTGCTATTCGGTCGGCGCGCCCTGGCAAGGCTAACCTTCGAGTTTATGGCGCAACGCCAACATGGCGGCCGAAGCGGGCTCTATATCGTCGATGTGAAACCCTTCGGCGATGGCGGGATCGTGGGCCGCGAATGCGGCCCTTGCCGCCGCCGAATATTGAACCCGGCCGTCGTCGCCCAGTATCAGGCCCTCGTGCTCGCCAAAGGCCTGGTTCCAGGCCGCCGCCTCGTCGGCGCCCAGGCCGGCCGGCAGGTCCAGGGACAAAACCCGGTCCTTGACGGCAATCGGATATCCGCCCGGCAGACCGTTCGGACCGGGGGCATGGCCGACGTGATTTTTTTGACCGGCAAGCGCCAAGACCACATCAACGCCGGTGGCGCCGGCCAGTGCGTCCAGGGGTTCGGTAGGCAGTGTGATTTCGGCGAAACGGTTGTGCACGTCGTCAAGCTCCTCGCCCTCGAACCAGACGCGGGGCGCGGTTCCCCGTTCCGCTACCGGAGATCGCATCATATGCAGATTGTGATGATGAGCCAGCACCCTGAGCGCCCCGGGCCGGCGCAACCCCAAGGAACTGGCATACAGCGCGGCAATGATCTCCACGTTACCCAGGCCACAGGTTACCGCCAAGCCCTTGGCGGCCAGGACCGGGTTGACCAGATCGGGATAACAGGCGTTGACGAAGGCGCCGGAATTGCCGGCCAGAAGCATCGCCTGAGCGGCCCGCGAGCTCAGCAGCACTTGCAACAAGCCGGTAGCACCAAAGCCGCCGGCCTGGCGCAGCAGCCGTGTCCACGGAGTGTCCTTGCCGCGTACGTCTTTGGGCGACTGAACGGTGGCGGCATGAACAATCACGTCCGGTTGGCAGGCGTCAATAACCTCGGCGATGGTTTCGGCCGAATCCCAAACGACCGGCCGCGCAAAGACGGTGACCGGGTGACCGAACAGAGCGGCGCGCGCGTTGCCCGCCGTGCTTAGCCACGCCATGCGCGCCGCGTTACGCCCCGAAACGGCCACGCTTACCGGTTTTTCGGCCGTGATTGCCAAGTCGAAGATCAGCCGCTCGGCTAACGCGCCGGTGCCGGTCACCAAGATATCGCACTTGTCAGCCACCGTTCTACCTCTCCAGACGGTTCCCGGTTATTTCTTGCGCCGCCGCCGGGTTTGTTTTTTCTCAGCCACCACCTTGTTTCTAAGCACGCCGACGCCTTCGATCTCGATGCGCACCCAATCACCCGCCTTCAACAGCTTGGGTGGCTTTGAGTACATGCCGACGCCGCCCGGCGTGCCGGTGGCAATAACGTCACCGGGCTCCAGAGTCCAGATGCGCGAGATGTCGGCAATCAAATCGCGGATGCCAAAAATCAGTTGTCTGGTGTTCGAGCTTTGCCTGAGTTCGTCATTGACCCAGGTCTTGACCGAGAGCGCACCCGGCTTTGGCACCTCATCGACCGTGACGATCTCGGGTCCCATGACACCAAAGGTATCGAAGGTCTTGCCGGGTAGCCACTGGCTGGTCCGTTTCTGGAAGTCCCTTGCACTCACGTCGTTGACCACGGTGTAGCCAGCGACGTACTTCATCGCCTTCGATTTGGGTATGTTGCGTCCCGCTTTGCCGATGATGAAGGTGAACTCTCCTTCGTAGTCGACCATTTTGCTGACCCGGGGCAGGACGATGCGATCCTGGGGCCCAATGACGCTGGACGGAAACTTGGAGAATAGGACCGGCACGTCTGGAATGGGGGTCTTGGTCTCTTTGGCGTGGTCCTTGTAGTTGATGCCGACGCAAACGAATTTGGGCGGCCGTGGAATGGGGGCGCAAAGGCGAAACCGCCCGAAAACAACCTTGCCGAGTCGAGCAGGAATTTCCCCGCCGTTCTCCCTGATCTCACGCGCGGCCATGCGGACGGCCCGCTTGGCGTCGGCCATGCCCGTATGGCCGGCCCTCAACAGGCCGATCATATCGTCCACGCCTACCAAGCGGTTGGCCTTACCGGTGCGCCGCTTCATGACCCGGCCGGCAGCCTGCAGGTCAACCACCTTGCGGCCCCGCCGGCCGGGCCCGGAGGAAATGACGGCCCCGACCCGGCGACGCCGGGCTTCTTCGAAAGTCACAAGACGCATGGCCCCCTCCATTCCTTTTTTGCCAGCCTACCATAACCGGCCCGACCGCCGCCGTCCACGCGTCGAAATCGCCAAAGATCGGCGGTGGACTGCGGTGCCATTTGGTATACTGTAGGCTAACGCAACGTCACCGACCCAAGGGGGAAATCATGGGCAGGTTCAACACCAAGATCGAACTTTACAACCACCTCTCGGATACCCGCGAAAAGCTTTTCGAGGAAGGCAAGAAGATCCCGAAAGAGATCGGCATGCCCAGCGAACTGTTGGGCAAGATCGGCCTTTCGGGCATGATTTCCGAATGCCACGGGTTACTGCGCAAGGAGATTTCTGACGCCGTCGAGGCCGGCAACCGCAAGGTCATCAACAGTGGCACCCTTGATTTCGAGATCCGCAAACTGGTCAAGAGCTATTACGGCGATGACTACGACGCGGTGACGGCAAGCACCTGCGAGGGCCTTTTGTTGGCTGCCTGTGACAACCTGTTCACGCCGCCCCTGGCCGGGCGGGGCGAGAACTATCGGACCCGTTACATGGCACCCTATGAGCGCCACGCCCATCACCAGGCGGGCTATGGCCGGCCCTTCCCGCCCAAGTACAAGGACATCTTTGCCGACCGCGGCGTCACCGCTGGCGAATACGGCCAAATGGGCAAACGCCTCAACAACTTAGATGTCGTCTTGGTGCCCATGGAGGGAGCCAAATACAACAGCCATGGGCTGCGCTATCATCCTTGCGCGCTGCTCACCCACGTCGATGCCAAGGCGACGGCGGAAAGGATGGCCAAGACAGCGCGTCGCCACGAGGACTCCCTCGCCGGCTTCACCTCTCTCGGCTACACCAACCCGTCGTACGGCTATAAGGACACGGACGCCGACGGCGTGCCCATCTTGCAAAAGGAAATCGCCAAGATGGCCCAGGAATATGACGTGCCCTACGTCATCGACAACGCCGCCGCCATTCCCTTCCAATGCACCGACATCCGCAAGATCGGCGCCGACATCATCACGTTTTCCATGGACAAGGCGTCGGGCGCCACGACCTGTGGGCTTGCCATCGGAAAAGAGGCGGCCATCTCGCCCTTGTCCCGTGCGCTCGGCACCGCCGGTCCCCGGGCCGGTGGCGTCATTTCCCACGGCAAGGCCATGTTCGTGCAGATGGACCCGGGTAAGGAATCGCTCTTGGGCCTCGTCGCGGCGCTGAGGATTCTCTTGGAAAGGGGTGATCAGTTCCGCGAGAACTGCGACATCTTCCACCAGATCGTCGTCGACGAGTTCTCAAAGATCGACCAGGGCCTGATGGATGGCGTGCGCATCGACAAGGACTACGGCAGTTGCGGCGTCGAGATCAATTATCAAGACACCTGGAAGGACGGCCGCATGGGCTGGCCCATCTTCTCGATCGAGGACATGTACGCCGGCACGTCCCTGCCCCAGAGCGGCATGAAGGCGATGGGTATCATCCCGTGTGTTGCCTATGACGCCAACATCAAGATGTCGATCGGACTCGGCACGACCGATGACGAGGGCAATATCATCGAGGACAACACGCGCTGGATGGTCCGCGCCCTGGCCCGCTTCTGCGAGCTCATGTGCCGCCACTCTGGCGTCATGGATCAGAAGGGCGCGGTGCGCAACGCCGCCGAGTAAACCTGGGCTACCGGCCCAGGCTTCAGGAATCGGCTACTTTTCCGTGTAGGCTTTCATCTGGTCGCCCAGCACCCGGCGTAACTCGTCGCGATCGCCGCCTTCGGCGACCATGTCGCGAACCTTGGTAAATGCCCCGCGCATTTCCTGACAAAGCGCCAGCACGTCGGGTGCAGCCTCGCGGGGGACGACAGTCACGCCCGATTCATCGCCGATCATCACGTCTCCCGGCTCGACCCGAACGCCGCAAATACCGATGGGGCCGTTGATCTCCGCCGTCTCCAGCCTGTGATGTCCGGTCACCGTCGTTCCTCCCTTGGACCACACGGGTATGGGAACGGTGCGTATGAGTTCGACGCCGGTGACGGTTCCGTCGACGATTATTCCGACCGCACCTAGCCGAGCGGCCAGGGCAACCGACATGGAACCCAGATTGGACGCCGGGTAGACGGAGCTGCCGTCAATGACAATGACGTCCCCCTCTTTGGCCAGGAAAAACGCCTCTCGCTCTCCCAACAGGGTAGGATCTCCCCGTTCCCAGTATCGGTAGGGAATTTCCCGTTCCGGAATGCTGCGAACCGTTATGGCGGAGCCGACCACCCGAGACCCGGGCGCCAGCGGAGGCAAAGAGGTCGCGGGAACCGTTCCGCAGATACCGAAATTGTCCAGCGCGCGAGCGACAATTCCCGCCAGGTCCTTCAGTTCCTCGAACCCGCGAATGATTTCAGGATCCACGCGTTGAATTTCCCGAAGGGTTATTTTCTCGGGATCGAGAATCCCAACCATTTCTTGTGTCATCTTGTCCCCCCTTTTTGAAGCCTGGCCAAAAGTTCGATGAACATTACCAAAGAGCCGTTGCAATACAAAACTAATCGCAACAATCAGAAAAACGGGGGCTCCGCCTGGACGAAGCCCCCGTATTGACCAAGGCCTTGAAAAGGCACCGTTCTATCCGGCGGGCGGCGTACTTTCTACCCCGGAAGCCCGGCCCTTGCGCATGTACTGCAAGACGATGACCAAGAAGAAGCCGGCGATGCCGGCGTAGTCGGTCGGCCCCGAGGGATCGATAGCGGTAACCACGACTCCGGCCAGTATCAGACGTTCGATGATCGTGGCCTTGATGATAAAGTGGCCCTCCCAGGCGGCGGCCAAGCTGATCAGGCCGATGGCGCCGCTTGTGAATGCCATCACCACGTCGGGCCAAGCACCGTTCAGCGTGATCGGGGTGTAGGCCATGAGGAAGGGAACGACGTAGAGGCCCTTGGCCGTCTTGAAGGGATCGGAATTGGCCACCCCCGAGGCGACGTAAGAGGTTATGCATACCGGTGGCGTAACCGCCGCGTCGATGGCGAACCACATACAGATCAAGTGGGCCGGAATGAGGGGTACGCCGAGGTCTACGAGTGCCGGTGCGGCAAGTAACGCAACCACAAGATAGGACGCGCTAATCGGCAGCTCGATGCCCAAAACCAGCGACGCCAGCGCCACTAAGATGATGGCCAAAAACACGCTGCCACCGGTGCCCGAGGTCATCAGGGCCGAAAACTTGATACCGACGCCGGTCAAATCCACGACGCCGATGATCATGCCGACGCAGGCGCATGCGGCGGCCACCGGCAGCGCGTTCTTGGCCCCGGTCTGGAGGGCCTCGACAAACTGCTTGGGCCCCATGCGCGTCTCCTCGCGGATGAACGACATGGCGATCATCAGGAGAATGGCGGCGAAGGCGGCAAACTGGGCCGAGCGGCCGACAAGCAGCAGCCAGACCAGGGTCACCAACGGAACCAGATAAGGCAGGCCGCGAATGATCACGCGGGCCAGATTGGACCAATAATCCGACGGGAAGGGCGTGCCGCCCAGGTTCAACCGGCAGGCGGTGTAATGGACTTGGGCATAAACGCTAATGAAGTACAAGAGCGCCGGCAGGGCGGCCGCCTTGATGATGTCGGTATAGGGAACTGCCGTCAGACCGACCATGAGGAAGGCGGCGGCCCCCATCACCGGTGGCAGAAGGACGCCGCCGACCGACGATGCAACCTCGGTTCCCGCCGCGATATGGGGCGGGTAGCCGGCCTTCTTCATCATCGGGATGGTGAACGACCCGGTGGTCACCACGTTGGCGGTGGAGCTGCCGGAAATAGATCCCATAAGTGCGCTGGCGACCACCGCCGTTTTGGCCGGGCCGCCACGCAGCGGGCCGGTGATGGCACGTGCCAGGTCGATAAAGAAATCGCCGCCGCCGGTCTTCTGCAAAAAGGCGCCGAAGAGGACAAAGAGGACGACGAACTCGACAACGACCCCCAGCGGCGCGCCGTATATACCCTCAAGGATGATGTAAAAGGCGTTGACGAGGGATTCCAGATCCTGGCCTCGATGCCCCCAATAGCCGGGAATATGATCGCCGAAATGGGCATAGGCGACGAAGACCGCGACGGTAATGACGATGGGAAGGCCGATCGCGCGCCGGCCGATCTCAAAGGTCAACAAGATGGCACAGATGCCTAAGAACATGTCGATGTTGTTGGGCTCGCTTTCCCGGTAGATGAGCTCCTCCGCCTGATATTCGAGCCAGACGCCGGCGGCGATGGCGAGCCCGATGAATACCAAGTCGACCGCGAACTTCCAGTGACGTGGCGTTTCGCGCGACAGGGGATAGAGAAGGAGGACCAGGACCGTGGAGCCGATCAGGTTGATGTGGCGTGCCGCATCCACTCCCAGCACCGGAATTGCGGCAAAGGCTTTGAAGTCGACGGCCAGGAAACTGCCACCGGTGGTTGCGAGCCAAATGAGGACGCCGGCGCCGCCGAGCCACAAATGAAAACATGCATAACCGGCGGCGCAGACGATCACGGTATACCCTAGAAACCGCTCTAGGCCCGGACCCTCGGTTGTGCTGTATATTTTTTGTTGTTGCATGGATCCCCCCCCGCCTCACCATGGACCTACTTCGGACCCGTCGACGCAACTCTTATCAGGGCGCCAAGACCGCCGCAAGGATGCCCGCGAAAATCACCCGCCGGCGGTGCCTCCGCCGGCGGGTGGTGAGTTGCTTACCTATTCCGAGCCACGCCAGGGCGCGCCGGAACCAATTATCGCTTACAGCAGCACCTAGAGGACGCCTTTTTCCTTGTAGTAGCGTTTGGCGCCCGGATGCAGTTTGTGGGTAGTGATGGATTCGATCAACGGATTGGCCTGCACCCGCTCAAAAGCCGGGTGGATTTTCATCAACTCCTTGATGTTCCCCATCAGCACCTTGACCGCCTGGTAGGCGACTTCGTCCGGCACCCGGTCCAGACACATGAACATGCCCGGCACGCCAAAGGCCCCAACGTCATTCGGGACACCCCGGTAAGTGCCACCGGGAATGACCATAGGCGCGAAGTAGGGATACTTCTTGCGAGTTGCGGCCGCCTTGTCGGGTTCCATCTCAAGAAGCACGATATCGTGGGTGGTCGACAGGCTGGACACGGCCGGAGCCGGTGCCGCGACGAAGTCGACCGAAGCGTCAATGCGCCCGTCGATCAACGCCTTGGAGGCCTGCTCATCACCGATGTAGGACGGCGTGAAGTCCTTTTCACCAATCCCATAGGCGCCGAGCAACTGATAGGCGCGCCGGTTGCCCGAAGAACCGCGCTTGGCGATGGCGACCCGCTTGCCCTTGAGGTCGGCAAGGGATTTGATGCCACTCGCCTTCATCACCAGCCAGTGCGAGTGACTGGCCGGCAGTTGGAGCAGCGCGCGGAAGTGGGTTTGGTCATATTTCTTATCGAACGGCGGCTTACCGTCACGGGCAGCGTGCATCATGTCGCCAGAGACCCAGGCAAACTCCACCTTTTCCGCCGATAGCGTCTTGTTGTTGGAAGACCCGCCGCCCTTCTCCACCGTCCACACGGTGTTGGGAACCTTGTCGTTGTACATGGAGACCAGTCCGGCCGCCATGGGATACCAGGCACCGCCCGGCTGCGAGGTGGCGAGGGTAAACCGGCCCTGAGCTTCGGCGCTGCTGGTCGCCGCGAACTGACCGGCGACGGCCAGCGCAATGACGGCCGAAACCGTTCCGATGGTGCGTAAAATGTTGCGTCTTTTCATGATGTCTTAGCTCCTGTTTCTTTCATCTCGATCCCCCATGAGACCGTGATCCGTGAAGAATCCGCCCGGAGGACTAACCGGTTATAGTCTCCGGTTCAAGGGTAGTATGTCGTCCGCTCGGACCCGATCAAAACGCCGTGGGCGTCCGTTTCAACGTGCAAGCTAGAGCCCCCGAAAGGTCCCGCAATGACATAGGTCAAGGAAATAACGGCACTCTATCCCTAAGCTCCCTGGCGCCCTCGGTCCCGCTGTGGAAGAATGGCGTCCACTCGTCGCGCCGCCCGCTGCCTAGGATTAGGAGACCAGCATATGGTTGAACTGAAGGGCGTCATTCCCGCCTTGACCACCCCGTTCAAGGAGGACCGCTCGCTCGATCTTGCGGCCTTGCGCAAGCTCACTGACATCGTGCTCGACGACGGCGTCGACGGCGTCCTGGTCGCCGGCTGCTCGGGAGAGACCTGGGCGCTTAACGACGACGAGCGCCTGGCCATATTCGAGGCGGCGGTGGACCAAACGGCGGGTCGTGCGCCGGTTATCGGCGGTTGCGGCGATATCTTCGTCAGCGGTGTGATCGACAAGGTGCGCCTGGCCGAGCGCGCCGGCTGCGACGCGGTGATGATTACGGCGCCACCCTACATCATGCCGACCCAGGACGACATCTATACCTTCTTCAAGGAAATCATCGCCGCAAGTGCCATGCCGATCATGGTCTACAATCATCCCAAGCGCACCGGCGTGGCGTTGAGCGTTGATCTTATGGACCGCCTGGCCGATGAGCCCACCATCGTGGCACTTAAGGAAAGCTCCAAGGACTGGAACCAGCTCTCCCAATTCATCCGCCGCTGCCGTGACCGCATCAGCGTCCTTGGCGGCTATATCGGATTGACGGGACTGGCGGCGCTCGGCGAGGGGGCGGTGGGCTACGTCGATTCCTCAACGTCCGTATTGGGGCCGCTGTCGCCCAAGTTCTTCCGTGCCGCCACCACGGGCGATCTGGATACGGCGCGCGCCATCCAGATCCAAATCACTAAGCTGCGCCCCGGTTTTGACGCAACCGGCACCTTCCCCGCCGGCATCAAGGCGGCGCTGGATATCCTGGGCCGGCCCGGCGGCTGGCCACGCGACCCGGTCAAGCCGGTAACGCCGGAGGGCCGCGCCATCATGCGCGAGGTGCTGATCGACGCCGGTATCTTGGAAGGCGAGGACGAACGCAAGCGGGCCTGAATACCGCCGTCACGGCATCGACAGACCGAAATGCTGGCAGAGAGCGGCGATGGTCTGCTCGGCCATCCGGCCACGAGTCTCGCGGGTGGCGCTGCCGATATGTGACGTCAGCACCACGTTTTCCATTTCCAGGAACTCCTGGGGCACATTGGGCGCATCGTCATAGACGTCGATGCCGGCGCCGGCGAGAGCTCCTGTCTGCAGGGCCTTGATAAGTGCTGACGTATCGGCGGTGCCGAAAGTGACGTTGATCAGAAAACCGGCAGGCCCCAGGGCCGCGAGTACATCCTCATCGACGATGTGGCGGGTCTCGGCGTTGGCGACGCAGGTCACGACCAAAAAGTCCACCGCCGCCGCCATCTCCACCAAGTCGTCGTGGTAGCAGTAGCCTACGTCCGCCTTGCGCCGTGGGCCGAAGTAGTGGACCTCCAGATCGAAAGCCTGGGCACGGCGCGCCACGATGCTGCCAATGGCGCCCAGGCCGACGATGCCGAGGCGCTTGCCCGAAACCTGCGTCGCCAGCCCCATATGTCCGTCCGTGGCCCAGCGGCCGGCGCGCAAGTAGCGATCGCTCGCGGCGATCCCCCGCGCCACGCTAAGGAGGTGGCTGATCGCCAGGTCGGCCACGTCAGGCGTGGAAATACCCGGCGTGCTGGCCACCTTGATTCCCCGCGACTCGACCGCTTTTTGGTCGATCATGTGGATGTGGCCGCCGGAGACAGAGATCATCTCAAGCCGGGGCAATGTACCGATCAAGCGGCCGGTGGCACCCGCCTTGCTGGTCGTCACCAAGCCGCGGACGCTCCCGGCGATTGGGGC
>JASLZL010000103.1 GCA_030754885.1 Rhodospirillales bacterium | reverse complement strand
GCAAAGGCTTGATGCCGTACGGGCCGTCGTGCCCGCAACAAAATGCTCAATCAGACGATCCTGTGTGTACCTGCTGAGACGGCTCTTCCGCATAGCTCCCATGATAACCCCCAAAATGGGTTATCTGGGACAGCCCCTAATGTTATTCACAGTCCTTGGTTATTGAAGGGGCGTGGGCCACTACCATCCTGGCGGAGCGAGCCCCCACGCCGGCGCGCACCCGTTCTATGATCCAGGCCACAGCTTTGAGCGGTGAGCGAGCCGATGAGCAATTCCCCCATACCCCTTGATGAGATCGTCTGGCGCCAGCCCGATGGGGGCCTATCTCGTGTTTCAATAAGCTCAATGTGTTGATCGAGAACCCCGACAAGAAGGAATGACGGTCGGTCCGCCGACACGGCCCGACGCGGTATGTCGAAAAAGGCCATATCGGTGCTTGATCCGAAGGCCAACATCGCCGATACCAAGGGGGCGTATTTGTTCACCCGTCCGTGGGTCGGGCGACGGGCAAACGGAGGAGAGCTTTCGATGACGCCAGGCCAGAGCGAGGCGAAGGTTGCGCAACACGAAGCCGGGGCCGGCGCCGATCATGACGTGATGGCCAATGCCATCCGGTTTCTGGCCGCCGACGCGGTGCAGAAGGCGAATTCGGGCCATCCCGGCATGCCCATGGGCATGGCCGATGTCGCCACCGTGTTGTTCTCACGCTTCCTCCGCTTCGATCCAAAGGCGCCCGATTGGGCGGACCGCGACCGCTTCGTGCTGTCGGCGGGTCATGGCTCCATGCTCTTGTATTCGCTCTTGTACCTCACCGGATATGAGGACATGACGCTGGACGAGCTGAAGAATTTTCGCCAGCTCGGATCGAAATCGGCCGGCCACCCGGAATACGGCCATGCGGCGGGCATCGAAACCACCACCGGCCCCCTAGGCCAAGGCATCACCACTGCCGTCGGCATGGCGCTGGCCGAGCGCATGGCGAACGCGCGCTTCGGCGACGACCTGGTCGATCACACCACCTATGTCATCGCCGGTGACGGCTGTTTGATGGAGGGCATCAGCCACGAGGCCCTGTCGCTTGCCGGGCACCTGGGGTTGGGTAAGCTTATCGTTCTATGGGACGACAACCGGATCTGCATTGACGGGCCCACATCGATGACCGTTTCCGACGACCAATTGGCCCGCGCCCAGGCATCGGGCTGGGACGCCAGTTCGGTCGAC
The DNA here is from genome assembly GCA_030754885.1 of Rhodospirillales bacterium. GTDB lineage: Bacteria > Pseudomonadota > Alphaproteobacteria > Rhodospirillales > JASLLZ01 > JASLLZ01. The sequence goes on along the minus strand of JASLZL010000103.1, from coordinate 13,345 downwards.
GGCCATGACGCCGATGCCGTCGCCGCCGCCATCGAAGCCGCCCGTGCGTCGGCCAAACCGTCGCTTATCGCGTGTCGCACAGAGATCGGTTTCGGCGCGCCTTCCAAGGCCGGCACCTCGGCCACTCACGGGGCGCCCTTGGGCGACGATGAGATCGCGGGCGCGCGCGAAAAGCTGGGCTGGTCCCACGCACCGTTCGATGTGCCGGGCGATGTGCTTGCCGCCTGGCGCGCGGTGGGCGCGCGGGGCGCCGACGTTCACGCCCAATGGGAAGCACGCCTGGAAGCGGCGAAACCTGAGCAAAAAGCCGAGTTCGAGCGCACCATGGCCGGGGTTCTGCCCAAAGGCTGGAAGGCGGCGCTGACAAGCCACATCGCGCGCGTTATCGACGAGGCGCCTAAGTGGGCGACACGCCAGTCATCCGGCGAAGCCCTTGAGGTGCTGACCGAGGCCATCCCCGAGATGATCGGCGGATCGGCGGACCTTACCGGTTCCAACAACACAAAGGCAGCGGCGTTCTCCTCGGTCGAGCCTGGAGATTTTGCCGGGCGTTACATCAATTATGGGGTGCGCGAACATGCCATGGCCGCCGTCATGACCGGCATGGCCTTGCACGGCGGTTTTATCCCCTATGGCGGCACCTTTCTGGTCTTCGCCGATTACATGCGCCCGGCCATGCGGCTGGCCGCGCTGATGGGGGTGCGGTCGGTCTATGTGCTGACCCACGATTCCATAGGCCTTGGCGAGGACGGCCCGACCCACCAGCCGGTCGAAACCCTGGCAAGCTTGCGCGCCATTCCCAACCTGTGCGTCTTTCGCCCGGCCGACGCGGTGGAAACGGCGGAGTGCTGGGCCCTGGCCCTGGAAAATGACACCGGCCCCTCGGTCCTGGCGCTCAGCCGTCAGGGCCTGGCGACCGTGCGCTCGGATGCGGACGAGAACTTGTCGGCACGCGGCGCTTATGTCCTGGCCGAGGGCGTGGGCGGTCCGCGCCAAGCGACCCTGATGGCGACTGGCAGCGAGGTCGGCGTGGCGCTGGCGGCACGTGAACTGTTGCAAGCCGACGGCATTTCGACAGCCGTCGTCTCCATGCCGTGCTGGGAGCTTTTCGATCGCCAGGACGCGGCCTATCGCCAAAGCGTTCTGGGCGACGAGACCACGCGCGTCGCGGTCGAAGCGGCGGTGGGGCAGGGGTGGGAGCGCTATCTCGGCCTCCACGGCACCTTCGTCGGCATGACCGGGTTCGGCGCATCGGCCCCCGGCGGCGCGCTTTACGAACATTTTGCCATTACCGCCGAGGCCGTCGCGGCGGCGGCAAAAAAGCACAACAGGAGTTAGGACCATGAACGAAGCGAACCTTGCCTCCATCGCCCAATCCCTGATCGCCGACGGCCGGGGTATCTTGGCCGCGGACGAGAGCACGGGGACGATCACCAAGCGATTCGATGGAATCGGTGTCGAATCGACCGAGGAGAACCGGCGCTCCTATCGGGAACTTCTGTTCACAACCGCCGGCCTTGGCGATTTCGTCAGCGGCGCCATCCTTTATGACGAAACCATCCGCCAAGCGGCCAAGGACGGCACCCCGATCCCGGCGCTTCTGGCCAAGCAGAACATCCATCCCGGCATCAAGGTCGACACCGGCGCCAAGCCCCTTACCGGTTCGCCTGAGGAAACCGTCACCGAGGGGCTGGACGGTTTGCGCGAACGCGTCGCCGAATACCATGGTCTCGGCGCGCGCTTCGCCAAATGGCGCGGCGTGATCAAGATCGGCGGTCTCATCCCGACGCCCTATTGCATAGAGACCAACGCCCATGCACTGGCCCGCTATGCGCGGCTGTGCCAGGACGGCGGTCTGGTGCCCATCGTCGAGCCCGAGGTCCTGATGGACGGCGACCACGACATCGACCGCTGCGACGCGGTCACCACCGAAACCCTGCACCAGGTGTTCGGCGCCTTGCACCGCCAAGGCGTCTCGCTTGAAGGCATGTTGCTCAAGCCCAACATGGTGATCTCGGGCAAGGACTGTTCGCGCCAAGCGGACGTCGACGAAGTGGCGGAGCGCACCGTTCGCTGCCTGCGCCGCACGGTTCCGGCGGCGGTGCCGGGCATCGTGTTTCTTTCCGGCGGCCAGAGCGAACAGGTGGCGACCGCGCACCTGAACGCCATGAACGCGAATTCCGGCCCCCAACCCTGGGCGCTCAGCTTCTCCTATGGTCGGGCCCTGCAAGACGGCGCCTTGAAGGGCTGGAAAGGGTCCGCCGATAATACGCAAGCGGCCCAGCAGTCCCTTGCCACGCGGGCCAGGCTGAACAGCGCCGCGGCCAAGGGCGAATACACCGGCGAGGCGGCCTAAAAGTGGCAAACGCCGTAAAGATCGCGCCGTCGATCCTGTCAGCTGATTTCGCGCGCCTTGGCGAAGAGGTGCGCGCCATCGATGCGGCGGGCTGCGATTACGTCCATGTCGACGTCATGGACGGTCACTTCGTGCCCAACATCTCGCTCGGACCCGTGGTCGTCGAGGCCATCCGGCCCCATACCGCGAAACCCCTGGACACCCACCTGATGATCACCCCCGTCGATCCCTATCTGGAGGCCTTCGCCAAGGCCGGCAGCGACATCATTACCGTGCACGCCGAGGCCGGACCGCATTTGCACCGCAGTTTGCAGGTCATTCGCTCGTTGGGTAAGAAAGCCGGTGTGTCGCTCAATCCCTCGACGCCGGCCGGCGTCGTCGCCCACGTCCTCGACCAGGTCGATATGATTTTGGTGATGACCGTCAATCCCGGTTTCGGCGGCCAGGTCTTCATCGCCGAACAGGTCGAAAAAATCCGCGCCATCCGCAAGATGATCGCCGACCGGCCGATCGAACTGGAAGTCGACGGCGGCATCAATCCCAAAAACGCGGGCTCCGTGGTCGAGGCGGGCGCCGACGTCCTGGTCGCCGGCAGCACCGTCTTCGGCGGCGGTGATTACGCGGCTGCCATCAATGCGCTGAAGGTTGCTGTCAGGTAATAGCGTCGACTTGTTCGTCGCTGAGAGAGCCCGGCACAATGGTGATGGGGATGCGCAGGCGGCCGGCCATCTTTCCGACCAGGTAGGAAACGATAGGGCCGGGACCTTCTCCGGTGGCGGCGCCGAGGACCAGTACCGAAATATCCGTTTCCTCGTCGATCAGCTTGATCAGTTCCTCGCGGATCTTTCCTTCGCGAATGTATAGGGCGGGCATTGTCTTGGTGCGCTTTTGCACCACCGAGGCAACCACCTGGAGCATCTCCTCGGCCTCGGTGCGGCGTTCCTCGCGCATCAAGTCGCCGACCGAGGCCCAGTGCTGGAACTCCGCCGGCTGAATGACGTAAAGGAGCGCCACGCGGCCCCCCGTGCGCACGGCCCGGCGGCAAGCAAAGCGCAGGGCTTGGCTCAATTCCTCGGTTTCGTCGACGACGCATAGGAACGTGCGCTGCGGCGCTTGGCCGTCCGACGGTGGATTTATGTCCTGTCCCATTCCCTGTCTATCTCTCGCGTGCCACGACGCCAGCGAACCATCCTGCCACCACCGCGATTAGGATGGCAAGCAACCCATAAATCAGGGAATGTCGGTGGGCAAGATCGAAGACCCGGGCTTCAAAGCCGAACTTGCGGACCTCGAGCAAGGTGGTTTTATTGCTGATCACCCGGCCACCTTGGGCCAAATAAATGTCCACCACATAGGTGCCGACAGGAACATTGGCGGGAAAGTGGATCGACGTGCGGAATAAACGGTTATCTATGAAAAGGACCTTGCCTACGTTTGTACGGTATAGGCCGCGACGCTGTTTGTTGCGGATCAGAGCCTCGCGGAAGGCTTCCACCTCGATCCGAGCCCGCGCCGGGTCTCGCGCAGTCAGGCGCAGATTGGCGCTGCCGATCTGATTGTCGAACTGTTCGGCGGCAATCAGGACCTCGTCGAGCGGCCGACTGGCGGCAACCGAATAGAAACCCGGCACGCCGTTGAAAATCATCTCGTCCCGATTGATCCAAATTCCGGCAGTCTTTCCTTTGTGGCGCACTCGTTCGTCGCCCTGGGTGCCGCGCACCACCACCACGACATCTCCCGCGCCCTCGGTCGCGCCGAACAGCAACAGGTCGGAACCGACGAAGCCCGTTGTAATGGGCACCATCGTGCCCGAGAGATCGACGACCAGGTCCTCGCCGACGGCCGGCGCCGCCGACAGTGTGCCGAAGACTACCGCCATCACTTGCAAGACGCGCTTCATGGGGATCCCACCACGCCGCCAAGCGAATAAAGGTCCACCGGGACGACGATTAGATCGTAGGCCAGCTTGGCGCAGACGCTAAGAACCACCAACGCCAGCAGGCTCCGCAGGTGTTCGCCTTGTAGCCTGGACGATGCCCGCGCGCCCAACTGGGCGCCGAAAACGGCGCCGACCAAAAGCAACATGGCCAGAACCACGTCCACCGTTTGGTTGTTAACAGCTTGCAATACGGTGACATTGGCCGTGACGAAAATGATCTGAAACAGCGAGGTTCCCACCACCATCACGGTCGGCATGCCAAGCAGATAAATCATTGCCGGCACCATGAGGAAGCCCCCGCCAACGCCCATGATAGCCGCCAAGATGCCGGCCAGGAAGCCGAGGGCAATCGGCAAGAGAACGCTGATATAAAGCCGCGAACGGCGGAAGCGAACCTTGAAGGGTAATCCATGTACCCAGTAGTGATGATGGCGCTTGAGTGGTGTCCGGCTCTTGCGCCGCAAAATGGCGCGTATGCTTTCGGCCAGCATCAACGCGCCGATGATGCTCAAAAAGGCGACGTAGGCCAATCGAATCACCACGTCGATATGGCCGATTCCACGCAGAAAGGTGAACAGCCAGACGCCGAGTGTGGAACCCAGCGCGCCACCCGCCACAAGTACCAAACCCATTTTGAAGTCGACGTTGCCGCGCCGCCAATGGGCCAGCACACCCGAGACCGAAGATGCCACGATCTGGTTGGCTTCCGTCGCCACCGCCACAGGCGCCGGTACGCCGATGAAAAAAAGCAGCGGCGTCATCAAAAACCCACCACCCACGCCGAACAGGCCTGACAGGAAGCCGACGACGCCACCCATGCCCAAAATGACGAAGATGTTTACCGACATCTCGGCAATAGGAAGATAGATCTGCATCAGCCGTGACGCCTCGGTTGCGTAATGACCGGGGCGTTTCGACAGGCGAGCCCGGACTGCCCCAATTACACAAGAAACCGCGCTGCCTTATCTGGCACGCAGGTTTCGAAATTCAGCAAGGTCTTCGGCGGATTCTTTTTGCGTGGGGACGTGGATGACGTACGACCACTGCCGGCGAACGGCCTCGGGTGATTCTCGTATGATCAGAGATTAGCATTCTATCGCAATAACTTAAGAGAATTCAAGTGCAAACGGGACAGGTTATTAACCAGACCGGCACCCGAGGCGTCGTGCGAGCTTGGGCTTTGATCCAGAGCGCGCCTATGATACATCGTACTTCAACCGGATATTTCGTCTCGGCGTCCGCCACGTCAAAATACGGCGGAACAACCGATTGCGATGTATGATGCACCCAAAAATGATTGAGTAATGTTCTTGAGGAAAGCCACGCCGATTCATGGCTCAACATCGAACGATAGATAGCGGAGACGGGAAAGCCAGAAAAAGGAAGTTGCCGGCCAATTCCGAAGCTGGAAATGGTTGGGCGCTTGAACTCGCCAAATCTTCGGCGAACCTGATCTGTCTTTGCCATAACGGAACAGTCGCTTTCCTCAATGATGCCGGAAAGCGAATGCTCGGCATCAAACGCGGCACCAAATTTATTGGTCTGCCATGGGTCGAATTCGTCCACACCGATGACATCGCCGTTGCCCAGAAACTTCTGAGACGCAAAGTGCCGGCGAGCAAGCCCTTGGCGCTGAGGCTCGCCTCGCGCGACGGTCACGAAATTGAGGTTGAGGCCTTCAGTGCTTCCCACGGTAAGGGAGACGGCGAAGTAGTCATTCAGGCTCGCGATTTGACTGCTCGGATGTCCACCGGGAAGCTGACCCGCGAGGCCGCCGACCGCCGCCGGGCGGAGGGGAACCTGCGCCTTGCGGCCAAAGTAATCGAAACCACCAACGAGGCGGTCCTCATCGCCGACGCCAAATTTCGCGTCACGTCGGTCAATCCCGCCTTTACCGAGATTACCGGCTACCAACCCGACGAAGTCATTGGCAAAAAGCCGACCTTCCACAAGGCCCTAAGGAAGGACAAAACCCTGTTTACCAAGATGCAAGAGGACATGGAGAAGCAAGGGCACTGGCAAGGGGAGTTCTGGAACAAGCGCAAGAGCGGAGAGGACTATGCCCAACGGCTGTCCATTTCCGCCATTACAGACGAGACCGGAAAGGTTCAACAATACGCCGCTCTGATCGGTGACATTACCAAGCGCAAACAGGACGAGGAACGCATCCGTTATCAGGCCAACTACGACTCCTTGACGGAGTTGCCTAATCGGACACTGTTTCTCGACCGATTGAACTTTGACTTGGCTCGCATGAAACGGGGACAGGGCAAACTGGGCCTCATGTTCATCGACCTGGACGGATTCAAACTGGTCAACGACACCTTGGGCCACGAGGTGGGCGATCTGCTTTTGCAGGAAGCCGCCAGACGGCTCAGCGAATGTGTCCGCCGCGGTGATACCATTGCCCGCCTGGGGGGCGATGAGTTCACAGTCATTATGCCCGATCTTGAAGACCCGCGGAACGGGTCAATGGTGGCTCAGCGTATCCTCGACGCCTTGGCCAAGCCGTACGTTCTTGACGGACACGAAGCCTTCGTTTCGGCCAGTATCGGCATAACCGTCTTTCCCGACGACGGAGACAGTGCCAGCCACCTATTACGCAACGCCGACGCCGCCATGTATCGGGCCAAGGATCAGGGCAAGGCCAACTACCAGTTCTTCACCGTCGATCTTAACGAGGCGGTCAAGGAACGCGTGGTTCTCAAAAACAGCCTGATCAAGGCACGCAAAGGCCACGAGTTCGCCCTACACTATCAACCGAAATTAGCAATCGGAAGCGGCCAAGTCACAAGCGTAGAAGCCCTCATGCGCTGGAACAGTCGGAAACTCGGTGCCATTTCGCCGGCCAAATTCATCCCGATCATGGAAGAGTCGGGCATGGCGATGGAGATGGGGGAATGGGTCATTCGAACGGCCTGTACGCAATACCGTAAGTGGCGCAAAGAGGGGCTGGCTCCCCTGCGCGTGGCTGTCAATTTATCGGCACGCCAACTCAGGGAAGAAAGTTTTATCTCCGTCGTCGAGCGCGTTCTGAAGCAAACCGGAGTCGACCCGAAATCACTAGAGATCGAGATCACTGAAAATATGTTGATGTCGGACTCGACGAACATCGTGGTTGCCCTCGACACGCTCCACGACATGGGCATCCATATCTCAATGGACGATTTCGGCACCGGCTATTCTTCGCTCAACCATCTCAGACAATTCCCCATCGACACCATTAAGATCGACGGCGCCTTCGTAGCGAATATTGTGTCCAATACCGAAGAAATTGAGATCATCAAGGCCATCATTACCATGGGACACAGCCTTAACCGCAGGGTTGCGGCCGAAGGCGTGGAGACCGAGGGTCAGCTTTCGATCCTCAAGGAACTTGGGTGCGACGAAGTTCAGGGTTATTACCTGTGTCCGCCCAAGCCGGTGGGCCCTTTGACCGAATTTCTCCAAGAAAAAACTGCTGGAGATATGCCAAAACCAGGCGGACAGCCTGGGCGTGCGGCCCGACGCGGCAAGAAGGCGCACATCGCAGAGGTCTGATCCCGCCCGTTCTTGGCTTATTTATTTGTTGAACCGACCCAAATTGCCGATCAGTTGATCGAAAAGCGTCAACTCGTTTCCGGCCGTCGGGGTTTCCCGTTCCGCCGGTTCGATTGCGCGCGCCTGTTCCAGGCCCAGTGTTTCGACTTTTGAGACCATGCCTTTTTCATCGAAGCGGATTATCACCACCTGTTGGTCGCTCACTTCGGGTTCGAAGAAGGCTAGTGTTTCGGTACGCTTCGAAATGTAATACCAGACCTCGCCCTCAAGGGCGGCGACACTGGACGGCGAGCCCAGGACCTCCAATACTTCCTCGCGGCCGAAACCTCCGTCGCTGATTTCGGCCAGCCGTTCGGGATCGGGCAAGTTACCACTCGTCTCAATGCGTGGCGCGCAAGCGGTCAGCATCAGGACCACGGCGCTCCAGGCGCAGACTCGCAACAAACCGCTTGAGCCGTCATTCATACGCATATTTACTGACATCAGGCCCTCCGTCGGACAATATGATAGGGCGGGAAGGTTACGGGCCTTGAACAAGATAAGATTTGCACCCCACCGTGCGTTTTGTCAATCGTCGGTGAAGCCGCGTACCGACATCAAGGGCCGGGCAAAAGCATGAAAATATTAGAGATGTTTCGACCGTCGCGCCATATCGAAGCCGGACAAGAACTATACCGAGCCCTGGTGGCGCAGGCCCGCCGGACCGAATTCTATATGGCCTGCGGTGTGCCGGACACGGTGGATGGGCGTTTTGACATGATCGCTTTGCATGCAGCCCTTTTGCTACGCCGTCTAAAACGGGACCAAACGAAAACGGCGCTTCTGTCCCAGGCGGTTTTCGACGCGATGTTCAATGACATGGACCAGAATTTGCGCGAAATGGGGGTCGGCGACCTGGTCGTCGGCAAACGGGTCAAAAGCATGGTGAAGATGTTCTATGGCCGTCTCTCGGCCTACGAGTCAGGGTTGGCGGAGGGCAAAGGCGTTCTTATCGAAGCCTTGCGCCGCAACCTGTTCCGCAAGGGGGAGCCGCGTTCCCGCGACATAGCGGCGATGGCCAGCTACCTACAACGCGAGGCGACATCCCTCGACGGCCAACCGGCTACGCAATTGTTGGCCGGCGAAATCTCGTTTGGTTTGCCCCCCGACGCCCAAGATTGCGGAACGGAGGAAGGATCATGACGGTCGAAAAGGGGCCTGGATATTCACGCGCCGTGGCGATCGCCGATCTGACCGGCGGCGAAATCCGTATTGATGCGGAAGCGGACGAGCGGGCGGCCCTTGCACGACGCTTTGGACTGGTGTCACTCGACAGCCTGGACGCCACGGTCCACTTGGTTGCCAAGGAAGGCGGCGGTGTTCGATTGCGGGGCACACTTAGGGCCGACATAACCCAGTCATGCGTTGTTACCCTTGAACCCGTGCGTTCATCCGTTGAGGCCTCGTTCGAACGCCACTACGCCCAGGTAGAGAAGACGGGAACGCCGGCGGAGGAAGACATCGCGCTCGATGGCGAGGATCCGCCCGAGCCGCTGGTCGACGACACCATAGATCTCGGCGAGGCCGTCTCCGAGCAATTGGCTTTGGAAATCGACCCATTTCCGCGATCCCAGGACGCTACTTTCAACGGTTACGTCAGCGGATCCCGGGATACCGGAGGCGAGGCGGCGCCTTCGGGTCCATTCGCCGCCCTAACTGAATTTAAAAAATTGAAACGAGAATCAGAATAGTTCCGTATGGCGCTTGCTCCATCCGGCAATCTTGTTTAAACAATCAGGCCCCGTGCCACGGGGCTACATTGACTGAAAGAACCAAGACATGGCCGTCCCAAAGAGTAAGATAACGCGATCGCGGCGCAATCAGCGCCGCTCACACGATTCGCTAAATCCGGCAACCCACGAAGAATGCCCCAATTGTGGCGAGTTGAAGAGGCGCCATCACGTCTGCGCCGAATGCGGACATTATGACAGCCGCGAGGTCATTGAGGCACGCGAAGCCGTCTAGGAGCCTGTCATGAATGCTCAGACAGGCTTCCAATTGCTATTGTCGAAACCATTTGGGGTTTGCCCTTGTCACGACGATTGACTCTCTCCATCGACGCCATGGGAGGCGACAACGCGCCCGACATGGTGGTGGCAGGGATCGACATCGCCCACAAGAAGCTTCCCGAAGTGGATTTTCTTTTGTTCGGCGACCGCGCCAAAATCGATCCAATTCTCAACGCCCACCCAAAAGCGCGAGAGGTGTGCACTGTTCACCACACCGACGAAATAGTCACCGATGACGCCAAACCGTCTTTGGCATTGAGGTCGGGGCGAGGATCCAGCATGCGTCTGGCCATCAACGCCGTCGGCAGTGGTCAGGCGGCGGGCGTGATCTCGTCGGGAAACACGGGCGCGCTGATGGCCATGGCCAAGTTCGTGCTCAAAACATTGCCCGGCATCGCCCGGCCGGCCATTTCCGCCTATTTTCCCACCCAGCGCGGCGAAAGCGTGATGCTCGACCTGGGCGCCAATATCGAATGCGACGCCGACAACCTGGTGCAGTTCGCGGTCATGGGCGAGGTTTTCGCGCGCCATGTGTTGGGCTTGGCTCAACCCACCATCGGCATCCTCAATGTCGGCGCAGAAGGGCTCAAGGGCAACGAGGCAGTAAAACAGGCAAGTGCAATTTTGCAAGAGAGCCCCTTACCCATCAAATTCCACGGCTTCGTTGAAGGAGACGACATCGGCGCCGGCGTCGTCGACGTTATCGTTACCGACGGCTTCACCGGTAATATCGCACTCAAAATGGCAGAAGGCACGGCCCATATGCTGACCCGCTTCCTCAAGGAGGCGTTGACCAGCTCCTTGCTGGCGCGGCTTGGTACCTTTTTAATGTGGCCCGCTTTGAACACTTTTCGCAGACGCATCGACCCCAGGCGTTACAATGGCGCCATGTTCGTCGGCCTCAACGGTATCTGCATCAAGAGCCACGGCGGCACCGACGAGTTGGGATTCGCCAATGCGATCGAGGTCGCGGCCGACCTAATCCGCCGAGATTTCAACGAACGCATCAAGGAAGATCTGGAACGGCTGATATCCGAGCCCCCCGAACCCAAGGTGGCCGTGGTTTGAATCCGCTAATTTCCAAAATTGCCGGATGCGGCTCCTATTTGCCCCAGCGCGTGCTGACCAACGACGAATTGGCCACCAAAGTGGACACATCCGACGCCTGGATCGTCGAGCGTACCGGGATCCACCAACGCCACATCGCCGCCGAGGGCGAATTTACCTCGGATCTGGCATTCAAGGCGGCTGAAAGAGCGCTCGCCGATGCCGGCTTGGTGGCCAAGGATGTGGACATGATCGTCGTCGCCACGACGACGCCGGACAACACCTTTCCATCCGTTGCCACCCAAGTCCAGGCCAAGCTGGGACTGGGTAACGGCGCGGCTTTCGACGTCCAAGCCGCGTGCTCGGGATTTATTTATGGTCTTGCCGTGGCCGACAATTTCGTCAAAGCCGGACAGGCGCGTACCGTCCTCGTCATTGGCGCCGAAACGATGTCGCGCATTCTCGATTGGAAAGACCGCGCTACCTGCGTGTTATTCGGCGATGGCGCAGGCGCGGTGGTCTTGGTTGCTGCGGAGAATGACCTAGGGAACCCGGGCCATAGCAGGACGGGCAACTCCGAGGCCCGCGGCATCCTTTCAACACACCTGCACTCCGACGGCAGCCTGGCCGACCTATTATATGTTGACGGCGGTCCTTCGACGAGCCAGGCGACGGGGTATCTGCGTATGCAAGGACGCGAGGTCTTTCGTCGCGCCGTGGTTAACTTGACCGATGTCGTTCTCGAGACGATCGCCGCCAACGGCCTGACGGCGGACGACATCGACTGGGTGGTGCCCCATCAGGCGAACAAGCGCATTCTTGACGGAACGGCTCGCAAGCTCAAGTTGCCTCCAGAACGCATCGTCGTCACCATCGACCGCCACGCCAACACATCGGCTGCCTCCATCCCGCTGGCCCTGGATGTGGCCGTGCGCGATGGCCGCATCAAGGACGGTCAACTGATCTTGATGGAAGCCATGGGCGGCGGCATGACCTGGGGCGCCGGGCTGGTACGTTGGTAAAGACGCGGCCACGGCACGCTTCCTTTTAAACCCGCCGTCTCACTTGAAGCAATCACGCCATCCCTTTGATATTGACGGATTTCTCCTGCCGCGTTAGGTTTCAATCCTGGCACGAGTGATTGGGGTGAAACGGCATGACAGGCAGAACCATTACACGGGCGCAACTGGGCGAGGCCGTTTATCAAGAGGTCGGTCTCTCGCGCAATGAATCGGCCGAGTTACTCGAATCGGTCCTCGGCCAGATTTCAGAGGCATTGGCGCGCGAAGAAACGGTCAAAATATCGTCTTTCGGCAGTTTCACGGTGCGCCGCAAGGGCCAGCGGGTCGGACGCAACCCCAAGACCGGCGAGGAAGTACCTATCTTGCCACGCAAGGTACTCGTCTTCCGTCCCTCTCATGTCCTAAAGAAACGCATCAACGAGCGGGCATAGCTCGCCCAGCCGGTCAATCGACATGGCGGAAACGATCTTGCAAAATCCCGCGCCGCGCCGCACAACGAAATCTGCGGCGGCCTTCCGAACGATAAGCGAGGTCGCGGGCGAACTCGACGTTCCCCAGCACGTATTGCGCTTCTGGGAAACCAAGTTTCCCCAGATACACCCTCTTAAGCGCGGTGGCGGGCGGCGCTACTACCGGCCAGAGGATCTTCTCCTTTTGCGCCGCATCCGCGATCTCTTGTACGGGGACGGCTATACGATCAAGGGTGTACAGAAGCTTTTGCGCGAAAACGGCGCCAAGGCTTTTACCTCCGGCGGTGAAAAACCAGCCGTTGACGGTACGAACGTGGACAAACTGGCGCCTCGACAGAGGGCCGAACTGGAAGACCTCTTGACCGAATTGGAGACGCTGCGCGGGATGCTGGACGGCACCGCCCGGTAAGCCTTTGGTCACCGTTGCAAGGCCTGAAAGCGACTTCTATAGTGCACCCCTTCCGGAGGCGACGCCGCCGCCGGGTGTCGGAGCGTGGCGCAGTCTGGTAGCGCACTTGACTGGGGGTCAAGGGGTCGCCGGTTCGAATCCGGCCGCTCCGACCAATTTCTCTAAGGCATTGGCGCGGTTCTTCGGTGCGTCCCGGCCCATTCTATTGGTCGGCTCGTCAAGGATTGTCGCTGCCCTGGCGCTGGGCGCAACAATTAGCACCGTTTGAGGTGGAGAAATCCATGGGTTATTTCATAGCAACCTTGATTGGGGCGACCCTAACGTTTAACGCGGGGGACATCCTCGCTTCCGAACAAAATCAGAAAAAAGGTCTGTGGATCGAGTATGAATATAGTGAACGATCAGTTGATGATAGACACTGCAATTTAAATTTTTTAGGGGCTGTCCCAGATAACTAGCCCATATTTTTCCTAACCCATTGCCTCAATTGCGCTAATTGGATTGATGGGTCACT
>JASLZL010000102.1 GCA_030754885.1 Rhodospirillales bacterium | reverse complement strand
CCATGAAAAAAGATACCCGCCTGGTCACCACTGGCCGCAAGCCGGAAGAGAACTTCGGCATCGTTAATCCGCCCGTCTACCATGCCTCAACCATTACCTTCCCGACGATGTTGGCCATGGAAGAGGCGCGCGATAAGCGCTTCGATATCCCCTACTACGGCCGTTACGGCACTCCCACGACCTTCGCCTTCGAAGAGGCGGTAACGGCCCTCGAAGGCGGCGAAAAAACCATTGCCGTGCCGTCCGGCATGGCCGCCATCGCCGGCCCCCTTCTGGCATTGCTAAAGTCCGGCGACCATGTGTTGATGGTCGACAATATCTACCATCCGACGCGTCATTTTTGCGACAGCCTGCTTGCTGATTTCGGTGTCGAGACCACCTACTACGACCCCATGATCGATGGCGGCATCGCCGAGCTGTTACGGCCGCAAACCAAGGTCGTCTTTGTCGAAGCGCCGGGCTCCCTAACCTTCGAGGTACAGGACATCCCCGCCATCGCCAACCAAGCACACAAGGCGGACGCCAAAGTGATCATGGACAACACCTGGAGCGCCGGCTACTTCTTCCAACCCTTCAAGCACGGCGTCGATATCTCGGTCCAGGCCGCCACCAAGTACATCGTCGGCCATTCCGACGCCATGCTGGGGGTCATCACGACCAGCCGCGAGCTTTTCCCGTTGATCAAGGCACGGACCGTCGATGTCGGCTATTCCGCTGCTCCCGACGACTGCTATTTGGGATTGCGCGGTCTGCGCAGCCTCGCCGCACGCATGGCTCGCCACCAAGAGACGGGGCTCAAGGTGGCGCACTGGCTGGAAACCCGCCCAGAGGTCGACGAAGTCCGCCATCCGGCCTTATCCAACTGCCCAGGCCATGAGATATGGAAACGTGATTTTACAGGTTCTTCAAGCCTTTTTAGCATTTTGCTGAACAATTACTCGAAGAAAGCGGTGGCCGCCATGCTGGACGGCCTTGAGCTTCATGCCATGGGTGCCAGTTGGGGCGGATACGAGAGCCTGATCATACCTATCAATCCGTCAAGCTCACGCTCTGCCAGTCGGTGGGACCATGCGGGTCCATCTTTGCGTATCCACTGCGGCCTGGAGGACGCTGACGATCTCATCGCCGATCTGGAAAAGGGCTTCGAACGCCTCACCGCCGCGGGCTGAGGACCACCAGACTGGCGGCGAACAACGCCAGTGCCGCCACCACGATCGACGGCCCCGACGGCGCATCGAAGGTAACCGATCCCCACAGTCCAAGGCCGACGGCGGCACAGCCGGCGACGGCCGCCAGGACGGCCATCTGTTCCGGCGTGCTGGCCAGGCGCCGCGCCGCGGCCGGCGGGATTATCAAGAGCGCCGTGATCAGGAGCACGCCGACCACCTTCATGGCGGCGGCGATCACCGCCGCCATCAGTACCATGAAAACCAGGCGCGCGGCGGTCACCGGTATGCCTTCGACGCGGGCCAATTCCTCGTGTACGACCGATGCCAGCAAGGGCCGCCAAATAACGGCCAGCACGCCCAGAACCAATGCCCCGCCGCCGTAAATCCACGCCAGATCGGCAACGCTCACCGCCAGGATGTCGCCGAAAAGATAGGATATCAGGTCGAGGCGCAGGCTTTCGAGGAATGTGACGGCGATAACGCCGAGAGAAAGCGTACCGTGGGAAAGAATACCCAAGAGCGTGTCGTCGGCAAGCTGCCGGCGCCGCTGCAATCCGACCAACAGGAGCGCCGTGACGACACAGACGACGAATACCCCGAAGTCGAGATTGATCCCCAGCAGCATTCCAAGCGCCACACCCAGAAGCGCGGAATGGGCCATGGTATCGCCGAAATAAGCCATGCGCCGCCACACCACGAAAACCCCAAGCGGCGCCGCCACGGCGGCCACCCCCAAGCCGGCCAGGACGGCGCGGACCACGAAGTCATCCATGGCGGGAACCGTTCTCGTCCAGGGGCACGACCTCGCCCGAAGAATCGTGGCGGTGGTCGTGATGGTGGTGATAGACGGCCAGATTGGCCGCCGCGCGCGCACCGAAGAGGGCCACGTAATTGGGGTCCCGGCTCACCGTCTCGGGATGACCGACGCAACAGACGTGGTGGTTGAGACAAACCACCCGGTCGGTAGCGGCCATGACCAGATGCAGATCGTGGGACACCATGAGGACGCCGCAGCCATGGCGGTCCCGGACACGGCGAATAACCCCGTAAAGCTCCGCCTGCCCGCCCACGTCGACGCCCTGGGCCGGTTCATCGAGAACAAGGAGGCGGGGATCGCGCAACAGGGCGCGGGCCAACAGGACGCGCCGCGTCTCGCCGCCCGAAAGCTCTTGAACCGGGCTCTCCAGGACCTCTTCCGCACCAACCTCGGCGAGGACGTCCCGGGCTTGCTCATCATTGCCGCCGGCGAGGGCCAGGAAGCGCCGAACCGTCAACGGCAGGGTCGGATCGACAGCCAAGTGCTGCGGCACATAGCCAATGCGCTCCGCCGCGCGCTTTACGCTTCCCCGATCAGGCGCGATGAGGCCAAGAACGACGCGCACTAGGGTCGTCTTACCGGCGCCGTTGGGACCGATCAGGCTGACCACTTCGCCCGCATGGACGACGAGGTCGACACCGCTGAGAACGGCCTTGGAACCGAATCGCACATCGACACCCGCCACCACGACCAGGGGTACACCTCTTTCAGGCATTGGCCACCTTCGCGTCGCTCTGTTGGCAGTTCGGGCACAGCCCGCTCACCTCAATTGTTGCGTGGTGGACGTGGAAACCGGATTCCGACGAGCAGCCCTCGATGGCCAATGCGATGCGCCGGTCGTTTAGCTCGGCCGCCGTACCACAGGTCCTGCAAATGAGAAATTGGCCGCCGTGGGATGATCCGGGGTCACTGCATCCGACGAAGGCGTTAAGGCTTTCGATCCGGTGCACCAGGCCATGTCCAAGCAGAAAATCGAGTGCCCGATACACGGTCGGCGGCGCGACGCCAGCGCGTTCGGCGCGCAATGTCTCCAGTATCTCGTAGGCGCCGAGAGGACGGTGTCCTTGCCAGACCACTTCGAGAACGCGGCGCCTGATCGCCGTCAGCCGCGCCCCGCAGCGGCGGCACAACGACACGGCGCGGGCCAGCGCATCTTCGAAACAGCGCCGGTGATCGTGTTTCCGGTGCCACAAGACGGGAGCGGCATCTCTTCGTCCCCGGACCATGACAAACTTGACTCCGCTGGTAGACCGCACAAGATGAGCAATGTTATAACATATCAATTCGTGTCCTGGAAGTCATCGTCATGTGGCGAAAAACCCTCCCCCGTCTCGCCGCCCAAGCCCTCTTGGTGACGGCGTTAAGCCTATCCGGTACTAATGCCCAATCTGACCCGCCCCTGGTGGTGGCAACGATCCCGCCCGTCCACTCCCTGGTCGCCGAAGTCATGAAGGGCATCGGCGTGCCGACTCTCTTACTGAACGGCGCCGCCTCTCCGCATACCTACGCGCTCAGGCCCTCCGACGCACGCCGGCTGCACAGCGCCCGGATCATCTTTTGGATCGGACCTAGCCTGGAAGGATTTCTCACCAGATCGCTCGCCGCCCTGTCCGGAAAGGCACGTGTCGTCACACTTACGAAAGTGTCCACCATGAACCTGATGGCGACCCGCGGGCGGCATCCCGACGGGCGAACGGGCAACCCCACCCCGGACCCTCACCTTTGGCTCGATCCAGGTAACGCTCAGCAGATCGTGGCGTTAGCCGCCGATGCCCTGGCCAGCGAAGACCCGCAAAATGCCGATGGCTACCGGCGCAATGCCACCCGCGCCGCAGCGCGTTTAGATACCCTGACGCAACGAATTAAAAGCCAATTTACTGGCAAGCCCGTTGCCCCCTTCATCCTCTTCCATGATTCCTTTCAGTATCTGGAACGCGCCCTTGGACTGAGCGCCGCCGGCTTCGTCACCGTCGACCCCGACCGGCCACCCGGTGCCAGGCATCTCAGCGATATCCACGCCGTCATCTCCGATGCCGAGGCCGCCTGCGTCTTTACGGAACCCCAATTCGAGCCTCGTCTGATTCCAACACTGGTTAAGGGAACCCGAGCCCAAATTGCTGTCCTCGACGCGCTGGGAAGCAGCCTGCAAGCGGGACCCGGGCTTTATTTCGAAATGATGGAGAACAACCTCGATGCCCTGGCCGGCTGCTTGATTGGGCGCGGCGGTGGTTGACACGATCCCCGCAAAGGCCGATTTAGATCGCTTCTTACTACTCGGAGTAGAACCATGAGTGACGATACCGATACGGTCGAGAGCGCCGTGGTCGCGGCCATCCGCTTCAACGCCGACGGCTTGGTGCCCGCCATCGCCCAGC
Source organism: Rhodospirillales bacterium (assembly GCA_030754885.1). Classification (GTDB taxonomy): domain Bacteria; phylum Pseudomonadota; class Alphaproteobacteria; order Rhodospirillales; family JASLLZ01; genus JASLLZ01. The sequence goes on along the minus strand of JASLZL010000102.1, from coordinate 16,119 downwards.
AACACGACACCGGCGAAGTGTTGATGATGGCCTGGATGAATACCGATGCCGTCGCCGAGACCCTGCGCACGGGACGGGTCTGCTATTGGTCGCGTTCGCGCGCCCAGTTATGGCGCAAGGGTGAAAGCTCGGGACAGGTACAGACCGTCAAGGATTTCCGCTGGGACTGTGACGCCGACACGGTGCTGGTTCTCGTCGACCAGAAAGGCGTCGCCTGCCATACCGGACGACGCAACTGCTTCTTCAACGCATTCCGCGACGGCCGGGCGGAGGTCATCGCCGAGGTCGAGATCGATCCCGAGGAGCTTTACGGCTAATGAGCGAGGGCGGCGTAACCGAATGCCCCTCGATCCCGGTCACCGTCATCACCGGGTTTCTAGGCAGTGGCAAGACGACATTGCTCAATCACCTCCTCAGCCATCCCGCCATGGACGAGACGGCGGTCCTGATCAACGAGTTCGGTGACATCGGCCTCGACCACCTTTTGGTCGAGAAGGTCAGCGAGGACATCGTTCTTCTCAATTCGGGCTGTGTTTGTTGCACGGTGCGGGGCGACCTGATCGATTCACTGCGTGAACTTTTCATCAAGCGCGTGCGCGCCGAGGTTCCCCAATACCGACGCGTCTTGATCGAGACCACGGGCCTCGCCGATCCGGCTCCCGTCATCCACACCTTGATGAACGATCCGGTGATCGCCGAGCGATATCGGATGGACGGCATTGTCACCACCATCGACGCCGTCCTCGGCGATGGCCAGTTGGACGCTCATGAGGAGTCCTTGAAACAAGCCGCCGTCGCCGACCGCATCGTGATTACCAAGACGGACCTTTCCAAAGATGACGCCGTGGTCTTGCTCCGCCGGCGTCTCAGTAAGATCAACCCAGGCGCCACCTTGATCGCCGCCAAACACGGCCGGGTCGAACCCGACGCGCTGCTGGATAGCGGTCTCTACAACCCCAAAACCAAGACTCCCGACGTGCGCCGTTGGCTCAATGACGAGGCCTATACCAAGCGCCACGACCACCACCACGACGTCAACCGCCACGACGCGCGCATCGGCTCTTTTTGCATCACCGTCGACGATCCCATCCCTTGGGAAGGGTTCGTCACCTTTCTTGAGGCTCTGCTTAGTACGCACGGTGAGAACGTGCTGCGCGTCAAGGGAGTCCTCAACGTCGTCAGTGAAGACCGCCCCGTCGCCGTGCACGGTGTCCAACACGTCTTCCACCCGCCGACGGCGCTACCCGCGTGGACCGGCGATGACCGTCGCTCGCGCCTCGTCTTCATCACCCGCGACATTGGCCGGAAGGCCATAGAAGACACCTTTCGCGCCTTCATCGCCGACGCCGCTTGACAGCCGTCGCCGGTTTTCAGCACATAGGCCTCTGGGGGTAGAGAGCTTGGCGCAAAAGGACACTGCTCCATCATACGCGTCGCGCGTCGCGCGTGGTACGTTGGTTTGCCGCATCGTTCTGGCAGCCTTGCTGTTTGGCGGCGCTGGGCCAGCGCAGTCCGCCGTGCTGCTCTTCGCCGCCGCCAGCACCACCACGGCCATGGAAGAAGCGATGGGCGTCTTCGCTGGGCGCGGATTAGGTGTGGTGCGCGCTTCCTTTGCCGGCAGTCCGGCCCTGGCCCAGCAGATCGCCAACGGGGCGCCGGCCGATATCTTTGTCTCGGCCAATCGCCAGTGGATGGATTTTCTGTCCCGCAAAAAGGCCATCGTGGTGGCCAGCCGAGTCAATCTCTTGGGCAACCGCCTGGCCCTCATCGTCCCCGCCACTGCGCCAATCACGTCGCGCACCGCCTCGGCTTTTCCTCTTGCCCGCGTCTTGGGTGACGGCCGCTTGGCTCTTGGCAATCCCGACCACGTGCCGGCCGGCATCTACGCCCGTCGGGCACTCGTAAAACTTGGCGTTTGGGATTCCGTCGCCGCCAGGCTGGCCCCCACGGCCGACGTGCGCGCCGCCCTCGTCCTGGTCGAGAGGGGAGAGGCGGCGGCCGGCGTCGTCTATGCCACCGACGCCCGCGTGACCCGGGGGGTGCGGGTGGTCGGCCTGTTGCCGGCGGACAGCCATCCGCCCATCGTCTATCCCGCCGCCATCGTCGCTGGCCGCGAGCGTCCCCTGGTGCGGCGATTTTTCGAATTCCTCACCTCGGCCGAAGCCAGCGCCGTCTTCGCCCGGCACGGCTTTTCCGCTGTAACGCCTTGAACATGGAACGACCATGTGGAACCTGACACCACTGGAAAACGAGGCCGTGATCCTCAGTCTCCGCGTTGCTTTCTGGGCTGTGCTGTGGAGTCTGCCGCTCGGCATCTTCACAGCCTGGTTCCTGGCGCGGTACAATTTTTTTGGCAAGACCTTGGTCAACGGCCTGGTCCATCTGCCGCTTATCGTGCCGCCGGTGGTTGTCGGATACTTGTTGCTCGTCGTGCTCGGACGGCAAGGAGTGGTCGGCGGTTGGCTCCACGACTGGTTCGGCATTACCGTCGCCTTCACCTGGAAGGGTGCCGCCGTCGCCGCCGCGGTGATGGCCTTTCCGCTTATGGTGCGCGCCATTCGCCTGTCCCTTGATGAGGTCGACCGCCGCTTAGAACAAGCCGCGCGCACATTGGGCGCGGGACCGTTTCGGGTTTTCTTCACAATAACCCTGCCGCTTACGCTACCCGGCATCCTGACCGGAACCATCCTAGCCTTCGCCCGCAGCCTGGGAGAGTTCGGTGCCACCATCACCTTTGTTTCCAACATCCCCGGCCAAACCCGCACCCTGCCCTTGGCTCTTTATACCCTCACCCAGTCACCGGGTGGCGAGATGGGGGCGTTTAGGCTCGTCGTCATTGCCGTCGTGCTTGCACTGGCGGCCTTGATGGCGTCCGAAGTGCTGGCGCGGCGCATTGCCCGCCGGCAGGAGACTTAAGCTCATGCTGGAGGTTGATGTCCGCGGCCAATTCGGAGATTTCGCGCTCGACGCCCAGTTCAGCGCCCGTGCGGGATTGACAGCGCTCTTCGGCCGTTCGGGATCGGGCAAGACCTCGCTGATTAATTTGCTTGCCGGGCTGGCGACCGCCGAGGACGGGCGCATCGCCATCGGCGACCAGGTGCTCTACGATTCGAAGGCCTACATCAACGTAGCGCCGGAACACCGCCGTCTTGGCTACGTTTTCCAGGAAGGCCGCCTGTTCCCCCACATGAGCGTGCGCGGCAATCTTGAATACGGCATGAACCTGATCCCGATCGAGGAGCGTCACCAAGACTTGCCCCGTGTCGTCGAACTCTTGGACCTGGGCTCTCTTTTGCGCCGCCGCCCGAAGACGCTATCGGGCGGCGAGAAGCAGCGGGTAGCCATCGGCCGCGCCCTGCTGGCCAGTCCCAGACTCCTGCTTATGGACGAGCCCCTGGCATCGTTGGACACCGCACGCAAGAATGAGATCCTGCCCTTTATCGAGCGCCTGCGCGATGACTTGGCCCTTCCCATCGTTTACGTCAGCCACGCCATCGACGAGGTTATCCGCCTGGCCGACACCTTGGTGCTGATCGCCGACGGCAGAGTCGTGGCAACGGGCGGCGTCGAAGAGCTCATGAGCCGTCTCGACCTCAGCCCCCACACCGGGCGCTTCGAGGCCGGTGCCGTACTCTCGGCCACCGTTTCCGGACACGACGCCGAATTCGGATTGTGCGAACTTATGGTGGCCGGCAAACGGCTCTTGGTTCCCGGCATCGACCTGCCGGAAGGGACCCAACTGAGATTACGGGTGCGCGCACGCGACGTTTCCCTCAGCCTGACACCGCCGGTCGAGATCAGCGTCCTCAACGTGCTCGAAGGCGTGGTGCGCGAGATCGACTTAGGCCAAGGCCCCCAGGCGGATGTCCTGCTCGACATCGGGGCTCCATTGATCGCTCGCGTCACGCGCCGTTCGGTCCACGATCTGGACCTCAGGCCGGGAAAGGTCGTCCACGCCCTCATCAAGGCGGTAGCCATCGATCGCCATTCTCTGGGCCAACCGGGACGGCTTCGCGACGACTAATACCTTGGTTGATTGATCACGGTATTGTTGATTGTCATTGCCGCCCGGCCCGCTACCCTTGCGTTCGGCCCGTCGGCGGCCATACATCGCTTGGTTTCGGGTAATCGGTCATGAGCTTGTCGAGTATCGCACCGTGGCTCGTCCTAATCGGCTATGCGGGGCTGATCTGGACACTGGCGCCCAGGCGAGTCAGCGCCGCGCATGTTTGCCCCATCCAGACGTGTATTCTTGAGAGTGCTGTGTCGCATCTTGGCGACGCCCAGGTTGCCGTCTGAGATATCGGCACGAGACAGGTTCGCTTGGCGAAGGTCCGCCCCTTGAAAATTAGTGCCAGTGCAATCGGAGTCGGATAGATCGGCCTCCCGCAGGTTAACGCTGGAAAGGTTGATCCGACCCAGTTCGGCGCCGTGCAGGTCGCTCCCTTGCAAGGACGCCCTCTCGCCTTCCTGCCCCCCCCCGTTCGCAGCCAATCCAGGTGACCTTCGACCGCCAGTTTCACCTCCGGCGAGAGTTTGTCGACGATGCCGACAACGTCCACGTCCTCAATCAGGGTGATTTCACCGTCATCGACCGGGACCAAGGGCTCGTCGTCACCTGTAGGTTTCTGAGATCGGGGCGGTTCGATTGGGGGCGCCAAAGTGGTGGCTTTCTTTTCTGCCACCCGAGCAGTGGGCTTTGCCGCCCCGGTCGTCTGCGGGGGTTTGACTTTTTCTCCTGCTTGCGCGGGTTTGGTTTTCCCGGTCGCCTGCGACAGCTTTGCCGCAGGAATACTCCGGGGCGCGGCGGCGGGTTGAGCGTCCGGAATTCGCCGGTCGGCACCGTCATAATCCGTCTGCGACAATCGCCGTTCGGGACCGAAATATCGGCGTCCGAAAACAAAGCGCCGGGGATTGCTCAGCGCCCCGTTGACGCGCTTGAGAAAGTTATCGGCATCCGTTGGTTTGCGAATGAAACTTTGAATTCCGACCAGGCAGGCTTGACGCAGTACCGCCGCGTCTGCCGCCGTCGCCACAGGAATGATAAGGGTCTCCGCATCGCCTTTTTGTTGCAGTTTGCGGATACGGCGCATGAAATCCACGGGATGCAGATCGCTCAACTGAAAGTCGATGAGAACCACGTCGGCATGGAGTTTTTCTTGCTGGACCAATCCGTCATTACATGATGCGGCGCAATGCACATTGACCGCCCCGACCTTACGGAGCACACCTTCGGACCAGGCTCGGAACTTCTCGTCGCCTTCAACGATCAAGTAGCGTCTATTGCTCCAATCTGTATGGGGCTTCTGCATCTTAATTTTTTTCCCATCTCTGGCCCAACGCAGTGACTGCGACGGACAGCAAATAGAAAAACCTGGAATCGGGCACAAAATCAATGGAAAGTTGAACCTTTGCCAGCGATGCCGGTCAATGATTTCGGGTTGTCTCGAAAGCAACGAGTTGAAACAATGCCTATGCTAAAACTAACAGAGGTCGCACCCGGCCCAAGCGTGGAGGAAACCCATGATTTCCAATACCTACCCCATTGAGACCAAGGCACCGGATATTGCGCCCTATCGCGCGGGCAACACCGGCGTCGAATATGTCACCACGCTCGACAGCGGTCGCGAAGGACCCCATGCCCTTGTGGTTGCCGTCACCCATGGCAACGAAATATGTGGTGCTATCACCCTCGATTTTCTGTTCCATGAGAACGTTCAACCGACGCGCGGTAAACTGACCTTGGCCTTCTCGAACCACGCCGCCTATCACAATTTCGACCCTGAAAACCCCAACGACTCGCGGCAAGTGGAAGAGGACATCAACCGGGTATGGGACGAAGAAGACTTGAACGGCGACCGCGACACCCCCGACATTCGCCGCGCCCGAGAATTGCGGCCCATCGTCGAGCAAGCCGACTTCATGCTCGATATCCATTCCATGTTCTTTCCCATCGCTCCGCTTATCATTGCAGGGCCAACGGACAAGAGCCGCGGGATGTCCCGCGACGTAAGCTTTCCGGCCAGTGTGATTTCCGATTTTGGCCACAAACAAGGCCGGCGCATGCGTGACTATGGCGCTTTTTCCGACCCCGACAGCCCCAAGACGGCCCTTTTGGTTGAGTGCGGCCAGCATTGGGCGGCTGCTTGCGCATCGGTTTCGACCGAGACCACGGTGCGCTTCCTTCAACACCTGGACGTCATCAATGCGGACTGGGCTAAGGCGCAACTGCCGGCCGAACCGCCGACGGCGCAGAAGTTCATCAAAGTCACCGAAGCGGTGACTATCAAGACCGATCAGTTCAAGTTCGTCGAGCCCTATCAGGGCTATGAAATCATCGCCAAGGGCGGCACTGCAATCGCCTACGACGGCGACGAGCCCGTGGTCACGCCCTACGACGATTGCGTTTTGGTTATGCCGACTCACCGTCTGTTCGCCGGACGCAGCGCCGTCCGGCTGGGCCACTATACAGAACCACCGGCACGGTGAACATGGGCCGCGCTCTGCAATCATCTTAGGAATATTGGAATGAACAGGTTCGAGAGGCTTCAGGCGGCCGTCGCAGGCGCCTCCGTGGACCGCGTGCCGGTAAGTGCGTGGGGCCACTTTTTTAACGAGGAAACGACCGCCCAGGGTTTAGCCGACGTCATGGTGCGGTTTCAAGAAACCTTTGATTGGGACTATCTCAAGATCCATGCACGGGCCAGCTACCACGTGGAAGGCTTCGGGTTCCGATATCAAGCGTCAAGTCAGGCGGGACAACCCCACAAAACGCTGGGTCACCCCATCACCCGGCCCGAGGACTGGCGCAAATTGCGCCCCCTTGGCCTGGATCATCCGGCCCTGGCCGAGCAATTTCGTGCAATCGAACTGATCCGCGAGGCCATGAATGGCAAAGTGCCGCTGATCATGACCGTGTTCTCGCCTTTGGACGTGGCCGGAAAATTGGTCGATCAAGACAAGCAATTGATGATCAACCACCTAAGCCAAGATCCAGAATCAGTTGCCCATGCGCTGGCCGTGTTCGCCGAAACCTTTGCGCCCTTCGTGCGCCGGCTCGGCGAGAGCGGCATCGACGGCATCTACTACTCTTCCAAATGGGCCAACCGAAATAAATTGCCAGCCGAGGAATATCGCCGCCTGGCCCGTCCATACGACTTGCAGATATTGGCCGAGGCCCAGGGATTCGGGTGCAATATCATGCACCTGTGCGAAGATGCGATCCACCTGGAGGCCATGTCCGACTATCCGGTTGACGTCTTCCACTGGGACAACTGCACCGACAACAACCCAAGCCTGGCCGACGGCCGCACTACGGTCGGCAAGACGGTGGGCGGCGGTGTTAATTCGCCCACTCTCGCCACCGCGACGCCCGAAGAAGTGGAAAAAAAGGCGCGCAACGCGATTGAAGGGACCGGCGGTCGAGGACTTCTCCTTGGCCCGGGGTGTTCCATCCTCACGGCTGAGACGTCCGATGCCAACCTGCACGCCCTACGCCGAGCGGTTGAGGGCGTTTAGGACCCAGTTTATTTGGCAAACAGCTGGAAGGATAATAGTGTAGCCGATACCGTCACCCGCGCCCTGATCGGGCGATGATGGCGGCGAAGGGAGCGCCCAGACGTTGAAACCAAAGGCCCTAGACCCCGTTACCTTGGAGATAATGAATAAGAAGGTGACGGCGATCGCCGACGAAATCAGCGCCACCCTGCTGCGCTCGTCGCGCTCCATCTATGTCAACGAGGCAGCCGACTTTGCCGTCGGGCTCATTGATCTGAAAGGTGAGATGTTCGGCTGGGCCCCCGAAAACAAGACCACGTCAATCAACGTACCGGCCGCCCATACACTGTCGCTGTTCCCCGATCTTGTCGACGGTGACGTCATCATCACCAACGATCCCTATCTGTCGCAGGGCATGTCGACCCACCTTCCCGACCTGCACCTGATCCAGCCCTATTTCTACGGTGATACCTTGGTCTGCTATGGCTGGTGCTTCGTTCATTTCATGGACGTCGGCGGCCGGGTGCCGGGCTCGATCGCGCCGTCCAACCACGAGCTGTTCCAAGAGGGGATGCGCATTCCGCCGATGAAGCTGGCATCGGGCGGCGAGATCAACCAAGACTTCATCACCATATTCCAGGCCAATTGTCGGCTACCTCACATCAACATGCGCGACGTCGAATCGATGAAGGGAGCGCTCGGTGTCGGCCGCCAGCGGGTCCTTGATACGGTCGAGCAATACGGCGTCGAGGATTTCCTAGCCAGCCATGAGGCGCTCAAGGACTACGCCGCGACCAAAGTGCGCGAAGTATTGCGCCGCCTGCCCGACGGCACTTACGTTTTTTGGGAGTATATCGACAGCGACGGGCGCTCGCGCATCCCGGTCCGCGTCCGCGTCCGCCTGACGATCGACGACGGACGCCTGCACTTCGACTTCACCGGCACGGATCCGGCGGTCGCGGCATCTTACAATATTCCGACCATGGGAACGCTCCACAACATGTTTACCCGGCGCATCACCACGTTTGTGCGCACCCACGACCCGACCGTTCCGCTCAACGCCGGCACCTACCGTCCGATGTCGTGCACAAGCCCGCCGGGCACCCTCATCAACGCCGAGTTCCCCGATGCCGTGGGATTGCGTTTTAACAGCGCGACCGCGCTCAACGACGCGATCGGCGGCACACTGCTGCGCTCTCAGCCCGAGCTCATGGCCGGGCCGACCTGCGGCGCCGGCTGCTCCATTGTGCTCAGCGAGCCCGGCGGCGACGGCAAGGACTCCAACGTCACCGTGGTCCAAGCCATGCGCGGTGGCATGAGCGCCTATTTGGGCCATGACGGCGTCGATGTTCGCGACGTCACCATGAACACCATGCACAACCACCCCTTGGAAACGGTTGAGGCCAAATCGTCGCTCTGCGTCACTGAATATGACGTTCGGACCGATTCGGGCGGCGCCGGGCGGTGGCGCGGCGGTGTCGGGCAGATGATGACCTTCGAGGTCCTCAGCGACGGTGGCAAAGTCCGGGTACGCGGCAACGAGCGCGTGCGCTTTCCCCCCTGGGGCGTCGCCGGCGGCCGGCCCGGGGCGCACCTGCGCATGATCCGAAACCGGGGCCGGGCGGACGAGCTTGAAGTCAGCAAGATCGAGGAAATCCGCCTCGACCGCGGCGACACCCTGACCATTCTAATGCCGGGCGCGGCCGGCTACGGCGATCCTTTCCGCCGCGACCCGCAAGCCGTCTGTCGCGACGTGGAGCTGGGCTTCGTCGGCCGCGGCGCGGCGCGAAAGGAATACGGCGTGGTGATCGATGCCAATGGCAATCTGAATGCCAAGGCCACCCGAAAAGTACGCGGCGCCCGCGTCAAGGACAACATCCGCGCCGATTTTGACTTCGGACCCGAACGCGAGGCGTGGGAAGCGGTGTTCGACGACGAAACCATGTGCGAGATTAACCGCCGCCTCTTCGCCCTGCCCCGGTCGGTGCGCCAGGAGAGACGCCGCCAACTCTTCGCCCGCGCCGTGCCGAACATGCCGGTGGCCGGAACGGCGTCCTTGGTCAAACTCCTCGCCGATTCAGACAAAATGCGGGCGCGGCTGAAAAGGGCCATGGACGACGTTTTGGGGCCGGCAGCGACGGCGGGCTGAGGGCGTTCTTGTAGAACTTATCCTTCTTCATGATGGCAATTAGGTGGTCGGGTTTTCGACGAACGCCATCGCAATCTGGGCCATCAATTTCGTCCACGCCTAATATCAACCTGTGCGAAGCCAATCGTCCGCTGTAGTATCGTGAGATCTTCCAGCGCGGATATTTTTGCAAACGGCTCGCAATTGATTGAACCTCGGAACGCACCCGATTCTGACCTGGACCATGGCCTCGTCATCGGCCTCAATGCGGTTATCGTTGCGTCTGATGAGCACTCGCCACATGTTCTGGTGGTCAACAACCATCCGGCCGGAGCCGGCGACGACGGGCGCGCGGCCTCCCTACCCTTCGGTCCGTTTCACCCGCTGCAACATCGAACCCTGGAAAGCGGTCTGAGGTCATGGGTGGAGGCTCAGACCGCCCTCAAATTGGGTTACGTCGAGCAGCTTTACACTTTCGGCGACCGGGACCGGGATCCCGAGGAGGAGCGTGGCGGTCCACGGGTCGTCAGCATCGGCTATCTTGCCCTGGTGCGCGATGCCGAAAGAGACAGCAGCGTTCGCAACGCCCAACAAAATATTTGGAGGAGCTGGTATAGCTTCTTCCCATGGGAGGACTGGCGCGAGGGCAAACCCGACATTCTGGGCGCCACGATCGAGCCCCATCTTGATGCCTGGGCGGCCCGTGCCGCCTCGGCGGCGGCAGTGCGGTCGCGGCGTACCCGTATCGCGCAGACTTTTGGCATTGGCCGATCTCCGTGGAATGAAGAGCTTGTATTGGAGCGTTACGAGCTGCTCTTTGAGGCGGAACTGATCGTTGAAGCCGTCCGCGAAGGCGTGTGCTGCGAAAATGTCATCCCATCCACGGCCATGGCCCTCGATCATCGGCGTATTCTGGCCACCGGGGTTGGCCGTTTGCGCTCGAAAATTAAATATCGCCCGGTCGTTTTCGAACTGATGCCGCCGGCCTTCACACTGTTGCAACTGCAATTATTGGTCGAGGCCCTGTCGGGCAAGCGCCTGCACAAACAGAATTTCCGCCGGTTGGTGGAGAAAACCGGCTTGGTTGAGACAACGGGCCAGAAAATTAGCGACACCGGCGGCCGTCCGGCCCAGCAATTCCGCTTTCGCCCGGCGGTGGTGGCGGAACGCCAGGCACCAGGGGTCAAATTGCCGGGCCTGCGTACAACGGTCGAGTAAAATTCCGAACTTCCGCTATTCACCATGGCGAAAAAAAAGTTCTTTTTGGACTTGAATTTGCTTATGCTCAAAGTTACATAAAGTACATAACGGGCTCGGCGGTTTTTTTTGACCCGTTAATGCTCGTTTTGAGTATATTGTCCTGGAGGCCGCAATGTTGCAAACGTTGAACGATAATCCAGATTACACCCCGGCAATTGCGGCGCGCACTGCACCTGTATACGAGCGGGTAAAATCGGTTATTTCAGAAGCGGCTTGGCCGTATTTCGCTCCCGACGTGGATGAGGTCCTGCGTCTCAAGCGCGAACGCAACGCGGTAATCTTGGCCCATAACTACATGACACCGGACATTTATCACTGCGTTTCCGATATTGGTGGCGATTCCCTGGCATTGGCGCAACGGGCAATGGACGTAGAGGCCGACGTCATCGTTCTTTGCGGCGTTCATTTCATGGCTGAAACCGCCAAGCTGTTGAACCCGGAAAAGACGGTGATCATCCCCGATCCGGCGGCGGGATGCTCCTTGGCCGAATCGATCAGCGGCGCCGATATCCGCAAGATGCGACGGCTCTACCCGGGCGTACCGGTCGTCACCTATGTCAATACGTCGGCCGAAGTCAAAGCCGAGTCCGATGTTTGTTGTACTTCGGCAAACGCCAAACTGGTCGTCGAATCCCTGGGCGTCGACCGGGTCATGCTTTTGCCCGACGAATATCTCGCCCGGAACGTCGCCGCCGTAACGGATGTCGAGATCATCACCTTCCCCGGTCGCTGCGAAGTCCATGAAACCTTCACCGCCGATCAGGTCGTCGCCCTCAGGCGCGCCCATCCCGACGTCACCGTTCTGGCACATCCTGAATGCGCGCCGGAAGTGCTGCAAGAGGTTGACTATGCGGGTTCGACCTCGGGCATGGCCGATTATGTGCGCGACCACCAGCCGCCGGAGGTGGCCCTGATCACCGAGTGTTCCATGAGCGACAACCTGATTTCCACCAACCCCAGAACCCGCTTCATCCGTTCGTGTAGTCTGTGCCCGCACATGCAACGCATCACCATGGAAAATATCGCCGAGGCCCTGCGCGAGATGAAATTTGAGGTTACGATCAATGCCTCGATCGCTTCCAAAGCCCGCCGGGCGGTGGAAAACATGCTTAAGGTCGGACGCGGGTAAGGTGGGCGGCGCCCCTTGATCATCGCGCCGATGTCATTGTCGTCGGTGCCGGCGGCATCTCCGTCGACAAGGACGATTACGGAGCGATAGTGGCATGACCAAGACGAACAAGCACCCTATCCCCCTTTCCCCACTCATCGTCCAGACAGCGGTGCGCAATGCCCTGACCGAGGACCTTGGCCGCACCGGCGATATCACCACTGACAGCATAATCGCCGATGATGCCACCATGTCGGCCGCCATGGTGGCCCGGTCGGCGGGGCGGATCGCCGGTCTTGATTTCGCCGTCGAGACCTTTCGTCTGCTCGATCCCGGCGCAGACATTACTGCGCCATGCAGTGACGGCGACGGCGTCGAGCCAGGACAGGCCGTCCTTAAGGTCAAGGGGCGGGCTCGCGCCATTCTCACGGGCGAACGCGTCGCACTTAACTTCGTCGGCCATTTGTCGGGTATCGCCACCGCCACTCGCGCTATCGTCGACGCGGTTGCCGGCACCAAGACGCGCGTTACCTGCACGCGCAAGACCACACCTGGCCTGCGCGCCATCGAAAAATACGCCGTACGGGTTGGCGGCGGCTTCAATCACCGTTTCGGTCTGGACGACGGTATTTTGATCAAAGACAACCACATTGCCGTCGCCGGGGGCATTGCCATCGCCATCGAACGGGTCAAGGCCACGGCCGGCCACATGGTCAAGATCGAGGTGGAAGTGGATACGCTCGATCAGTTGCGCGAAGCCATGGAGGTCGGCGCCGACGCCGTTCTGCTCGACAACATGGACCCGCCAACCCTGAAGCAGGCAGTCGCCATTATCGACGGCCGCGCCATCGCCGAAGCCTCGGGCCGCATCACCGCCGAAACCGCCCGCGCCGTCGCTCAATCAGGCGTCGACGTCATTTCCGCCGGCTGGCTGACCCATAGCGCCCCGACCCTGGATGTGGGGCTGGATATCGCCTGAACCCTTTATCGGGAATCACCCCTCGCGCTTGGCCTAAAGCTCGTTTTTATAAAACGTGCCCTCTTTCATGATGGCGGAGAGGTGCTCGCCCTGGCCGGCGAGCAGGCTTAGGTCCTCCAGGGGATCACCGTCTACCACCAACATATCGGCATAGGCGTCAGGCTGGATGACACCGATCTTGCCTTCCATGCGCACCACCTCGGCGCTGACCACCGTGGCGCTGTGAAGGATTTCGGCAGCACTTTGGACCTCGGCGCGGATCTGGAATTCCCGTGATTGGGCGTCCGGGCAACTGCCGACGTCGGTGCCGAAAGCAACCTTGACGCCGGCCCGCTTGGCAATCTCCAGCGAGCGCGATCCGGCCTCCATCACATAGGCGCATTTCTGCATCTTGTCGGGGGAAAAACCCCTCTCCGGCCCGTGCTCCATGGTCTCGTGATAGATGGTCAGGGTCGGCACCAGATAGGTCCCGGCCTTGGCCATCATGGCGCCCGCTTCTTCGTCGATCAAGTTGCCGTGCTCGATGGTGCGGACCCCGGCCTCGACGCAGCGTTTGATGGCTTCCGCCGGATAGGTGTGGGTGAGAATGTACGTGTGCGAGCGGGTTGCCTCGTCGACAAGCGCCTTCAACTCATCCATCGAATACTGCAACTGATCGATGGATGAGACCGTCGAGCCGACGCCGCCCGAGGCATGGACCTTGATCTGGTCGGCGCCAAGCCGGATTTCGTCGCGCGCGGCGTGGCGCACTTCATCGACGCCGTCGGCGACGCGCGCCGTGCCCGGCCCCAGGCCAACGCACATGCAAGGCTCCGACAAATCGGCCTGGGAACGCTTGTCGCCGTGTCCCCCGGTCTGCGATATGGGATGCCCGGAAACGAACAGCCTGGGGCCGATGAAAAGGCCCTCTTCGACCGCCATCTTGTGGCCCAAGTCGGCGCCGCCCGCGTCGCGCATCGTCGTAAAGCCGCGCATCAGCGCGCGGCGCAGTCTTTCAGCCGCCCGCGCCGTATCCCACGAGCCCAAGGTGTACGGGTTGCCGACAGGTTTGGAGACCACATGGTTGTGGCAGTCGATCACGCCTGGCATCAAGGTCCGCCCACCAAGGTCAAAAACCTCGGCGCTGGGTGCCTCGATGGCGCCCTCGGAAACCTCGGCAATGGTCTTCTCGCGCACCAAGACCTGACGGCCCGAAAGCAATTCCCCGGCTTCGGTGTCGAGCAACGCCATATTCTTAAATAGAATATCGCCCATGATTTCCTCCCGCACCTAAGGTGACATCCGACGGACCACGGTATAACAGTCACCGCGCTTGTCAATCGAACCGACACATGCGCACGGCATCATCAAATCCCTTTAGGCAAGGGCGCGCGCCAATAGGGTGCCCCAGATCCGTCGAGGCCCGTAATGCGCGAGACGCCATTCGCCGGCGCGCCGCGTCAGGGCTGTGCGCTCCTCTTCATGGCATTCCAAGAAGCGCGTGAACTCGATGATCTCGTCCACGCCGCGATAGGGAAGGTAATGCAGATAAGGGACGAAAAACGCTTCCGTGCTTGCGTTCTTTTGTTCTATCAAGGCGCAACCGGCCGCGATCGATTCCCACACCCGCCCCGTCGCTATGCGGCCGTCGCGCCCGCCGGTGTCCTCGTCGTGATAGGAAAAGTTCAGGCAACTCCGGCTGCGTTTCAAGACCGCCGTGTATTCCGCCACCGTCGCCATTTCCCGCTGGCGGTCGGCGTCGTCGAAGTAGGTAAAATCGATATCCGCGTTGATCAATGCAGACAGTATCATCGGCCGAAAACCAGACGCGGTCCCCGCGAACATGAGTGCGAGATCCCGCTCGGCCGGTTTTTCCCCGGAACCGAAAAGGCTTTTCGGAAGGGGCGGCGGCAGGACAAGCGTCTTGTCGCTAAACGCCGTATCCAAGATCGCGGCGCGCGGTTCGAAAACGTTGACGACGTCGGCGACCTCGGCCCACGGCAAGGCGATGTGCAGTCCAGCATGGGGGCTGTCGCGAATAACGACCGCGATTCGAGACTTGTGTCGACGTTTCAGGCCGGCAAGGAATTCCGGGGTGATCGTCCATGAACGCGCAATGTACGTCGCGTCGACGATCAATAGGCTGGGCGCGCACTCGATGATGCGTTCGCTCAAGAGCGTCAACCGCTTCATCGCATAGGCGTCGCTGGTGCGCGTATTCTCCGGATAGACGATGGCGTCGTCGAGATGGACTTGTACATCGAGACCGCACTCGCGGGCGCTCAAGGCATAGTAAGCCAAGACTTCGTTTTCGAAGACCTGGTTGTTGGTTTCGGGGCCGACGAGGAGGATGGATGCGCCTCGATGATCGTCAAGATCGGCATCGCCGCCGCCCAATCGGTACGGCACGATATCGGCGTCCGCTGTATTCGCCGCCGCGACACAGGCGTCGATCCGGTCCTTGATGTCGGCATGGGGCCTTTTCCGGTGCGACTGCTGGAATGGCATCGGGCCGATTTTGTCGGCGAAGCTGTGCTCGTTGCCCGGCCAAATCCAGCGGGCAACCTGCCATGCAAATTCATAACGGCCGCCGGCGAACAGGGTCCGGCCAAGAAGCAGATACCCGCTGGCAAGAGACCCGTGCTGGCGCATGAACGTCACCACGAGACTCTCCGAGACGCCGTGGTAACCCCAAGTGTTGAGGAGCGTGATTAAATCGACGAATAATTCCCACGTGCCTTGCGAAATCAAAAGGTTGGCAAGGACTTCGACCTTGCTATCAAGGCCGCTCTTATCCCGCGAATCGTGGTATTTGAGCGTCCACAGGAGGGCCCGGGGATAGAGTGGATGACAAAGCGGCACGCGCTCGGCGGCCGACATGCCCCCGGCATCGTCGCCGGTACTAAAACGAAGGCGGGCCAGTTCCAGCCATGAATCGGCGTCGTCCGGAACACGATCCAAGTGTTTGATCAATTTGGCCTTGGCTTTCTCTCGAAGCATTCCGAACACCTTTTGGATTGGTGCCAGTCTAGTGTTCCGCTCGAAACAAAGGATTCCCAACAGGCGGATTTGATGCGAATCTGCCGGTATGGGCAAGAAAGTGAGGATCCAGCTTGCGCCCAAGGATAGGGATTGGCTGGAGGCGTTGATCGCCAATGGCAACACGGC